>JAFGIA010000415.1 GCA_016929795.1 Anaerolineae bacterium
CCGCTGGCGCCTTTGGTGGCGCCGTCGACTCGGTGCTCATGCGCATCACCGACGTCATGCTCACACTCCCCTTTTTGCCCACATTGCTCGTCCTGTCGAGCAGCCTGCGCCAATACTCGTCGCTCCAGGCCTTCCTCGGTTCCTCGCTCAGTGTCGTGATCATTATCTTTGTACTCATCCTCTTTGGCTGGATGGGCAACGCGCGGCTGGTGCGTGGCTCGGTGCTCACACTCCGTAGCCAGGATTTCATCGACGCCAGCCGGGCGCTTGGCGCAAGCAAGGGGCGTATCATCCTGCGCCACCTGGTGCCCAACTCGCTGGCGCCGATCATCGTCGCCGCTACTCTCGGCTTTGGCTACGTCGTCATTGCCGAGTCGACCCTCTCCTTCCTCGGCTTTGGCGTCATGCCGCCGGTGCCCACGTGGGGAAATATGCTGAACGAGGCGCGCAACTCGCCGCTCGACTTTCTCTTCACGCAGGCGCTGTCACCAGGCTTTTGCATCTTTATCACCGTGCTGGCCATTAACTTTATCGGTGACGGGCTGCGTGACGCGCTCGATCCACGGCTCAAGATGTAGGGCGGAGCGAACGAACATGACCACGCCGACTGATCGAGTCCGCACACAGCCGCTCAAAATGATCCTCGTCGTCGCTGCCTGGATCGCCGTTATCGTCTATGGCACCCTCAGCGTAACGGCGCAGGACCCTCTCTGGTTCCTGAGGCGGGTCGAAGCCCATCCCGTGCGTTTCGTCATCTACCACCACGAGGGCAAGCTCACCGACCTGCGCCCTGGCCAGGAGGGCTTTGACCAACTCTCCTCGGCGGTCCAGGCAGCGCTGGAGCAGGGTATCGACAGACCATCGGGCATCGGCTTCTCCGACGCCTCCCTGCTCGATGCCTACAGCCGCTACATCACCGTCGAGGTCTTTTTTGACCCGCCGGCGCTGCTCGACGCACCCTATGCCATCGGAGAGCCGACGCAGATGCTCATTCCGATCACCGGCCGGCACTCGGATCAGCCGCTGGTGCTCCTCGGAAACGAGGGGAAATACTGGTCGAACGCGCCCCTGCTCCACACCGTCGAGCCGATCCGCCGCGCTCTTCAGGAACTGGGCTACTACATGCCCCAAGTGAGGTGAAGCGTGACAGACGACAACCTACTCTATGAAAATAATCGAATCCTCGACGTCCGTGGCCTCAAGACTTATTTTTATACCGAAGACGGCGTGGTTAAGGCCGTAGATGGCGTCGATCTGTACGTCAGGCGTGGTGAAGTCATGGGCCTGGTCGGCGAATCGGGCTGCGGCAAGAGCGTCACTTCCTTTTCTGTGATGCGGCTGGTGGGCGTGCCCGGCAAGATCGTCGACGGTGAGATCCTGTTCGAGGGAGAGGACCTGCTGAAGGTGGCCGAGTCGGACATGATGCGCATCCGCGGGGAGCGTATCTCGATGATCTTTCAGCAGCCAACGTCGTGCCTTAACCCTGTTTTCAAGGTGGGTGACCAGATCTCTGAGGTCCTCAACATCCACAAAAAGATCGGCAAGGAGGAGGGGCGGGCGCGCGCCGTTCACCTCCTCCAGACCGTCGGCATTCCCGAGCCGCAAAAGCGCGTCGATTCCTACCCACACGAGCTGTCCGGCGGCATGGCCCAGCGTGTCATGATTGCCATGGCTCTCGCCTGCATGCCCGAGTTGCTCATCGCCGACGAGCCGACTACCGCGCTTGACGTCACGATCCAGGCCCAGATCCTCGACCTGTTGCGCAATCTGCGCGCGCAGATGAACACCTCGATCGTCCTCATCACCCACGACCTGGGGATCGTCGCCGAAATGTGTGAACGCGTGGCGGTAATGTACGCCGGCCGGATTGTAGAGGAGGCGGACGTTGAATCCCTCTTTGACGCGCCGCTACACCCATACACCATCGGCCTCATCGGCTCGGTGCCCGTTCTTGGGCAGGTGAAGGAGCGGCTGGAGGTCATTCCCGGCAGTGTGCCCAACCTGATCGATCTCCCACCCGGCTGTAAATTCGCGCCCAGGTGCCGGGCGCGTGTGGAGCACGGGTTGGAAATCTGCACGCAAGAGGAACCACCGCTGCGGCCCACGGTGCCGCGGCACACAGTCCGGTGCTGGCTGCACCAATAGGAGGGCGCGATGTCACGTGAAAACGGAAACAATGGTAGAGGCACAAGCGCTCCGGGCAATGGCCACGACTTTATTGTCGTCAAGAACCTGAAAAAATACTTTCCAGTGCGTAGTGGGCTCATGCGCCGTGTCAGTGCCCAGGTCAAAGCCGTGGACGACGTCAGTTTCCACGTCAACCATGGCGAGTGCCTTGGCCTCGTCGGTGAGTCGGGTTGTGGCAAGACCACCATCGGCCGCACTATCCTGCGCCTGATCGAGCCGACCGCCGGCAGCGTGATCTTTGACGGGGTAGACGTTGCCGATGCGAGCACCGCGGACTTGAAGGCGTTGCGCCGCCAGATGCAGATCATTTTCCAGGACCCTTACTCGTCCCTCGATCCACGCGTGCCTATCGGCGACAGCGTTGGTGAGGGCCTGTTGATCCATGGCATGCGCGACAAACACGAGCGCCACGCGGCCGTGCTCGACATGCTGCGCCGTGTTGGCCTGGAAGAGTATCACATCCGCCGTTACCCGCACGAGTTCTCGGGCGGGCAGCGGCAGAGGATCGGCATCGCCCGCGCCCTTGTGCTGCGCCCGCGTTTTATCGTGTGCGACGAGCCCGTCAGCGCGCTCGACGTCTCGATCCAGTCACAGGTGCTCAACCTGCTTCGCGATCTCCAGGAGGAGTTTGGGCTGACCTACCTGTTCATCGCCCACAACCTGAGTGTTGTCGAGCATATCAGCGACCGCGTGGCAGTCATGTATCTGGGCCGTATGGCAGAAGTGGCGAGCCGTGAAATGCTGTTTGAGAATCCACTCCACCCTTACACGCGCGCCCTCATGTCCGCCATCCCGGTGCCCGATCCCAAGCTCAAGCGCGAGCGGATCGTGCTCACCGGCGATGTGCCCAGCCCTCTCAATCCACCCGCCGGCTGCCGCTTCCACCCCCGCTGCCCCGCCGCTATCGCGGGCACGTGTGACGTCGACGAGCCGCCCGAGCTCGAGCCCGAGCCAGGACATATGGTTGCGTGTTGGTTAAGCGCCAAGTAACAAGTGTTGCCATCAAGTGCTATGGTTGTGGCCGGGCATCTCCAAGCGGAGATGCCCGGCGCTTGTGTTCCGTCAACGGCGTGGGTTCTCGATCCTCACGCGCAGAGCCAGCCTTTCGCCGAGATCGTACACCCACTCCACATCCAGGACGTTGGGCGCATAGGGCGTCAGGCTGGCCTGGCGTGTGGCCGTGTCCAGATCGACACGAAAATCGGCCTGGCCATCCGCATCGATGTCGATCTCTTCGTCGATGCGCGCCGGCAGCGCATCCTCCGGCTGCCAGTCCACCTGGATAAAGCCCTCCTTGTGCTCTCCGATCAAGGCGTCAAAGACCTGACGGTGGACATCCGTCTGGTAGGCGCCATGATCGATCGTCTGCACCACCGCGCCGCCGCTCCAGTTGGGCGAGTGTTCCAGCCCGATGGCCGCGACGAACGTATCGTTCACAGCGGGAAAGGCGAAACCAATCAGGCCGGCGAACATGATCGGGATGGTGAGCACCGCCATCAAGTAACCCAGAACAGACCTCAGTTTTGCCATGTTCGATCGCTCCTTTCGAGTCACACTGCCCCTCATCCTCCCTCGCTCAGGAGAAAGAGGATGAGCCTTACCCCACCGGCGTGATCATGCTGCCGGTTGTGATCCACTGAAAGATGTTGAACAGCGCGTCTGTCATCACATTGCCCCCCAGGACACCCACCAGGACGTAGGTCGGATACAGGAAGAGCATCCGCGCCACGTTCGGCCGGATGCCCACCGGCGTGCCCTTGATGTGATACGACATGGCCCCCTTGGGGCAGGCGTCCACGCACTGGCCGCACTTGGTGCAGGTCATGAGCGCCTTGCCGCTCACCAGGCTGCCCTCGTCCAGCGAAAAGGTCGGGCACTCGCGCAGACAGCGTTTACATTGGGTGCACTTGTCCAGGTCGATGCGCAGCTCAAAGATGTTGATCTTGTTAAAGAAGGACTGCAGGGCCCCAAACGGGCACCAGAGCGCGCATTGGATCCGCTTCTTGGTCAACAGAGGCAGCGCCACCACCAGGCCGAGGAACAACGAGACAAAGATGACCAGGGCGATGATGGTTGCCAGCGACCGGGGGGCGTTAAACTCGGTGACCATCTTGAAAGGGCAGAGCCACTCGCAGTAGATGGGGTGAAAGACGATGGCCGAGAGCAGCACGATGGCCAGCAGGACGGCATAGGGCAGAAAGCGCCACTTGCGGTCCACGTGCTTGATGACGGCTTTTTTGCGCAGCCGGGAAAAGAGCTCGTCGTAGCCGCCATAGAAGCAGCCCCAACTACACCATCCGCGCCCGATGGACAGCGACAGTCCCACCCACACAAAGAACCACATGGCTCCTTCCGTCAGCACTCCGGGAAAGATCGCACCTTTCCCGACCACCGCGGGCAGGATCACCATCGGCATGGTCAAGGGGCAGAATGGTGCCTCACCACTGTGCTCCGCCTCTGGAGTTAACACGTTGGTGCCACGGGCTTCGACCATCATGGGGATAAAGTGGAGAGGCAGCGTGAGGGCCAGGACAATGAACAGGACCGAACGGTAGCGGTGGGTCTTGCCCGTGCGTACCATGAGGAAAAAGAAGATGGTGAGCAGGGTCCCGACCAACAGGGCAGCGACGAGCGCCAGGAGCGGCACGCCCTCTATCCCCAGCAACCTCAGCAACTGGGAATAGGAAAAAAGGGCCGCCGGCAAAGTGAGAAGCACTGCTTTCCAGATCGCCATGCGGGGCGAACCTTCTTGAGCGTGAGCAATTGCGGTCATAGTTGAATCCCTCCTGCACAGAGTAAAATCCCCGAAGCGAGATAGTACACCGCCACAATCGCGGCGGCAAAGCGCCCGACGATGCGCAGGTCGGGCAACCGGTGAAAGGCTCCCAACAAGGGAAGGGGGAGGAAATAGAGTGACGTCCCCACAAAAAAGGTGGCAAAGAAGAGCAGGCTGCCACCCAGGGAGCCCCTGCTAGCCGCGCCGGTAAAGGCCAGCAACAGGGGTGGGCACACCTTCAGCCCAGCCATCAGCCCCATGCCGAGCGGGATGAGGGCCGGCCAACAGTGCAGCCGAGCCTGGGCTTCAGACACGGCACAACCTCCGCCAGACGGCCTCTTCTGGCGAAACATGGCCAGCAGCAGCAGGACAGAGAGGCCGATGTACGTCCCGCCGATCAACAGCGCCTGAAAGCCGCCCGCCTGCACTAGCAGTCCTCCTACGGCCCAGGCTAGCAGGCTAAAGAGCAGATAGCCGAGCAGCCGGCCCCCCAGGAACTTGCCCAGGGTCGCCAGGTTGTGGCCGATCCCTTGCCCCTCGCTTAGCAGAAAGGGGATGAGCACCGGCGCACACAGGGCCAGGCACGATGTGCCGTTGGCCAGGCCTAAAAGAAACCCTTCCATCCGAACCCCTCCCCTCAGCGTCTCGCCGCCTCAACTATCTCGCGGATGGCATCGATCACCACCTGGGGTTGGTCGAGAAGGGCCAGCGCTAGGACGATTCCCCCCACTATGACACCTGTTGTCATCAGCTCCTCCTTGATTGCGGCTCATATCTTCCGATAGATTCACGATTTATCCCCTCGCCTACAGTTACGGCCGAAAGGGGCAACCCCAGATCCCGCAGCTTGGATATCAAGCCGTACAAGGCTGACTGGTCCAGGATCGAGCCAGTCAGTACCGTCTCGTTCTCCTCGGTGTGCCTGATCTCCAGGCCGTCGAGCCATTCCGACCAGCGCTCATCGATTCGTCCTTTGACGTGTATCTGTATCTCCATGGTGCGTATCCCTGGATGACCGGTCTGGCAGGCCCGAGAGGCCTGCCAGACCGGTGTTGAGCTGGCTACCGCGGTCTGAGGAGCTGCTTGCATACGCCCGAGACCAAGCCCAAGAGGATCGAGGCACCGATGACAATTCCCATCATGTTGCCCACGATGCTGATGTAGCTTCCGATCATGGCCGCATCGAAAGACCACACCGCCCAGGCCAGGGTGCCCCAGAAAGCTCCGGCGACCAGGGCCACGACGACAATCCCCCAACCCGACCACACCGCTCGGGACCCCGTGGCAAACCTGGGCGACTTGCCCGGCAGAAGCGAGGGCACCGACGCGCGCAGAACGGCCGTGTGCAGCCCCATCAGGATGATCAGGGGCACGGCGCTCACCGGGAAGGAGAACCAGGCCGCGGTGATCGTGGTCCCGGCCACCGCCGTGTGTTGGATCGAGACGTACAGCGCCAGGGTCAACCAGCCGGCGATAAGGGCTAGGCTAGCCGCTTCCAGGACCTTCACCCATTTGTGAAATGCCTGCTTCCATGTCGGCTGCTGTGCCATGTATTCCGCGAACCGCACCCGGGTCTCCTGTCGGCTTTCGTTGGCTGCTCCTCGAAGTGCCGTCTGAATGTTCATCTTTCCTCTCCTGTTTTCCCAAGTATGGCCTCATTGTAGCAGCTAACCGGGTAGAGTGTCATCTATCTAAAGATAGATTGGGGGTTGATTTGGTGGATCAAAAAAAGACCTGGCAGGTCTCGGAGGCCTGCCAGGTCTGTGAATGGGTCGCCTGCTTACAGCAACCCCAACTCCCGACCCCGTGCGGCTGCCTGGGTACGGCTGCCGGCGTCCAGTTTCCCGCAGATATTGTGCACGTGGGTCTTGACCGTGCCTACGCTGACAAAGAGCTTGCGAGCAATCTCCTGGTTCGACAGCCCTTCAGCCATGAGCCCCAGCACCTCCATCTCGCGCTCGCTCAGCGGTTCAATGAGCCGCTGCCGCCGCTCCCTTTTTCCCTCTCCCCCTGGGAGAGGGTAGGGTGAGGGCACCTGGCCGAGCAATGAGTCCACAAACTCGGGTGCCACGGAGCGGACACCGGGCAGGAGCGCGAGAACGGCCGGTCCTTCGTCCAAGAAGACACGGCGGTAGCGCTCGGGAGCCGCCAGACGCACCGCTTCACCGAGGGAGGCCAGCGCCTGTTCTTTCGAGCCGAGAGCCTGGCGTGCCACTGCCTGCAGAATGCAAACCGTGATCAGGCAGCGGGTAAAACCGCCGTTCCGAGCATACCTTTCGAGGCTGGCGAGCAGCGCCCGCGCCTCAGCCGGCCGATTCTGCGCCAGGAGCACACGCGCGTAGGTGAGATACTTACCCTCCTGCAGTAAGCTTGGAGCGTCGGCCGGCGACAGACCGGCAGTTTGCGCCCACTGTGCCGCGGCTTCGACGTTCCCCAACTTGTGCTGAAGGTCCGCCTCCAAGGCGCTAAGGAAAGCACTCACCGGCACCAGATGAAGCGGCGCGACTGCCTGCTGCACGTCCTCAACAGTGGACCTAGCCGCTTCGTCCTCGCCGGCCAGATACTGAATCCAGGCCAGGGTAAAAGCTGCCTGGATCGCCCCTGTGGTGGGTCCGAGCTGGCGCCCAAGCCTTAGGCCTCGCTCCAGGTACTCGCGCGCCTGATCCAGTTCATTCCGATCATAGTAGATCAGACCCAACCCGGCCAGGGCGTGTCCGGCCAACAGTAGAGGGCGGCCCTGCCCGTCCACACATAGGGCCAGGGCCTCCTGGCCGAGTTTCAGAGCCGCCTGCGCCTGGCCCTGGATGTGTTCCAGCCAGGCCAGGGTGCTCAAAGCGGTAACGGCGCTGATCGGATGGCTGCTTTCTTGTCCCAAGCGCGCCAGCTCGCGGAAGGTCTGCGTCGCGGCGCGTATGTCGCCCAGGGCGGCCTGGGCCGAGGCGAGATTGGACAGGACTGCCCCCCGCAGTCCGTGTGGGTCCCCTTGCTCCAGCAAGGCCAGAGCACAACGCGCCAGCTCGATGACCTGAGGAAGATCCACCCTGGCATTGGCCAGATAGATCTGCAGCGTGACCACTAGGGCTTGGGACATCCGGGGTGAGTCAGGGTTGAGGAGACCGTCGGCCATCGCGACCCACCTCGTGGCCGATTCCAACTGTCCCAATGATAGCTGCGTCCACCCCTTCAAGGCAGCGAGCTCGGCGCTGCTGCGCAGGCGTGCTTCCGGCAGGGTGTCGAGCCAGCGGGCGAGGGTCGCGAACTGGCCATGGTTGAGAGCCTGAGCAGCGGCCGGCTCCATCAAGCGCTCCACTTCGCCCCAGGCCTGTGCCGCCAGGGCATGGCCCATGGCCTGGTCCAGGAAGCCATTGGACTCGTACCAGCGCGCTGCTCTCAGGTGCAGCGGCGCCACGTCGAGTCCTCCGCGCTGCGTGCGCAACAGGTCGCGAAAGAGCCGGTGGTAACGGTACCACGCCCCCGATTCGTCGAGGCGCACAACAAACAAGTGGGCACGGTCCAGCTCCAACAGCACCTGCCGGCTGTCGCCTCGCCCGGTGACGGCGTCGCACAGCGGCGCCGTGAGATGATCGAGGATTGACGTCTGGAGCAGGAAATCCTGCACGCCCGGCGCTTGCCGCTGGAAAACCTCCTCGACCAGGTAGTCCAGGATGTAACGGTTGCTTCCAGCAAAGTCAGCCAGGAATCGTTGCACGTCGTCGGTCTGCTGCATCGACAGGGCCGCCAGTTGCAGGCCGGCGACCCAACCCTCGGTGTGTTCCTGTAGGACGGTGACATCGCTGGCCGAGAGGGCAATGCCCATCGTCTGCCTCAAGAACTCGGCCGTCTCCTCCTCCGTGAAGTGGAGATCGTGCTGTCGGATGTCAGTCATCTGCCCGCGCGCACGCAGTCGTACCAGTGGCAGTGGCGGATCCTCGCGGGTGGTGATCACCAAGTGCATATGCGGCGGCTGGTGCTCGAGTAGGAAGCTGACGTGGGCGTGGATAGGTGCGGCTTGAATGAGCTGGTAGTCATCGAGAACGAGGACAAAGGGTTCGGGCACGGCCGCGATGTCGTTGATCAGGCCGGTGAGCAGCATTTCTGCGGGCGGAGGCTGGGGTGCCTGCAGCATCACCTGGGCCGTCTGTCCGATCGAGGGATCGATTTTCTGCAAGGCTGCCAGGAGGTAGATGCCAAAGCGGACCGGGTCGTTGTCCGCCTCGTCCAGGGAGAGCCATGTGTACGCCCGGCCTGCGTCGTGTAACCAGGCACCGACGAGGGTCGTCTTGCCAAAGCCGGCCGGGGCAGAGACGAGGGTGAGCCGGCATGCCAGGCCCGCGGCTAGGCGTTCGATCAAGCGCGGTCGCGGCACCAGCCCCGCCCTCAACATTGGCGCATACAGCTTGGTCGCCAACAATGCTGTGGACATCTCTGCCCTCCAGGGTGATCGATCTCGCACACCCACCCTGCCACCACGATATTATATCACGGGGCGCTCACCTTGGCAAGTCTTCTTGATTCACACCAGGCCTGAGGCCTGGCGCACGATTAGTTGCGCTATGATGACCAGGACAGGTCCGTTGACATTTCTCTCTCGTCCCAGTATAATAAACGATGTCGAGCAATATGGAGATCTTGCGCTACCGGAGGGAGCGTGAACAGATCGCAGCTTCTGAAACGACTTGACTGCGCATGGGAAGCACTCAAGACATCCTATGCCGGGTTGTCCGACTCGGAGATGGCAGAGCCAGGGGTCACAGGCGAATGGTCGTCTCGAGACATTATTGCCCACGTGACGTGGTGGGAAGAGGAGGCGCTGACCCATTTGCCGGTGATCCTGGCCGGCGGCAGACCGCCGCGCTACTCGGTCAAGTATGGTGGCATCGACGCCTTTAATGCCCAGATGATAGAGCAGACGAAAGGCCTGTCGCTGGCCGAGGTGCTGCAGTGGCGCGACGACACACATCGTCGCCTCATCGACTGGATCAAGATCGTGCCGGAGGAGCATTTGGCCGGGGAGACGCGCTTTCGCCGCCGCCTGCGGCTGGACACGTATGGCCATTACCGTGTGCACTCTGAGGCGATCCGGAATTGGCGCCAGGCCCGCGGGCACACGGACACCTCCTGAGACTTACGAGGCAAGAGATCGAACTGATGGTCGAGTTGATTGTGACCGCACATGACGCCGAACGAGTTCTTGGGCGATAGCGCTCTGGCGCAAGACCTCTTTGAGGTCATTCGCCGGGAGATAAACACCCTCGGCGGGGTGAGCATGCGGGTTTCCAAAAGCCAGATCGCCTTCCGCCGGCGGCGCAGCTTTGCCTGGGTCTGGAGGCCCGGCCAATACCTGAAAGGCGAGGTAGCGCCGCTGGTTCTGACCCTTTCCTTGCCCCAACGCGACGCGTCACCGCGCTGGAAAGAGGTCGTTGAGCCGGCCCCCGGCAAGTTCACTCACCACCTCGAACTGTACGATGTAGTGGACGTCGACGACCAGGTCAGACGCTGGCTGCGCTACGCCTGGGAAGGAGCGGCATAACATCGAGCGCCATTCCGGGTGATCGGTGATCACCAGCCCGCGCCGTACCGGCGCCAGGTAGCTGCCAGTCTGCACCAGCTCGAAATCGAACGGCGGGAGGTGGACCATTCGTCGCGCGTCAGGAGTTCGCGTGCCACGTCGCCCCTTCCAGAAAGAGCTCCTGGTCCGTCGCCTTGCGAGGTGCTGGTTGGGGGCGCAGCAGCCATCTTGAGCGCCAATGTGTGCACGCTGCCATACTCCCGGCCCATCACCACGTCGATCTGCCCACTTTGTAGCCCATAGACCACCGACCATTGGGTGCCTGGCTGCGACACGTCCGACAGCAGCGCGATCGCCTCAGGCACGGCCAGGCGGCCGCCTGCCACGCTCAGCCGTTCCGCCAGCCTGTCGTAGCGCGTGCACTGGCTCTGTGCGTTGCCCGCCACTGAGGCTCGCAAAAAGTTGGTCGCCTGGTGCCACGCCGTTTCGTTCGGCAACACACGCAAGGCGCCGTCAAAGAATTCGATCAGTAGCGCCCGGCCTGTGCTGTCGGCGACCAGGTAGTGGACCGGTGGCCCGCCCTCCATGTCCACATTGTAGCTCTCCAGGATAGCCAGTGCCTCATCCGCCGTGCGCGCGTGGTCGAGCATCTCGCGGATGATGCCCAGCGAGCCGATCGTCGGCTTTTGCGGATCTGGCTGAACATTTCCAGCCGGCACGGCAGCCATGCCCACCACCAGCCCGTGCTCGTTCATCCCGTCGAATGGGATCAGCGGCGCGTCGAGGAGCGCCGCCATCTCGTCCAGGGGCAGCGCATCCACACTCCCTGCACCCACGCTGCCAAAGCCCAGGTAGGCAATATCCACCATCGACACCGAAGCATACCCGTCGGGCGGGTCCGTAAAGAGGAGCAGTGCCGGGCTGAATTCCCAGTCAAAGTTCCTGCCATAGAGCATCGCCTCCTCGTCGCCGAGCGCGGCAAAGAGCGAGCATCCCCACACCGGCACTGCGCCGGGCGCACCCACCCGCTCTCTCAGGCCCACACGCCTCTGCCCGTACATGCCCTCGTAGCGCATCGTGTAGAGCGGATAGTCGTCCAGCCGCTCCAGGCTCTCCAGCGTCGCCACTTCATCCGCCGACAGTCCCCCGGCGGCCGTATGGGTAGTTTCCGGCGTTAGGGAATCGACATGGCCTGGTGTCGTGACTGCCGGCCTCCCACCCTGGCCACACGCTGTGATTGACAGCACGAGCACCCAGATCACAGTGATGCTTGCTGCACGCCACCCACCAACCCCGCGCTGACTCGATTGTGTAGCGCTCATACATCCCCCTCTTGCAAGCGTCCGCCTCATCCCCAACCTAGCCGCCCCTCCAACCATGCCCTGTACTCATCCCCCGCCGGCATACTCAATGACGCCAGGTCATCCCAATCCTCGTACCGGCACGTCACCAGCTCTTCCAGCCTCGACGGTCGCTCACTCGTCCCGTCCTCCGCGTACAGATGAAGTGGGTAGTTGTAGGTGCCGGGCATCTCTTGCATCTCATCCCTGTCCAGGCAGGCCAGGAGGACGCCCGACAAGATCGCCTGGTGCACGAAAATCACATACCGCCGATCCGCCTGGTAGAGCGCTTTGAACTCATCCGTCCGATACACTGCAAAAAACCGGCCGCGCCAGGCGCGGAGCAGCCCTCGCTCGGGGCGCACCACCAGGTGGCCGGCATTGAAGTAGGGTCGAATTGCTACCTGGTCCACGTGGGTGACCATCGGAAACAGCTTTTCACGTGGCACTTTGCAGCACCGGTACACGGCTGACCAGAACGCATCCGGCACCTCACCGTAGCGCGAGCCGACGTTTGTGTGATGCACCGGCCTGTACCCAACCTGTTTGCCTTCGCCCAGCATAAACGCCCCTGGCTCTCGCAGCACCAGTGTGTTGGCGCACAGCCAGGCCAACTGCTCAGTTTGCCCACCCGCCCGCTCCTCCGCCAGCGCCGCAGCCGTCAGATCGGTTGCAAAGAAGAATCGCGCCACCTCCACGTCGATCTCGAATGGAATTAGCTCGACATCTAACGCCAACAGCCGTTCTTGTGCGCCCACCGACAGATCCCGATCCACCCGCGCTCCATCCTGCGCCAAGTACTTGGGCACGAACCACCACAGTGGCGCTCTCGCCAGCCCACCACCAAACGTGCGGATACTGTCGGCCAGGAGGATGGCCTCGCGCTCCGAGTCCTCATTGGGAAAGACGATCGACGCGATGATCAGCTCTTCTTGCGGACGATTCACGTTTTCCATAGCCTTACCCTCCATGAATGCTCCCTTGATCAACGCACGTCGGCTCCATCTTGCTCAGCCCGGGTTCGCCGAATCCCAGCTCGGCTACATTGCCTCCCCTCGTTGCTGCTTACCTGACGGCGTCTCGTTGGACCAGATCTCGGGCCTGTCAGTCAGGCTGCCGACGAACAGGTCCAGGGCACCGTCGCTGTCCAGGTTGCCCAGCGATGGCATGGACCATCTTTTCCCACCAGCACAATCAGTTCGGGGTCATGGCTTCAGCCGTGACGCAGACTCGGCAGCAATCCTCGACGGCCGGCAGCCGTTGTTGCTGAAACGGACAACATGTGGTAAAATCGAATTTGTGCGGTTTCGCTGGGTTGGCCGGTCGCTTGCCGCCTGGGCAGCAGCCGGTAGAGTGGCAAGTGAGGGAGAGATGGATGCTTCACTGCTCGTCACCAAGCTGCACGTGCCTGCCGTGCGGCATGAGTGGGTTGCGCGCCCCATTCTCGTGAGCCGCCTACACCAAGTCCTGCATTGCAAGCTGGCCCTCATCTCTGCCCCGGCCGGCTTTGGCAAAACCACCCTGATCAGCCATTGGATTTACGATTTGCGTTTGATGCTTGACGGTCGCCAGACCGACGCATCGGACACAAGGGCAATCACCCATCGCCCATCGCCCATCGCCAATCGAGTGGCCTGGCTGTCGCTCGACGAAGGAGACAACGACCCCGTGCGCTTTTTCAGCTACCTCCTGGCTGCTTTGCAGACGGTCGAGCCCAGCATCGGCCAGACTGCGGCGTCTATGCTTCAAGGTCCCGACCTGCCACCCCCCCGGCCCCTGCTCACCAGCCTGATCAATGACCTCGCCGCCATCTCCCATCCCCTCATCCTTGTCCTCGACGACTATCATCTCATATCCACCCTCTTGATCCATGAACAGCTCGCCTTCTTTGTCGAGCACCAGCCCGATCACGTACACCTGGTGCTGATCACGCGTGAGGACCCCCCCCTCTCCCTGGCCCGTTTGCGCGCCCGAGGGCAAATGGTCGACATCCGCCAGGCGGACTTGCGCTTTACCAGCCAGGAGACTGCCGAGTTTTTGCACCGCATGATGGGTCTCTCCCTCGCCCCTGCCGACGTCGAGGTGCTTCACGATCGCACCGAGGGCTGGATTGGTGGCCTGCAGCTCGCAGCGCTCTCGCTCCAGGGCAGCACGGACGCAGCCGCATTCGTCCGCGACTTTGCCGGCAGCCATGCCTACGTTCTCGATTATCTCATGGAGGAGGTCTTTCAGCGCCAGCCTCACGACATGCGCACCTTCTTGCTCGAGACCTCCATCCTGGATCGCTTCACAGCCCCCTTGTGCGACGCGGTGACCGGTCGTGACGACAGCGGGCAGGTGCTGCACGCCCTCGAACAGGCCAACACCTTTCTGGTACCCCTCGACGCGCAGCGCGAATGGTATCGCTATCACCGCCTCTTTTCCGACCTCCTGCGCCACCGGCTGTCGATCCAACATGACATGGATTCAGGTCAGATCCACCGCCGTGCAGCGCGCTGGTACCAGGCGCACGGGTTCGTCTCGGAAGCAGTGCAGCACGCGCTGTCTGCCGCTGATTGGTCATTGGCAGCCGAGTTGGTTCCACAGGTCGCCGGGCAGCTCATGCACCGCGGAGAGGTGGCCACCTTGTTGCGTTGGTACCGAACAGTGCCGCGCGACGTGGTTCATTCGAACCCGCAGCTCTGCCTCGAGTTCACCTGGCCCCTCGTCGTCACCGAGCAGATCGACGAAGCGGAAGCTTGCCTGGATCAGGTCGAGCAGGCAGCCGAGGAGCGTGCCGATCCCGCCTTGCAGGGCGCGGCCGCAGTGGCTCGTGCTCACATCGCCCGGGCACGCGGCGACCACGCCGCCGTCATGAGGCTCTCGACAGAGGCGCTGCGGCTGCTGCCACCCGACGCATTTCTGTGGCGTTGTGTAGTGGCCATGAATGTCGGTGTCGCCCGCTGGTACCAGGGCGACCTGGCAGCCGCCGAAGAGGCGCTGCGCGAGGCACGCGAAGCGGCTGCGCGCACTGGCAACCTCTACATCCATGTCGCCGCGCACATTTTCCTGGCTCGTATCCACCTCGCCCGTGGCAAGCTGCACGAGGCCGATGCAGCTTATCGCCGTTTGCCGCCAGAGGGAGAGCGGGTATCCCTCGTGGTGCTTGCTCACTCTGATCGGGCCAAGATAGCCTACGAGTGGAACGATCTTTCCGCCGCCCTTGCACATGCCAGGCGCGGCGTCGAGATAGCAGAGCGCAGCCACAGCCCGGAGCAACTTGCGACAGCATATGGTACGCTTGCACTCGTGCTCCAGGCACTGGGAGATAGAGACAAAGCTGCCGGGGCGCTGCGCACTGCTGAAAAACACGTCAACCAGCCCGGCACCTCCCCTGCCGCGCATTTGCTGAACCTGACTCTCCGCATCCACGTGGCCCTCGGCTGCGGTGATCTCGCCGCGGCGGCGCTGGCCGTCGACCACGTCCCAGGGGTACTGGGGTCCGCGCCCGAGGCAGCCACCTCAATGAACGAGTATCTCTTTTTGATGCTGGCCCAAACGCGCTTCCTCCTGGCATGTGGTGAGTTGGCAGCCGCCGCCGCCCACGTGCAGGCACTGCATGACAGGGCACGGCATGCCGGCTGGCACTCTGTGGTGCTGCATGCCCGTGCGCTCCAGGCACTTGCTGCGCCCACGCCCGAGCAGGCGCTCGCTGCTGTGGCCGAAGCCGTAACACTGGCCGAGCCGGAAGGCTATGTGCGCACCTTTGTGGACTGTGGCGAGCCGATGGCCGGCCTGCTGCGGCGGGCGATTGCCACCGGGGCGGCCGGTGAGTATGCCACCCGCCTCCTGGCCGCATTCCCGGTGCAATCGTCTGGCCGAGATCTGGAACCGGCGCGCGCTTTACATCTGGCCGTCCCGATCCCTGCTGCCCAGCCACTTGCCGAGCCGCCAAGTGAGCGAGAAATAGAGGTACTTGTCTTGCTGTGCGCAGGCTATACCAATCAGGAGATTGCCCGCAACCTGTACATCTCGGTCAACACCGTCAAGACGCACCTGCGCAGCATCTATGGCAAGCTCGGTGTGAACGACCGCCGCGCCGCAGCCACGATGGCACGCCGACTGTCGCTCATTCCTGAGGATATTGACAATAAGTTGCGACGTCGCTAATAGAGGAGTGGGTCGAGGATGTGGATCGACTGGGAGCCCATCCAGGCGATGGCGATGGTTTTGATCGTTTTGCCAAGCCAGCACAAGAGGAGAAAACGCCAGACCGGGTAACGGAGGGTGCCGGCAGCAATGCCTGCCAGGTCAAAGAAGGGGTTCGGGATGAAGGATAGAACAAAGACGGTAATGCCGACATGGCCCTTCATCCGCTCCTGGATGCGCTCGAACCGGGTGCGATCGCCGACGATGGCCCGGCCGCTCAAGCCAGCAGCGTAACCGGTGAGCTCGCCGAGCGCCTCGCCAATGCCGGCAGCGAGGCCGACGAGGAGGGGGGGGAGGGCGCTGCCCATGGCAAAGACGAGGGCGAGGCTGGGGGCGGGCAAGATGATGGTGGCGTTGCCGAGCAGGCTGATGAGAAAGATGCCCGGATAGCCGATGGCGGCGAGCCGGCTGAACTCGTCGCGCAGGGCAAAGATGGCGACACTGAGTCCAATGACAAGCGCGAGAACGAGCAGCCGGAATGGGCGCCCGGTAAGAAAAGTGGATGACGATTCCATACCCGGTGGCGCGTTAGCCATCGCAGCTCGAATCCTGCATCGAACAATCGTAAATCGTAAATTCCAAATCTAGAATCAAAAGGGAGCGCCGACGCGGATGATGCGTGCGGGGCCGCTGAAGCCGCGTGTCGAGTTGTCGGTATCGACCACCAGGCGGGCGTGCTGCAAGATGCGATCATAGTCGACCACCCGGTGTCCGGAGACGATGACGACGCAGTCACTGCTGGCAAGCACCTCATCGGTGGCATCGACATGCTCGAGCCAGCGCTCGTCGCGGAAAAAGACGTCGCGGCCAATGCGGTAGCGGGGCACATAGGGGTCACTGTAGCTCACGTTTGCGCCGCGCGACAGGAGAATCTCGACGATGCGCTCCGCGGGCGAGTTGCGTGCGTCGTCGATGTCACGCTTGAAAGCGACGCCGAGGATCAGGATGCGGGCGCCGTGAAGCGGCTTGCCATCCGCGGCGAGTGCCTGGCCCACAAGGTCGACAACGTGATAGGGCATGGCCTGGTTGACCTCGGCGGCGAGCTCGATGAACTTGGTATAGAAATCGTATTCGCGCGCCTTCCAGCTCAGATAGTAGGGGTCTACGGGGATGCAGTGCCCGCCCACACCCGGGCCGGGGTAGAAGGGCATGAAGCCAAAGGGCTTGGTGCGGGCCGCCTCGATCACCTCCCACAGGTCGATGCCCATCCGCTCGGAGAGGAGGGCGAGCTCGTTGACGAGGGCGATGTTGACGCTGCGAAAGATGTTCTCGAGGAGCTTGGTCATCTCGGCGGCACGGGGTGAGGAGACGACGTGGACGTGGGCAAAGAGCTGGGCAAGGAGCGATCTCGCCAGCTCGGCGCAGTGAGGCGTGAGGCCGCCGACCACTTTGGGCGTGTTTTCCACAGTGAACTGGGTGTCGCCAGGGTTGATGCGCTCAGGAGAGAAGGCGAGATAGAAGTCCTGGCCGGCTTTGAGACCCGATGTCTCCAGGATCGGCAGCACAAAGTCCTCGGTGGTGCCGGGGTAGGTGGTGCTCTGGAGCACGATCAGGTGGCCAGGATGGAGGCGCGGGGCGATGCCGCGGGCTGACTCTTCGATGTAGACGAGATCGGGAGCCTTCATGGCATCGAATGGGGTCGGAACGCAGATAAAGATGGCGTCGACCTCGCGCAGCCGGTCATAGTTGGAGGAGGCGTCGAGGCGGCCGGCAGCCACAGAGGCAGCGACGTCGGCGCTGTCGACGTCCTGGATGTAGCTGCGGCCCTCGTTGAGTGCCGCCACCTTGCCCGGATCGACGTCGAGGGCAAGGACATGATAGCCGGCGCGGGCAAAGCCGACGGCGAGAGGCAGCCCGACGTAGCCAAGGCCGATGACCCCCACTATGGCCGTATGGTCGGCGATCCTGGCTGCAAGTGTGTGCGTCATAGGGCCCTTCTCCTGCGTGGAATCAAGTCACCACGCTGGTCCTTGCCGATAAAGTCGATCTGCTCAAAGCGCCAGAGGGCGACGGCGGCGGCGATGGCGACGACAGCGCCGACGATGTACCCCTCGATGATGGTGGCCTGCGTGACAAAAAGAGCGATGGCGCCGAGGCCAGCGCAGATCAGATAGCAGATGAGCACGGCTTCGCGGCGGGTGTAGCCGAGGGCCACAAGGCGGTGGGAGACGTGGTCTTTGCCCGGGGTGGTGAGTGGATTCAGGCCGCGGCGCAGACGGGAGATGATGACGAGCGTGGTATCAAAGAGGGGCAAGCCCAGAATGAGGACCGGCACCATCCAGGTGACGATCTGGAGGCCATCCGGGAAGCGGAGCTTGATGCCGACGGCGGCGAGGACGAACCCAAGAAAAAGGGCGCCAGCGTCGCCCATAAAGATCGAGGCCGGGTTAAAGTTGTAGACGAGAAAGCCGATACAGGCGCCGACGAGGGCTGCCGACAGGGCACCAACCAGGTACTGGTCATTCATGGCGGCGAGGAGGAGAAAGTAGATGGCGGCGGCAGCGCCGACCCCGCCCGTCAGGCCATCCATGTTGTCGAGCAGGTTCATGGCATTGGTGATGACCACGATCCAGCCCAGGGTGACGGCGATGTTGACCACTTCCCACGGAAAGGTGCCAATGCGCACGCCGGTGAGCACCAGGATGGCGGCGCAGAGGATCTGGCCGCCCAGCTTGACGAGTGGACTGAGTGCGCGGCGATCATCCCACACGCCGAGAAAGGAGACGAGGCTAGCACCGACGAGGATGCTGAGCAGTTCTTGGATGCGGAAGCGGGTGCCAAAAAGGAGGATGGCGGCGATGAATGCGCCATAGATCGCCACCCCGCCGAGCAGTGGAATAGGGCTGACGTGGACCTTGCGGCTGCTCGGTTGGTCGAGGACGCCCAGGCGCAGCGCGATGCGGCGCACGATGGGCGTGCCGCCGACGGCCAGCACGAGTGCGCTGGCAAAGATGAGCATGAAGGTCGTCGTCACAGATACCTCCAACTAGCCTTCCTCGATCAGGATCGTCAGGATGGTGTCGCCGGGGAAGGTGGGGTTCTGCTGTGGGTCGCGCGGCGTGAGTGATTCCAGGACGTCCATGCCCTCGATCACCTGGCCGAACACGCTGTGGCGGTCGTCGAGCCAGGGCGTGGCGGCGTAGGTGATAAAGAACTGGCTGCCGTTGGTGCCGGCACCGGCATTGGCCATGGAGAGGATCCCGGCCTTATCATGGCGTAGCTGGGGGCTGAACTCGTCGGCGAACTGGTAACCGGGGCCGCCCATGCCCGTGCCGGTGGGGTCGCCGCCCTGGGCCATGAATCCAGGCAGCACGCGGTGGAAGGTGGTGTTGTCGTAAAAGCCATCGCGGGCGAGGAAGCAAAAGTTGTTCACGGTGCGCGGCGCCAGGTCATCGAACAGGGCGATGACGATGTTGCCCTTTTCGGTGACGATGGTGGCCTGGTACGATTTGCTCGTGTCGATGATCGTGGGCGGCGCCTGGGTGTAAAGGTTGTTTCGCCTGGCGGGCTGCAGGTCACCAGCGCGGCCTGTGGCAGATGAGGTGCCGGCGGGGGTAGGTGTTGCGCCGCTTTCCGGGGTAGCTCCGGGTGTTTCACCCTGAAGCTGCTTCAATTGGTTCAGGAAGGTTTGCAAGGCTTCTTTCTCCTTTTCTGGTGCGAGGGGCAGGGCCAATTCGGTTTCGTCGATGGCCTTGTCGATCTCGCCGTTTTGTTGGTACAGGATGGCCAGGTTCTTGTGGCTGTTATAGTCGTCGGGCAGCAAGCTGACGACGGACAGGTTCTCGTAAATGGCTTCTTCCAGACGGCCCTGCTTGGCATAAACGTAGGCCAGGGCGCTGTGGGCAATGGGATTGGATGGCTCGAGGGCGAGCACCGCCTTGTAGCTGGCCTCGGCGGCATCCCAATCTTCGGCGGTCATCTGGTTGCTCCCCTGAGCCAGAAGTGCCTGGACCTCTTCAGCATCTTGGGGAGAGGTAGTGGATGCCTCACCGCCAAGCTGGTTGATAAAGGCTTCGAGGGCAGGCTTTTCGTTGTCGGGCGCGAGCGCCAGGGCCTGGCGGGCAGCGCTCAGGGCTTGATCCTGGTTGCCAAGCTGGCTGTAGACGATGGCGAGGTTCTTGTGGTCGAGATAGTTATTCGGGCGAAGCTCAACTGCCTTCTCGTATGCTTGCCGGGCGCCCTCAAGATCGCCCGTCTTGGAACGGACGTAGCCGAGCAGGCTGTAATTTTCGCCCGATTTGGGCTGGAGCTCGACGGTGCGCTCGACGATCTCTTCCGCCCGGTCCCATTCCTTGAGTGCGATGTACATCTGTGCCAGGTTGTTGTGCGTTTTGACGTACTGATCGTCGAGGGCAAGCGACTGTTCGTAGGTAGCGGCCGCCTGCTCATAGTCCTGCATGGCGATATAGATCTGGGCACGTTCATTCCATACGTCGGCCGTGTTGGGGCTGAGTGAGATGGCATCTTGTGAGTAGGCGAGGGCCTGATCGAAAAGCTCCTGGCTGCGCTCCGGTTCCGTGTTGGCCAGGGTGCCCCATGACAGGTAGAGCTTGGACAGGTTGCGCGAGTGGTCGGTGTTGAGGGGGGCGATGTCACGCGCGGTGAGCAGCGCGTCCCGGCTGCGCTCGAACGCTGCGTCGCGCTGCTGCGCGTCGCCCTGGCGGCCCTGTTCCATGTAGGCACGGCCGAGAAAGAGGTAGTAAAAGTCTTCCTTGGGCGTGACCCGGGTTGCCTCTTCGTACAAAAAGGTGGCGGCATCCCACTGGCTGTTGCGCTCAGAGCTGAGGCCCTGTTTGTAGAGGATGTCAGCGCGGACGATGTTGATGTTGCTGATGAAAATGACGACGACCAGCGCGATGGGCAGCGCGACGCCGAGAAGAGTGACGAGCAGATCGCTGCCCTTGCCGTTCCACTGCCAGGGAAGCAGCCGCCGGCCTGGCTGCGGGCGCAGTGTCAGGACCAGGGCCAGGGCGAGGATGTTGGCCAGGGCAACGACATAGTAGAAGGTGATGGTGTTGATCAGCGGGTTGACGATCTGGTCGGCTGTGATGCGGGCCGGTTTGAGATTCGTCGCGTGCAAGATGGCAAAGAGGAGCGCCCCGCCGACGGCGATCAGGGAAAAGATGCCGAGCGCGGCCAGCCAGTCGCCGGCTTGCTTGCCTTTGGATTCGGGGCGGGTTGAAAACTCGGCCAGGCCGCCGAGGGCAAGGACGCCCCAGGTAGAGGCAAAAAGGGCCAGCATCACCCATGACACCTCGTCACCGTTGTGGGTAAGAGAGCGCCAGATGGTGGCAAGGGGGCCATTGTCTTGCTGTTGGGGTGTGACTGCGTTAAAGAGCATGGTGCCGAGCACCAGCAGGCCAAGGATACTGAAGGCAATCAGTGAGTGGCGCCAGCCCGCAGCACGGGCATGCGCGCCGGTGACACCCGATGGTTGTTCGGCAGAGCGGCGCCGGCGGCGCCCGGTGGGTGAGGGTGTGGCCTCGGCTTGTGCCGGCACGGACGCCGCCTCTTCTTCGTTTACCACCGCCAGGCGGGTACCCAGGGCGACGAGTGTCCCGGCAAACACCCAGAAGTAGGTGCGGGTGGCGGCGATGGCGATGCCGAATTGGATCTCGACAAAATGCGCGACGATCCCGGCAAAGAGGCCGAGTACCAGGAGCTGGAGGTGGGGCGAAGGGGGCAGCCATTCCCGATCACGCGTGGCACGGAGGAGGATGATGATCAGGTAGAGCGCCATCCCGGCCAGGCCGCCAAAGGGAATGCCGACGCCCAGGTAAGCCACCCCACGCCACGCCCACGCGGCAAGCGCACCGAGGAGGGCGCCGACCACCCAGAAGGCGAGAAAGGCCCACTTTTGCCACGGCCGCCAGATCAGGCCAAGCCATTTGAGGCCAAAGTAAAAGACGCTGCCAAAGAGAAAGAGGTAGATGCCGAGACCCACCCAGCCTGTGTTGACGAGGACGTCGAGGGTCTCGTTGTGCGATCGGTCGGGCGAGGCGTTGCGCTTTTCAAAATGGGCGAGATCGGGAGGGTAGAAGCGGTTATAGGCGACGTACATCGACTCGGGGCCGTAGCCGATGGCGGGACGGATGGCATTGAAGGCATCGGGACCGCCCTGATCGCCGGGTGCAACCAGGGGGGGGTGCGGGCTGATGAGCTCGATGGCGCCCTCCCAGATCAGGACACGGACACGACCGGAACCCTCCTCTGTCTCGAGCACCCGGCCGAGGCGGCCGACGTAGGGCGCGTCGCGCAGCCGCTCAAAGAGGGGGGATTGGACGGTGTTGAACATGACGAGAAATGTGGCGGCGAGCACGGCGAGTGAGCCGACGAGCCACGTCAGCCACACGCGGCGGCGGATGAGGCCGAGGAGGGCGACAAAGATGAACCCACCGGCGAGCAGGCCCAGCAGGGGGCCGCGGCTCTGGGTGTAGAAGATGGTCAGCAGTTGGGTGACGGCAATGATGGCGTACGTGCCGAGCAGAAGCAGGCGCGAGATGGGCTGGCGCAAATAGATGGCAAAGGTGGCCATGGCGACCAGAAAGATGGCCGCGGCCCCGAGCCCGAACCAGAAGTAACCTGGCGTGCCAGGCGGGAAAAAGAGCTCCAGGCTCCACGCAAAGCCGACCAGGAAGGCAAAAGTGAGAGGCAGGGAGATGGTGAGCACGCGCGCGCGGCGCTCTGGCGGCGTGAGCAGGTAAATGGGAATCTGGAGGAGTACGCCGATGGGCAGGGCTACCCAGCGCGCCCATGCTGTGGCGTCCTCTCGACCGAGCAACATGCCGGCCAGGAGCGCGCCAGCCAGCACGACAAAGCCGACAAAGCCCAAGATGCCGTCACGGGTCTGAAATCCACCCAGCGCCGCGCTCCAGTTGCGCAACAGGCGTGACAGAGTGAGGGGCAGGACCATGATCAGGTAGGCGGCGACAAAGATGGCGTTGCCCATGTTGGAGGCGACACGCGTGGTCACATCGCCACCCCATGGCAGGGGGTCGAGGCCAAAGTGCTGTACAAGGCCATAGAAAGCAATGGGAAAACTGACCAGGATGGCGGTGGTGATGAGACGGTGGAGCTGATCGCGGGTGCGCAGGCTGTCGAGGACGAGGAAAAAGATGACGATGTAGGAGAGGGTGGTGTAGGTGCCCTGCAGTCGCTGGTAGGAGCCGAGAAGGCTGACGCCCGGCGCGACAGACAGGAGCGTGCTCAATAAATAGATCACAACGAGCAGCAGGACAGGCAGGACCAGGGGCGTGGCCATGACCTGCTGCCATAGGTTGAGCCGTGGTCCCTCCGCCGATGCTGCCGCAGGCTGCGCCTGCGCCTGGGGGCGTGCCTCGCGCACGCGCCAGTTTTCGACGAGGCGGATGAGCCAGGCGGCGGCCATCACCAGGGCGATGGAGCGCAGCAGCGACAGCTTGTCGGGCTCAAAGACACGGTTGGAGTGAATGTTGAAAAAGAGCGGCACGACGATCAGGGCGGCAAGCCACCCGGCCTCGATCACGCCTGAACAGAAAAGACTCAATCTTGTACGCATAGACTCCCCCTAAGGATTTGCGATTGACAGCTTGCGATTGCATAGCGATAAGCCGGCGTCATCGAAAATCGCAACACGCCAATCGGAAATCGTCAATCGTTAGCCCCTTCTCGCACGACGTCCATCAACAGCTCTTCGAGGCGTGCCGCCAGCCGGTCGCGGGCATAGTGTTCCTGAACAAAGGCGCGCGCCTTCTCTCCGGCGGTGCGCAGCCAGGTGCGGTCCTTTTCCAGCCGCGCGAGCGCCTGGGCCATCTGGGCCGGATTTTCAGACTCGACGTACACCCCCCCATCCGCCTGCTCGAGCACACGGCGCGCTTCGCCGTCGATGCTGAGCAGTACCGGGCAGCCACAGGCCCACGAGTCGAACAGCTTGCTGGGCACAGCCCCCTCAAAGAGCGCCAGCTTGCGCAGCGGAACCAGCGCCACGTGGGCGGCGGACAGAAAGGCTGGCATCTCGTGCCGCGGCCGCTCGGGCAGCATGGTCACGTTCGTCAGGCTGAGCCGATCTTGTAGGTCGCGGAGCTCGGCTTTTTTCGGTCCCTCACCTACGAACAAAAAGTGCACCTCGGGTGTATCTTGCAGTTGCTGCGCTGCATATAACACGCTATCCAACCCCTGCGCCAGCCCGTGGATTCCGGCGTACAGCACCAGGAACTTGTCATCCAATCCCAGCTTGGCGCGCAAGGCCGACCCAGCTTCTGGAACGGGGCGAAACAGGTCGGTATTGGCGCCATTGGGGATGAGAACGACCTTTTCCCCCAAGCCTCGCTCTTTCAGCCGCTGCTCGATCCCGCGGGTGACGACCACGATTCGGCGCGCCCTATTATAGCACATTTTCTCAAGTTGGCTAGCGAGCGCGATCGCACGGGGATGGGTCAGCTCGCCCAGGGCGACAGCCGACTCGGGCCACAGGTCCCGCACCTCAAAGACGAAGGGGATGCGCCGCAGGTAGCTC
This sequence comes from Anaerolineae bacterium, assembly GCA_016929795.1. Next base: position 24,495 of record JAFGIA010000415.1, read on the forward strand.
AGAACCAGGCCGGCGGCGCCGACAAAGAGGGGGGGGGAGGTGGCAAAGATGGCATCATAGCGGCCCCGGGCAAGGCCGATACCGGCCAGCGCGGCGTTGACCATGTAGCTGAGGTAGAACGTCATGCGCTTGGCAAAGCTCTTTTGGGGTGAGGCTTTGACCCACACGCGGATGACGTCGATGCCATCCATCTTGTCGCGGGTGTAGAGCTTTTTTCGATAGGCGGGCGGAATGATGCCCGATGGATGGTTGGGCACCTCGGTCACGATCGTCACGTGATGCCCCCGCCCCACCAGGTAGCGGGCCATCTCGTGCGCCCGTGTCTGGGTGGCACCCACCTCGGGCGGAAAGTATTGGGTCAGATAAAGGATGCGCACTGGCCCCGCTTTTCCCGTCATGCGCGCCATTGTAGCACAATCAAGGTGCTTGATCAAATATCCTGGCCCACAATCCGCGCTGCGATCCTGGTTGAAGCATGCCCGTCGCCAAAGAGCGGTGGCGGCGTGCCTTCCGGGCGAAACGATCGGGCGGCGTGAAGGATCGCCGCCCGATCGACCTCCACTAGGCGGTTCCAGCCGGCTTGCACTGTCTCGGCCCACTCGGTTTCGTGGCGCAGGGTGAGGCAGGGCACGGCAAAAAAGTAGGCCTCTTTTTGCACGCCGCCCGAGTCGGTAAGGATCAGGCCGGCGTGTTTTTCGAGGAGGAGCATATCAAGGTAACCGACAGGCTCGATGGGCCTCAGGCTGCCGGACCGGGACAATGACTCGAGACCGGCGTCGACGATGCGCTGGCGAGTGCGTGGATGGACGGGAAAGACAACCGGAACGTCGAGGGCCGCGAGGGCTGTGAGCAAGTTCTCGAGATGCACAGGATCATCGGTGTTGGATGGGCGGTGGATGGTGACCAGGGCGTAGCCCTGAGGGCTCAGGTGGAGGCGGTCGAGAATGGCAGAGTGGCGCTCGGCGTGTGAGGCGTTGTGCAGGACGGCGTCGTACATGACGTCGCCGACGAGGTGGACACCGCGGGAGATGCCCTCGTGGGCCAGGTTGTCGATGGCCGTCTGGGTGGGACAGAAGAGGAGGTCGGCGGCGTGATCGGTGAGGACGCGGTTGTGCTCTTCGGGCATGAGCCGGTTAAAGCTGCGCAGGCCCGCTTCGACGTGGGCGATGGGGATATGCAGCTTGACCGCGGCCAGGGCGCCGGCAAGGGTCGAATTGGTGTCGCCGTAGACGAGGACCACGTCCGGGGCCTCGGCCAGGAGTACCTCTTCGATGCGGATGAGCATCTGGCCCGTCTGCCAGCCGTGAGGGCCGGAGCCGACCTCGAGGTTATAGTCGGGCTCGGGGATCTGGAGCTCCTGGAAAAAGATGGCCGACATGCCGTAATCGTAGTGCTGGCCCGTATGGACCAACACATCGTCGGCCAGGGCGCGCAGGGCGCGGCTGACGGGGGCAGCTTTGATGAACTGTGGGCGGGCACCGACGACGGAAAGGATTTTCATCGGGCTTGTCTTCCAAGCAGATCGTCGTACAGGTCGAGAAGCTTGAGGCTCTCTACCTCCCAGTTGTACTTCTCACGGACTACCCTGCGCGCGTTTTCGCCCATCTTTTTGCGGAGCTCTGGATTTGTGAGCAGACGGTCCACGGCGCCAGCGATCTGTTGCGGAGAGGTAGGATCTATGGTGATGCCACAGTCGTTTCCTGTCACTATTTCTTTCCATAGCTCAAAGTGAGAGGCGATGACCGGGAGACCTGCGGACATGTACTCGAACAGCTTGATCGGCTGTGCCAGGTCGTAGCCGTAGATGGGCTGGCTGCAGATGAGGCCGATAGCAGCCGAGTGAAGGTGGCCGTACAGCTCGTCGTAGGGGACGAGGCCACGATAATCTACGAAGGCAAAGCCCGGTGATGCCCTCACCGCCTCCTCAGCCTCGCGGTCTATGGCCTTTCCGAGGAGGATCAGTTGCACGCCGGGGGTGCGCACGTAGGGTAACGCCTCGACGATCTGGACCACTCCTCGATGGTTTGTCATGCCACCGGTATAGATCAACCGGTGATTACCCTCGTAAGTGCGTTGGTCATGGTGCGTCGTGTCCATCATGGATAGGAGTGGATAGTTCTTGACGAGACAAGTGCGGGCGCCTGAAAAGCGATTCAAGATCTCTTCTGTGACCGTCACGACTGCATCAATACGGTTGGCTACTGCCCCCTCGATCTTCTCAATGCTCCATGCAAGGATGGGTTTCAGATAGCGGGGGACCCACTCCCTGCCCTTGACCTGCCGGGGAAAATCTTCGTGTGCATCATAGATCACGGCAGCTCGGGTCGTTCGCTTCAAGAGGAGGCCAACAGGTAGGAGTTCAGGGTCGTGAAAATGGTACAGGTCCGCATCGAGCTGGCGTGCAAGGCGGTAAAGTGCCCAAACACCGAGGGTGGTGCGCCGCAACCTACTCTCGAAGCGCGGTACAGGAATGATCTCGATACCATCGCAAACTTCACGCTCGGTGTGCGGGGCGATGAGTGAGACACGGTAGCCGTGATCGGCGAGCGTGCGACATTCTTTGGTATAGATACGTGTGTCAAAAGGACGGTGAACTGTCGTCAGGTGGACAACGTGTGGCATTTTCTCAACCTCCCGGATAGAGATGTGAACACAGGCGAGTCCCTGGATCATAGCAGACGTTCATAGATCCGCTCGTTTCGTTCCATCAGCATCTTGCTATCTGCCCTCTCGGCAACCAACCGCGCAGCGTTGATCTTGATCTGGTTGCGCAGTTGTTCGTCAGTAACCAGGCGGATGATAGCCTGACCAATTGCCTCCACGTCTCCTACCGGTACAAAGAGACCATGGCGTTCATGTTCGATCCACTCCCTGAGTGAAGGCAAATCGCTCAACACGGGCAGTGCACCACACGCGAGTGCTTCCAGAACAGAGGATGGTGTGCCGTCTGATGAAGGCACGGATACGATCACATCACTCACCCGGTATAGATCGGCGATCGCTTCCTCGCTGCCAAGATCGCCGACATAGCGCACGGCCGGTTCCGCGCCTCCTCGACGCACGATCGCCTTGAACTGTTCGAGAAGGTCGGGATCGAAAACGTGGGTGCGGATGACGAACTGTGCCGATGGAACCGCCTGGAGCACACGCGGAATCGCGGCCGCGATGTCGAGCGGGTTGTAGATGGCTTTGAGAGAGCGGGGGCTGAGAATGACCGGCCCGGGGCCGAGGCCGAGCTGTGCGCGGGTGCTGCCCGCAGGAGATGGGTAATACACGTTGGTGTCTACCCCCCAGGGCGCGACCTCGACCAGAGACGCGTCCACGCCAAGCTCACGGGCTGCTTCGGCCAGGCTGCGAGACACGCACGTGACATAATCGGCACTGTGGAGAACCCACCGCGCCAAGCGGTGCAGTGCCCATGATTTGTGTGCAGCGAGAAAAAGATCAGAGCCCCAGACGGTGACGAGCAGGGGGTGGAAGCCGGTTGCGGCCGCGATCCAGCCAGGCCTGCTCACCTGGTGGGCGTGCAAGATGTCGGGCTGGATCGCGCGGACGAGTTTTCGTGCGCGCACGATCCAGATCGGATATCCGAGCTTGGAGGTTGGCGTTCCTGCCGTCAGATCGTGCACGGTGACGCTCGGGATCAGAGGGAGATCGGCAGGCTGCGTGATGACGAGGTGGACGTCGTGACCACGCTCAGCAAAGTACTTGACCCAGCGCAAGACATGGATGCTATAGCTCGCTACGTAACAGATGCGCACTGGTTACTCCTCAGGCAAAAACAGCGCACGGTGACGGCGAAACTCGTCCACAGCTCGCTCGTAATCGTCCGGGCGGCCAATGTCGAGCCAGTAGCCGTCGAAGGGGAACGTAGCAACGCGGTGACCGCCGGCCATCATGGCAGTGACAAGATCGGGAAGATCCATCTTGTTACCCTTTGGAATAAAGCTCAGCACAAGGGGATCAAAGACATAGATGCCAGTGCTGACGGTATAGTGATAGGTTGGCTTTTCGACGTAGGCGGTGACCGAGCCTTCGCCGTCGGTCTCGATGACGCCGAGGTCGATCTTGACGGAGCGCTGGAACGTGGCAAGTGTGGCGTGTGTCCCACCCCGCGTGTGAATGCTCCACATGGCGCGATAGTCGAGCGTGGTCAACAAGTCACCGTTCATCACGAGAAACGGCTCGTCGAGGTGATCGACCAAGGCCAGCGGGCCCGCGGTGCCAAGAGGCTGTTCCTCGCGCGAGTAGCGGATGCGCACGTCAAACTTGTCGCCATCGCCAAAGTAGGCCATGAGGAGCTCGGCCAGGTAGCCGACGGCCATGGTGATGTCATCAAAGCCGGCGTCTCTGAGCTGACGAACAACGACCTCGAGGATGGGGATATCGTCAATGGGGAGGAGCGGCTTGGGCAGAATCGTGGTGTAAGGGGCCAGGCGCTGCCCCCTGCCTCCTGCCAGAATCACTGCTTTCATCGGTTACACCTCATAGACTTCAGGCCGGTAGAGATGGATGTGCCGGCGGATCCAGGCGATCGTCTGCGACAGGCCCTCGGCGAGCAAAGTACGCGGCTCCCAGCCCAGGAGCGCTGTGGCCTTGTCGTGGGTCGCGTGGAGATGCATGACTTCGCTGTCAGCCGGGCGAAGGCGTTCATCTTCGCACACGATCGGCAGGTCGCGGCCGACCAGCGCCAGGATCTTGGCGGCCAGCTCTCCAATCGAGATGGATGCGCCGGAACCGGCGTTGATCTCTTGGCCTACCGCATTGTCCGATGCGGCCACTCGGAGAAAGGCATCGACTGTGTCGAGCACGAAGGTAAAATCTCGCTTTGGATCGAGCGCACCGAGACAAACCTGGTCAGATTCGAGCGCTTGCACGATGATGGTTGGAATGACTGCTCGGGCCGACTGGCGTGGTCCGTAGGTGTTGAAGGGGCGCAGGGTGGCAACCGGGATACCGAAGGAGCGGTAGAAGCTTTCTACTATTTTGTCAGCCCCGATCTTGCTGGCCGAATAGGGCGACTGGCCCTGGAGTGGGTGTGCCTCGTCGATGGGCACGTACCGGGCGGTGCCATACACCTCGCTGGTAGAAGTGTGAACGACGCGGCGGGTATCTAGATCACGGGCGGCCATAAGGACGTTCAGGGTGCCCATGATGTTTGTCTCTACCACTTCGCGCGGATGGAGGTAGGAGTAGGGGATAGCGATGAGCGCGCCGAGGTGAAAGACGGTGTCGACGCCACGCATTGCCTCGCGCACCGCGTCGGCGTCGCGCAGGTCGCCGGCGACGATGTCCAGTGCGTCGCGCACGGGCCGCTCGAGAAACGAGAGCAGGCCGATGTCGTGGCGCGAGTTGTAGCGGACAAAGGCGCGGACGGTGGCCCCCTCGTGTACCAGTCGCTCAGTAAGGTGGCTGCCGATGAAGCCGGCAGCGCCGGTGACCAGGATAGACGTTCCTTGCCAGTTCATACTTCCTCCTCGCAGACTTTTGATCGCCAACTTTCGAGGACGTCGACCAAGGATTGCTCTATGGCAAAACTCGGTGACCAGCCAGTAACGGCGTTGAGCCGGGACGGATCGCCCACCTGGATGGGCACGTCAGCCGCCTGAAAACGGGAAGGGTCAACCTCGACAGAGATATCGCTCACTGTCGACAGGCTCAAGAGCGTGTCGAGGATGTGTCGGATGCTGGTCCCACGTCCCGAACAGATGTTGAATACGCTTCCGGGCTCGCCCAATTCAGCCAACAGCCGATAGGCTCTCACGGCATCGCGCACGTCACAAAAGTCCCGCACGCTTTCGAGGTTGCCTACTCTTACTACGGGCTCACGGCGACCCAACTCTATCTCAGCTATCTGCTGAGCAAAGGCCGAGGACGCAAAGGCCGGACTCTCACCCGGTCCCACCAGGTTAAAGGTTCGGGTGCGGATCACGTGCAGGCCGTGGGCAGCGTACTGCTGATAGGCCAACATCTCCTGAATGATCTTGGTCACCGCGTATGCGTTGGCAGGATGGAACGGCGTGTCCTCCGTGATGGGTAGGTTTCTCGGCACCGCCCGTCCATAGACGGCGCTTGAGCTTGTAGTGACGACTGTTGCACGCGGACAGACAGTGCGCACGGCATCGAACAGGCTGAGGGTGCCCTTGGCATTGACATGATGCAGAGTCTCGTAAGGCAGTTGTGGGTTCAAAAGTGCAGCCAGGTGGAAAACGACGTCTGGCCGTGCCTCATCCAACGCCGCCCTCACGGTGGCTGTGTCCACGACATCACCACGGTACAGGGCGAGATCGGGCGACGGTCCATCACTCAAGTCAAAACCTGCGACCCGGTATCCCACGTCTAGCAAGTGAGCAGCCAGGTGATGTCCGGAGAACCCGTTTATGCCGGTGATGAAAGCAACTCGTTCAGCGCACATGGCTTTCCTCCTGGCACTCGCTTGCGTCCTCTCGATGGCCCTCGATCTCGACAGTGTTAGAGCGCGGCCAGATGTCTTTGTAGAGCGCTACGAATCGCTCCCCAATCTTTATCCAGGTAAAAGAGCGCAAAGCCTCGTCTCGGGCACGCTCACCCAAGCTGCGGGCCCAAGTCCAATCCTCTAACAGGCTCACTACTGCACCGGCCAGGGCGGTAGGCTCCTGCGGCACCAGCAACCCCGTCTGCTTGTGAGAGATGATCTCCGGTATGCCACCCACCCGTGTGGCAACGATTGGCTTGGACATGACCATGGCTTCCATCACAGAGGTTGGCGAGTTGTCGAGAAAACTAGGATGCACGTAGATGTCAGCAACCGCAAGCAGGGTGTAGGGATGCTCCGGCCGGTATCCGGTGAAAATGAAAGGCAGATTACCTGCTTCCTGGCGCGCCCATCTCAGCGACTCCTGGTCGCGCGTTGGATTGTTCACGCCGCCCACCACCAGGAACTGAGCTTCGGGAAACCGATCGAGGATAGCGGGGGCTGCGGCAATGAGGAGCTTCGTGCCCTGGCGGCGGTGAAAGGTAAAAAGGTTGTTCAGGGTCAACAAAATCGGCTTATTCTCTGGTAGGTTTAGAGACGAGAGGGTCGGCCACTCGCCTGTCTCCAAGGGGGCGATGATGCCATTGGGGATCACAACAGCGCGGGTGCGGCCGATGATGCTGGTTAACTCGCGTTGGAGCCATGCCGACGAAGTGGTGACCACATCGCACTTGAGAAAGGCTGTATTCTCTAGCGGCAAATACGCCCGTCGGCGCCATCGGCTTTTCCAGCGTTGCTGCTGCTCGGTTGGAAAAGCACCGTGGACAGACAGGACGATGCCTGCCGGTCCTGTGCCCCGCGCAACGGACGCTGCCCATGCATCGTAGGGACTCACGGTCTGGATGACCTGGATGTCGTGCTCTCCTAAAAGGCGAGTGGCTGCTCGTGCGGCTGCCAGGTATGTATACCAGAAGCGGACGATGGGCAAGGCCAGAACGCGCGGATCGAGGCGCAAGAAGTGAAAATGAGGGCCCCACGCTGCTGCGTCTGCTGGGACCGTCCCCCACGTAAGGACGTGCACCTGGTGTCCCATGCTCCCGAGAGTTGCTACCAGGTTGCGAGCCCAAGCGACAACACCCCCGTAGCGCGTGTTGGCGACGGTCGAAAAAAGGAGGATGTTCAATGTCTTTGCTCCATCAGACTGTTGATGAGGCCTGCCAGGCGTTCGATGGCGTGCCCATCGCGGGGGCCAAGTAAGGCATCAAGGTAGGTTTGACCCTGCTGCATCAGTTCGGCCCGCAGGTCTGGCCGACGACAAAGCGCCAGGATGGTGGGACGGATGTCTTGAACCTCTTCGACCACCAGGCAGCCCGGGGCAAGGGGGGTTGAGAAGGCGGACTCGGTCTCGCCGCCGCGCAGATAGACTACTGGTTTGCAGCAGAGCATTGCCTCGACCGCTCCTGTCGTGGGCGATCCGGGCACGACGACCAGGTCACATGTGGGCACGACGTGTTCCAAGAATGTGCTTGCGGCCACAGAGATTCCTGGACGATGTTCCTGCCAGTCTGGCAGTTGGTGGGGCAAAGAGCGGTAGAACGCCAGGTCGTCGAACCGTGGATGCGGTTTGACGATGAGCTGAATGCCAGACTCGGGTAGTCGGGCAAGCTCTTGCCAGGCCAGCTCCTGGTACCGCAGGTTTGTGTAAGACATGTGCCAGTGTGGGACGGCCGTGATCACGAGAACGCGTGGTGGAAGCGCAACCGTTGCGTTCGCATGACGCGTACCAGCATCCTGATCGCAGGTGAAGGTGTCGTATTGCGGGTTTCCCAGGGGCTTGATCTGTGAAGCCGGCTTGTGAAGCACGCGAGCAAAGTCCTGGAGGTGAACTTGGCCCCAAACGGCCATGAGATCCGACTGGAAGTCACGATAGTGCATCTGATTCAGGCCACTGTGGATGATGCCCAAGGTGAGGAGCTCCCTGCTTTTGGCTTCGAGGACGAGCATGCGGTTGGGAAAGGATACCTCACTGTTCGTCAACACGATCTGTGGTCTTGAGTGACGCAGCATGCCTTGCAGATCTTTTTTGATGGCGAGAGCGTGCGAGAAGAGGTGCAAGCAGATGTTTTCGAAAAAAGGATCCAGGTGGCGGTTCGAGTAGAGAAACGGGTAGGGGCCACGGTAGCTTGCCTGCCCTTGACGAAAGGCGTGCAGCCAGGCCCGGCAGCGAGGCAGATAGTGCTCGGAGTGCAGCATACGGTTGAGCGGGACAAAGAACAGGAATGGGTGCTTCAGCTCTCCCGGACGGTTGAATGCAGCCTCGTTTGCCTCTGCAGTCCGGACGAGAAGAACGCGCACGTCACCGACTTGTTCGATGGCCGGCGCCAGTCGCTGTTGATTCACCGAATCCACACCACTGCCAAAGGCCAGCAACACCGGCTTGCGCTGCACTAGCTGTCGTGCTCGGAAGGCCACGGTGGCGAGGGCGTTGTGCACGATCTGGCGCAACAGTGTCGATGCCCTCCGTCGCAGGCGCCCCGTGTTGCCGGGCGCCGCTTCTGCGACAATGGTGACCGCGATCCCACGCTTTTCGGCTTCGTAGGCCACGACCGCCTCGACCTTGCCCTGCCGTTCTCCCACCAACAGCAAATGTTCCGGAGCAAGCTCCTCAACAAGGCGGGTGATGGCGCGCTGTGCGACGAAAATCTCACCGAGCGACTGCAAGATCTCGAGGCGGATAGACTCGAGCAGATCGACGGGCGCGATTGGCCCCGCGATATCGGTAAACCAGGTCAGGGAGAGCCTGAACGCATCCTGCACCGCCTCCTCATAGTCTTGGGCGGTCATTAGATCCGTGTAATGCAGAAACCGCACCTGGTCCTGGCGGATAGCAGCAGCCAGTGACAGGTGGGTTGCCAGGCCGACGACTGTTCCGTCAGTGAGGGCAGCGAGATGTTCTTGTCTCAGCCGCTGGTAGTGATCGAGGCTGCGCACCAGGACCACGCTACGGCGGGTGTCAGTCATGGCAGCCGTCCAAGGCTCTGAGCCAGTCTAGCCTGCACCTTGTGACGGATAACCCGAAGCCCACTCACTTCTTCGGCGTGCAGGATGCCGCTGAAGCGAATGCCGATTGGATAGGCCACGAGCAAGAGGATCTTGATCCCTACGTTCGCCCACCAGTTTCCAATGTCCAGGAACCAGCCGGTCGACAGTAACAATGCCAGTCCGACTGCGTAGGCCAGCCTCTTGTATTCGTATGGGATGGGAAACAGTCGCAGGCTGAGGGCGCTGACCAGGAGTGTGCGGACAAAAAAGGAGGCAAAAGTAGACCAAGCGGCGGCCCAGATCCCGTAACGCGGGATGAAGAGGAGATTGAGTGCGACGTTCACGATTGCAGAGATCATCGTCGTCACCATGATCCACTTGGTCTGTTTCACGTAGGAGAGGGCTGCGACCATAGTGAGGTAGATACCATGCAGGCTGTAAGCGAAGGCGATGGGTGGCACAATCTGAGCCGCAGGGTAGAAACGTGGGGCCGCTACGAGAAGAATAAGCTCGCGCGACAAAAGCACGACCCCAAGTGTAAGAAACAGCAGGGCAAACACGTAATAGGTGACCAGGCGTGCCAGTGATTGCCTGCCGTCGTCTTCCTGTGCAGTTTTGAAATAGAACGGAGTCCAGGCCAGGTTTATTGCATCGAGGACCGCGGCGAGAGTCATGCCCACGCGGTAACCCATCGAGTACAACCCAATGTCTCCGAGGGGCACATAGTTCTGCAACAGAATCCGGTCCGAGACATTCAAAACCCAGTTGGACAGTCGATGTGGAATCAAGGGTAGGGCAAAGGCAATGGACTCGCCCAGTGGCAAAGCACGTGGAACGAAACTGGAATTCTTGAGGGTGACCCAGGCATAGGGTATGGCGTAAACCAGATTGGCAAGCAGGAAACTCCGGAAAATGCCAGCAGATCCCTGTTGTAGAAATACAACGAAGACGATGTTTAGCAGGACACGCAAAAGAAACTGTGAGACAGAGAAGGCGACAAACACGCGCGCCTGTTCACGTACCCGCCAGATCACATTGGGGAGGGCGGAAAAGACCGCCAGGTACGAGCCCCAGGTTGCCAGTCGGCCGTAGGGATCAAAGGGGATTTCCGGGAACAGCAATGCGAAGAGTTGGTCGCCACCCAACTCGAGGACAAGCGCGATAGCCAGGCCAAAGCTCAGAATCAGTATCCAGACCCGGCCAAAGTAGGCGCGCTGCGCTTGCTCGCTCTTCATGTCGTAATAGAAGCGAGTGACAGCACCTTCGAGGCTGAAAGTCATTACGATGGACAGGATGGAGATGAGCGCTGAAACGGAGCCGTTTATGCCATAGTCTTCCCTGGACAGGAACTGGGCGTAGATAGGAAGCAGCAAAAAGCTGATCCCTTGATTGAGAAAAGTCCCCAGTCCGTAGGTGATGGATTGTTTGGAAAGGCCCGTCAGTTTCTGCAGCACCGAGACCTCACGCGATCATACTCCAGTCCAATGGTGTGCCCCGTGCAACATCCCTGGTTGCCTGCCTGCCCAGTACCTGTTCAAGATAGCGCGTGTGTAGCCCATTGCCCGGACGAATGGAGCGCACATTCTCCTGGGTAAAGACCTCGCCGCGTTGCACGTCCTCAACCACGAACAGGGAACGGCGGAAGGATCGGCTTGCCGCTTCACGCTCGGTGACGTGGTACTTCACTTCGCCGAGCGCTTTTTCTGCCACCCGGATGGCGTCCACCATCGCCTTGAGCTCGTGTGGCTCCAGAGAAAAGGCACTGTCCGGTCCTGGGATGTCACGCGACAGCGTAAAGTGCTTTTCCACAATGCAGGCGCCCAGGGCAACTGCTGCGACCGGCACGGCGATGCCCAACGTATGGTCCGAAAGGCCGGCAGGCACGTCAAAGGCCTTCGCCAGATGTGGAATCGTGTGCAGATTCATCTCCTCCGGTGGGGCGGGATAGGAGCTGGTGCACTTGAGCAGGGCGATCTTGGTCGCGCCGGCTTCTCGCGCCGTGTACACTGCTTCGTCGATCTCTGCCAAAGTGGCCATTCCGGTAGATATGATCATTGGTTTGCCTGTGCGAGCAATACGTCGGATAAGGGGCAGGTCGACAATCTCGAATGAAGCTACTTTGTAGGCGGGGACTTGCATCTCTTCCAAAAAGTCGACGGCTGTGGCATCAAAGGGGGTGGAAAAGAGATCTAGTCCGAGGCTGTTGGCAATCTCTTTGAGCTTGGGCTGCCACTCCCAGGGGGTGTAGGCTTCGCCATATAGATCGTAGAGGGTGCGGCCTTCCCAGATGGTACCCTTGCCGATCCGAAAGTGCATGCTGTCACAGTCGATGGTAAGGGTGTCGGGAGTGTAAGTTTGGAGCTTGATTGCATGGGCACCGGCTTCCGCGGCTGCCTCGATGATTCGAGCAGCTTGCTCGAAATTCTGATTGTGGTTTGCCGACATCTCGGCCACAACATAGGTTGGATGATGGGGACCCACATCGCGCTGGTTGAGTCTTATGCTTGGCATTACTTGACCTCGCAATAGTCTGGATCTCGTCGATGAAACAAAGAACTACTCCAGTTCACCGTGATCACTCTCTTGTCACAACAGCCCTTTGCGGCGAAGCCTTTCTTCGATTTTTGGCTTTACTGCTTCCCACTCTGTGCGCAGCATGGCCATGCGAACGACATCAAAGACCTGATCGCCTTTTATTATGTGCTCTCGAAAGAGCCCTTCCTGCTGGAATCCGAAACTGCGATGCATACTCACCACTGCCTCATTAAAACCGAGCACTTCGCAGTTCAGCTTGTTGAGTCCGAGTTCCTCAAAGACATAATTCAAGGCAGAATACTCTACGAAACTACCTACCCCCTTGCCCCGAGCACTCGGATCTGCCACATAGAACGCCCAGCAGCAGTGTTGATTCTTCATATCGATCTCATAGATGTTCACCAAGCCAACATCTATTTGGTCGCACACGATAATCCAATAGCGACGACTAGGGTCATGCAAAGCATGCTCAAACCAGCGATCGTGTTCTTCAGCAGTAATGTGATGATCTGTGTACATATATTTGCTGACTTCGGGCTTGTTTCGCCATTGTCTCAGCAGTTCTTTATCCTTCGACTGAACATCACGTAATTGGATCATTTGTCCCCCCGAAATGAATTCATACCAGCGCCTTTAGCACTCGCATGACTCCATAGCCATCAACCAGGCGTGCTCCATTGCCACTCATAGTTGAGCGTACGCCCACAGACTGGATCAACTTGAACAACGATTCCTTGATCGACTCTGCATCAACGTTTTCTGCTTTGCCTAGATTGTGAAAGGCTTTGATCTCGGCAAGTCTCACAGCAGCACTATGTTGGTTTGCTGCCACCGCCAGAAGCAAACTCGGCAGGGCCATGAAAGCTAGCTCCCAACAGGTGCTACCTGCTGCCGAGATCGCCACGTCCGCCCACGCCATCAGCTCGGGCATGTTGGAGACGTTGTGAGCAAGCCGGGCTGAGAACGGAGCCTGCTGAGCCGCGGTCTGGAGTTCACCGACATGGGGATTACCAGCTCCGACGACAACTACTACCTCCGCCTCGTCCATCTCCAACTGTTGTATCGCCGCCATGACTTTGGCCGTTTGATTGTCCGGATCGCTCCCGCCGAGCGTAATTAGCATCTTGCGAGCTGCCGGGGCGATGACGCGTTTCCAACCGCGCCAGGACCAGAACTCACGGCGCAACAGGACATAGCGGGTGCCAAGCAAGAGCTGTGTACCGGCCTCTCGATTATGATAAAGCTTCTCCTCAGCATGAATGTTCTGGTTGAGGACCAAGTCAGCATAGTAGTGATCGGCATGACCATAGTCGTCGATACAGAGCAATTTCATGCCAGCTTCCTTCAGGTGCAACTGGTAGGCGGCGTCAAAGTGATAGCCATCGACGATGATCCAATCAGCCTGCAACTGCCGTGCGAGGGAGATGGTCTCTTGGGCATCCTTTTGGCTGCCTGGAGGAGCCAAGAGGTGGTTTGTAACCATTCCTTCCTGAGCCAGCCGAGTCTCAAGGCGGGGTACCTGATGGCCCAGCAGGAAGTGAGCTTGGCCACCCTCTTCTTGCCAGGCATGGGCAAGGGCCAGGCAGCGCATGACGTGACCGGTGCCGATCTGAGTACTGGCATCGGCGCGCACAAGCAGCATCTTCCCGCTCACCAGGCTGTCCATCCGCCGTCAACCACCAGATTGTGACCTGTGATATAGCTTGCGGCATCGGACGCAAGAAAAATGACCGCTCCTTGCAACTCGTGTGGTTGACCGATTCGACCGAGTGGCACTCGGGAAGCAAGTTGTTCGACGAAAGCAACATTCTGCTGGACGGCAGGTGAGGGAAATGGTCCCGGGCTGATGGCGTTGACACGAATGCCCCGGCCTGCCAGGTGCACCGCTGCGTACCGGGTTAGTTGAAGCAGAGCTGCCTTTCCAGCTCCGTAATTCACCGGGTTGGCGTAAGGTGTACCGGGATAGATGCGAGGATCGGGCGACACCATGCCATACATAGAGGCGATGTTGATCACGTTCCCACGGGCGGCTGCCAGATGGGGAAGGCAGTTCTGGAGCATGAGCCAGTGACAAGTAAGCGTCCCGTTAATGCCCTTTGTCCATTCTTCGGGCGTCATATCGATCATGTTGTTGGCGGCACCAAAGTGGGCGTTGTTCACCAGGCAATCGAGGCGGCCAAAGCTTTCCGCAGTGTCAGATACCACTCTTTTAACGCTGTCCAGATCCTGGAGGTCGAGATGGTATCCTTCGGCACGGACACCAAAGCGGGCATGCAACGTGGAGGCAAGGTGTGCGGCTCGAAGATCAGATGTCGAACAAACTGCGAGACCGGCTCCAGTGGCTGCCAGACCTTCGCACATCGCAGCACCTAGATGCCCGGTAGCACCGGTGATGAGCACGACTTTGCCAGAAAGGTCGAACAGAGTGTGCACTAGGATTGTGACCTCCACAAAACCGGGTTGACGACATGTAAAGGCACACTGTGGAACAATTGGCTTATTCGCTCTCTTAGCTCGGAAGTCAGCGCAGGTGCCGACATGAGTTCCAGATTCACTGCTACTTGATCAACTGTCTCTGCTCCGACGACAAGCGCGGCGATCCCTGGAAGGTCGCGAACATAACAAATGGCCAGCTCGGCTATCGATCGTCCGCACTCGGACGCGAGTTTCTGCAGAGCAGCGAGCCACGGGGCGGCATCCGGTACGTGTTGGCACACCTCGACGCCCGGGAGAAAGAACAGACCCTGAAGAAAAATGCTGCGCGCAAACACGAGCACATCCCGGGTCTGGGCGAGGGCAATGGTGGGGTGAAACCTGTGGTCGAACAGGTTGCACGGCAACTGGATGGCCTCAATTCGCCCACTCTCGAGGGCCACGGTGGCGACTTTGGTCGAGTAGACTGAAATGCCGATGTGGCCGACGAGGCTTTCACGTCTACACTCTTCCAGAACGTCAAGCAGATCTTGCCCATAGACCCCAAAGTCCTGCTCATCGTGAACCAGGTAGAAGTCAATGCGATCCACAGCTAGGGAAGACAAGGACTCTTGGATGGCCCTACGAACGAAGAGTCTCAGCTCATGCTGGCTAGATCGTTCACGGAGGCATTTTGAGATCGACGGCAATTTCGAAACTATGCGAGGCGTGATATCAAGTGTGGCGACGGCCTCGCCAATGATCTCCTCGCTGTCACCGTAAGCCGGTGCTGTGTCCCAGAGGGTGATCCCGCGTGCTGCGGCGAAAGCGAGCAGTTGTCGTGCATCTGGCCGTTCCGGTTTCCCGTCACGGTTGGCAATGCCATAAGGCATGCCAAGCTGGGCAGTGCCTAGTGCGAGTTCTGCTGCAACCATCCGATCACATCCTCGAATTCCACACGCTCACCAAACCTGTCAAACAGCATCACAGCTCGTTCATAGTCGTCTCGAGTATCGACGGTCAGCCGAACTCCAGACAGGTCCTGCTCTAGGGCCAGATTTCGCAAACGAAAGAGAGCAGGGTTCTCGCGAATGTACGGAGTGACATGTTCGCGCTGGTACGGTTCGTTGGCCTCGTGGTACGCCCTGCCAAGTGCGGAGAACCAGAACGCTTCCAGGTCGATACCGTAAGGAAACGTGCGGATCAAGCTGTTGGATGCGTAGTCACAATCATCCTGCACAAGTGCAATCAGCTCATCTGCAGTTGGTGCATGAAAGAATGGATTGTCGGCCGTAACCCGTAGTACAATGTCGGCATGGTAGGTGCAAGCGGCCTGATAGTAGCGGCTTAGCACATCTTCCTCCGACCCACGAAACAAGCAAACATTATCCAAGCTCTGAACAAGGCTTGCTATTCTGTTATCTCGGTGACCAACCGAAGTGGCAACGACTATTTGGTCGATCCGTCGAGCTGCACGAATCCGCTCGACAATGACCTGGAGCATCGGCTTGCCAAGAATTGGTAGCATGACCTTCCCGGGCAGTCGCGTACTGCCCATTCGGGCCTGCACGATCGCTACAATCTTCATGCTGTGTAGGCCTCGACCACTTTGCGCACGGCAGCGATGACGTCCTCTATGTCGCGATCGGTCATGGTGGGAAACAAGGGCAGGGTGATCAGGCGCTCGTAGGCAGCCTCGGCGACCGGGCACAAGCCACACTCGTACCCCAATTCGCGGTAGTAAGGATGCCAATAGACGGGAATATAGTGCACGTTGACGCCGATGTTCTCGGCGCGCAGGGCGGCGAACACCTGAGCACGGTCCACGCGCAAGCGTGCCAGATCGAGAAGAACGGGATATATGTGCCAGGCCGGCTCCCGATCAGGGCGGACTGCGAGGGGGTGCACCGCCGGCAGCTCGGCGAACGCATCGTCGTAGTGAGCAGCAATCGTTCTGCGGCGGGCGAGCCAGCCGTCGAGCCTGGTGAGCTGGCTCAATCCGAGTGCGCAGTTGATGTCCGGGAGGCGGTAGTTGTAGCCCAATGCCACCATCTCGTAGTACCACCCTCCCTTTTCGGCACGCTGGCGGTGATCGGTGGTGATGCCATGGTTGCGGAACCAGCGCATCTGTTGAGCCAGCCGGTCATCATCCGTGGTGATCAGCCCGCCCTCTCCCGTGGTCACGTGCTTGACCGGGTGGGTGCTGAAGGTGGTGAGGGTGGAGAGTGAACCAATCGGTTGTCCAGCATACGTCGCCCCTATGGCGTGCGCGGCATCCTCGATCAAGACAAGGTGGTGCTGACGGGCGATGGCTTTCAGTTCTGCCAGATCCGCCGGCTGCCCGGCATAGTCCACAGCCACGATGGCCCGCGTCGCAGGGGTGATCGCCGCTTCGACGGCGGCAGGGTCGATGTTCAGGGTGTCCACCTGCACGTCGACGAACACGGGCCTACCGCCAAGGTAGAGGACGCAGTTTGCGCTCGCGGCGAAGGTCATACACGAGACGATCACCTCGACGCCTGGACCGACGCCGGCTGCAAAGGCGGCCGCGTGGAGGGCAGCCGTGCCTGAATTGACGGCAACGGCGTGGCGAGCGCCTACCCGCTCAGCCCAGGCCCTCTCGAATTCGTCAACCTTGGGGCCGGTGGTGAGCCAGTCACTGCGCAGGACTTGTTCAACGGCGAGGATGTCCGCGTCGTCGACGGCCTGACGCCCGTAGGGCAAGAGTGCCGGGCGCACCGGCTCAGCGCCATCTATTGCTAGCTGAGGCATCGGCTATTCTTCAACTATCTGGCGCAGCTCGTCCTGAGTGAGCCACTGTTGGTTCTTGTCACTGCTAAACTTGGCTCCGTCCTCCATTGCTCGGGCACCGGGATACTCTTTTGACTTCCACCAGGTATGAAGCGGCTGGATCAGGTACATGTCATCAAACTCGAGCGTGTGACGCGACTCGTCGCGCGAAACGAGCACTTCGTGCAGTTTCTCGCCGGCACGAATGCCGATCGTGTCTCGCTCGCAGCCAGGCGCAATCACCTCGGCCAGGTCGACAATGCGCATGCTGGGGATCTTGGGCACGAATACTTCGCCTCCCTGCATCAAGCTGATGCACTTGATGACAAACCGCACGCCCTGTTCGAGGGTGATCCAGAAGCGGGTCATGCGCTCATCGGTGATCGTGATTCTGCCTTCGGCAGCCTGGCTGCGGAAAACGGGGATGACACTGCCCCGGCTGCCCACGACGTTTCCGTAACGGACGCAGGCAAAGCGGGTACCGCCGAGCGCAGCGTATACATTTCCCTGCACGAACAGTTTTTCCGCCACCAGCTTGGTCGCCCCATAAAGGTTGATGGGACTGACTGCTTTGTCGGTGCTGAGGGCCACCACACGCTCGACGCCCGCGTCGATGGCTACGTCGATGATGTTTTCGGCGCCAAGGATATTGGTTTTGACTGCCTCGAACGGGTTGTACTCGCACGACGGAACCTGCTTTAGGGCAGCAGCGTGCACGATGATGTCTACGCCCTGCACGGCGCGATGCAGGCGATCCCGATCACGCACATCGCCAATGAAGTAGCGCAGGCGCGGGTCCTCGAACGTCAAGCGCATTTCATGTTGTTTGAGCTCGTCGCGGCTGAAAATGATAAGCTTCTTGACGCGCTGCTCGGCCAGTACGATTTGGGTGAACTTGCGGCCAAAAGAGCCGGTACCGCCTGTCAGCAAAACTGTCTTGTCATCGAGTACATTCATTTGTTTGACGCTCCGCAAAGCGATGTGCTCCAGACGATCCTCATGATGTCTCCTGTCCAACCAAGATTTGGGGCGCAGACTGGCTTCGGCATGCGCACCACCACGTGCGGCTTACTCGTCATCCAATCTCCATGAGCGGTCACCGCGTGAGGCACTGTGTGCCGCTTCCGGCCAACGCACTACAAACGACATGCCGTCCACACTGACCGTTGGCACCCCATCGTCCGCACTCGACGCGTGACGAATGCCGTGCTCCAGACAGGTGAGGCGAAAGATCTCGGCTGCCTCGTCGGCTCCTTCCAGAGACAGGGCGTCGTAGCCGGCCTTGCGAACCTCGTTCACGGTCTCCTCTGCTGCCTGGCGCAGCTCACGATAGAGTCGCAGCGACGCTTTCACATACTGCGACGTCAGGTGAGCCTTTAGTGCCAACCCCTGTGGAGTCAGAAAGTATTTTAGCCTACGCCGCTGCAAGTGAGTTACCTTAATGTACCCCTTGCGGATCAAGCGTTTCACATACCAATTGACACTGCCCACTGCAATGCCCAACTGGGCAGCCAGGCTGGCCTGCGTGGTGTCCGGATTCTGCTCGATGGCCTCCAGCAGCCTGCGTTCGAGATCGTTTGATGACATTCTTCTCTCACAACTGCTCGTCAATCGTGCTAAAATTCAATGGATGAATTTTAGCATCTCTGGAGCGAAATGTCAAGAATCGACTATGCTGTTGGCAGGACTCTAGAGGCACACCAGTTCCCGCGGCAGCGAGGTCAGTGTCTCCGATCCGGTGCCGGTCACGACCACGTCATCCTCGATGCGCACGCCACCGACGCCGGGCAGGTAGATGCCTGGCTCGACGGTGAAGGTCATGCCCACGCCGAGCATGTCGAGGTTGCCCTCGACGAGGTAGGGCGGCTCGTGGGTCTCCAGGCCCAGGCCGTGGCCGGTGCGGTGGATGAAATAGTCGCCATAGCCGGCCAGGGTAATGGCGCGCCGCGCGGCGCGATCGACTTCCTGCGCCGGCAAACCGGGACGGGCGGCGAGGCGCCCCGACTGGTTGGCGGCGAGGACGGCGTCGTGGATGCGCACCATCTCGGGGGTGGGGGTACCAAGGACAAAGGTGCGGGTAATGTCGCTGCGATAGCCATCGTAGACGGTGCCCCAGTCGACGATGACCAGGTCGCCTTCGGCCAGGGGGCGGCCGGATGGGCCGGCGTGGGGCGAAGCCGAGTTGGGGCCGGCGACGACGAGGGGGGGGAAGGCCTCGCCCTGGCCGCTGGCGCGGAGCATGGCGACCTGCAGGTCGGCGGCGATTTCCAACTCGGTGCGACCGGGGCGGATCGCACCTTCGTCGAGCAGGCGCTGCAGGGCGGCCTCGGCGATCTCGACGGCGCGGCGCATGGCGGCGATCTCGGCCGCGTCTTTGGTCATCCGCAGCCCGGGAAGCCACGGCTCGGTCGCGAGCAACCGGGCGCCGGGGGCGCTCTGCTGGATGCGGGTGCTTTCGAGCAGGCGCATGGTGAGGAACTCGACGGCGACCGCCTGGCCGTCGAGCTGGAGGTCGGCAGCAGCCTGGGCAAAGGCCTGCTCGTGGCCATCCTCATCACGGTAGGTGTAGAGCATTGCATCTTCCGGTAGAAAGGGAAGGGCGGAAGGTGCCTCCAGGACAGGAATGACGAGGGCTGGCGGGCCGGCGGCGGGGATGAACGCCACGGTGGGCCGCTCACTCAGGTGGCCGGCGAGGCCGGTGAAGTAGCGCAGGTTGGCGCCAGGCACGAGCGCTGTGCACGCGACGCCGTGTTTCTGCTGAAGCGCCTGGAGGGCCTCCAGGCGGGAGCGATAGGTCGATTGTTCCACGCTATGTTCTCCTTTCGTGCGCGCGCCCCCGTGGCACAGGGGTTCGCCAGAATCGATCGTTCCACAGCGTCGCACGAAACCACTTCCAGATGTTGGGGTCCGCTACATTCAAGTCGTGCGGGCGGTGGCAGTACCAGGCGAGTGAGCGCGCGACATACTCTTTCACGCTGGCTGCCGCTGCCTCGTCGACGGCGTGTCCCAGGGCAAAGAGACGTCCAAGCCGTTCGCCTGCCTCGCGCCAATGCGGCTCGATCCCGCCGCCCTCTGACAGCCAGGCGCCAGCAGGATCGCCGGCACAGCCAAGGTAGTGGTCGACCAGGTGTCCCAAGACGTGCAATACCAAGTCGTCGCCGCGCGCCAGATCCTCGACAGAGATGAGTGCCACGTTGTGGCGATCGAACCCGGCGACAGAGACGGGCCCCACGACGTAGCGCGAGCGGCCAGGGTGCACGATGACCCAGCCGCCGTCGTGGTTGAGCAGGAAGGACCACAATTGGACGGGCAGGCAAGCGATCTCGCGGGCGAGTGCCTGCATGGGTGCCCACGCGTGGTCAAATACTCCTTGCACCCAGAGAGGGGCGTGGGCAAGGAGATTGGGGGCCAGCCTGGCCCGCTCGCGCAACCACTCTGATTTATGATTTATGATTTTTGATTTTTGATTGTCGTCCATAAGCTCGATGCACATCGAGACTCAGTAGATCCAGTGTTGATGTGCTCTTGCCGATCTTGATGCACGACAGAACTCGGCCGGAGAACCGGCCCTTGCCACCTGAATCTGCTGAGACTACACCCCATGGCCCTCGGGTGGTACTTCTATATAATACCAGAAGCCTATTGACCCTGATGGATGGTATGCTATAATTGCGTTAGCTTACCTCCCGTTGTGTGGCACAACGTGTCAAATCGTGGCAGGTGAGCGAGAAATGGATCTTTAACAACTGCATGTGTACTGGTACACGCACGTGTGCTTACTCCTCTGCATCCCAGGTGGCTTCGAATGTCCAGCGGTGTCCCGGCAGGGGCACGAGCTGGATCCAGGTGTTGCCGGGCTTGAGTGGGATCGGGAGCTGGCCTTCGGGATCGCGAAAGACGAGCATATGATCGCGCTGCGGACGGGCCCACAGACCTTCGTAGGCCAGCCCATCGCGAAATACGACGACAGGGCCGGTGCCCCAGAGCTGGATCTGGACGGAGGGGTGGTTGCGCCGGGGCTCGTCTTCATAGATGTCGGTGTCGACGTGGTTGGCATAGACGACGACGACGTTGGTGACCTGGATCTGCTTGCCCGACGCCGCGTCGACGTGGGGCGAGCCACCATCCCAGCGCAGGTAGGTGCCGAGGTCGGGGTCGTAGCGATAGTCGACGATCATGTCGCGCGATGGATAGGGGATGTTGATATGGGTGGCTGGCTGGCCTCCCTCGGGCGGGTCAGCGGAGAAGTGGAGCTCTGAAAGGTCCTGGCGCTCGTTGATGCCCAGCTCATCCGCAATCTCCCAGATTTTGGCCGGGTCGGCAAAGAGGGTATGCTCGATAGGAATGCCCTGGGCTCTGAGCTCCTGGTCGCGATAAAAGCCTTCAGGGTGGAGGCCCCAACCGTAACAGAACTGGCGATCGTAAAAGTCGGCGTTCAAGAACTTGGGATACAGCCCCGCACTGGTGCCGGAAAAGGCCATGAGACTGTCATACATGGCCGGGATCTCCAGGTCGATAAAGCGGGCGCTGCGCGTGGAGCCGATCTTGGTCACTTGCTGGCAGAGGTAGATGCCGGTAAAGCGCGTGATGGCGGCTTCGGACAGGTGTTCGTAGACAATGTCGGCCTCAGGCAAGCCGTACTGAGGGCGCGAGATGCCTGCGTTTTGGATCTTGATGGCGAGCGGCCGGCGCTCGAGGAGGGCCAGGTTCTCGACGGGGAGCCCGGTCAGTGGGCACTCGTCCGCCCCGGGGGTGCTCCACGGGATGGCAGCGGGCTCGAGTGTGGGAGTTGGTGTTTCGGTGGGCGTCTCGGTGGGTGGCGCGGGCGTCGGTGTGGGTGTGTCGGTGGGCACCTCGGTAGGGGTGGCGGTGGGTGCTGGTGTGTAGGTGGCGGTGGGGAGCGCCGGCAGGGCAACGCTGGACGTGCGTGCCGATTGTGTGGGGGCAGGTGGCGGCTGTGTAGGGTCTGAAGAGAGGCAGGCAGTGAGTGTGATGACCAGGGCAAAGAGTATCACGACGATACGCGTCGCACGCCAGCGTCTGCTGTGACTTGGCATATCCAACCTCCGTTGGAAAGTCTCGTATCATTTCAATCATCTGGGGGATGTAGGGTGGATTGACCATCCGCCCTACATCCCACCCCGACTTTGTGAGATGGTACAAAATCTCTATAGAATAACAGAT
Source organism: Anaerolineae bacterium (assembly GCA_016929795.1). The sequence goes on from JAFGIA010000415.1 coordinate 46,912, forward strand.
GTCGTGCGGCGTATTATATCATAGGAGACGACGTTTTCACAAGTCAGGTTGCAGAGGACGCCGGGCCGGGCCTGACGGGTTTGCGTTTGCCGAAAGGCGCGTGGTCTGTTTGTGTGACGTGCCTGGCGCCAGTGTGGGCGGGTGGCTCGACACGAAATTCGGCAGGTGTTGCGGGGCGAAAAAGTGATAAGTACCAACGGGCCAGTTGACTAATACGTAGAGACAGGGTATAATGTGCCGGAACCGTTTCTGAGAGTCTGCCGGATGCGGCGTGTCTAGGATGACAATCCATCAAAGGATAGATAGGGATGGCGCTGAAAGGAAACCTGCGGGACTTTAGCACGACCCAGCTCTTGAACCTCATCCACCTTGCACGGAAAACGGGTGCCCTGACGATCCAGGTGCCGTCGGGCGTGACCACACTCTTCTTTCGGGAAGGGAAGTTGGTACACGCGAGTACGGACGGGCGCGATGGGCACCTGGCAACCGTCCTGGCGCGAGCCGGTAAATTGACAGAGGAACAGGCGCGGATTATCCGATCGAGATCGGGTAACAAGAGCGACAAGGAATTGGGCATGTTGCTCATCAGCGCCAAGCACGTGAGCCAGGACGACATTGTGCAGAGTGTGCGCAGTGACGTTTTGGAGACAGTCTATGGGCTGTTTACCTGGTCTGATGGCATGTTCCACTTTGAGCCCAACCAACTGCCAGCCGATGATGCGATTACGGTCCCGATCGACCTTGAGAACATTATCCTCGAGGGTAGCCGGCGGGTCAAGGAGTGGGAGCGACTCCAGGATGAACTGCCGGACCTGAACATGGCCCTAAAGTTCACCGATCGCCCCCAAGCGCAGCTCAGGAACATTAACCTCAGCGTAGATGAGTGGCGCGTGATTTCGTACATCAATCCTCGCAACTCGATCAAGCAGATCGGCCAGAGAATCGGCATGGATGATTTCCAGATTCGCAAGATCATCTATGGCCTGCTGCAGGCAGGGCTGGTAGAGATGCTGACGCCGGAGGGTGCGGCAGCGCCCAAGCGAGAACAAGCCACCAAAATGGAGACGGTGATCGCTCGCCCGCCTGCCGTGAAGCGCTCTGTCATTCATAAGCTGATCGATCGGATCAAGCGCCTTTAGTGTCCATGCCAGGGGAACTGGCGCCGAACGTTTACGCCTGAACCCCGGCTTACTTGACAGAACAGGGTAGATGCAACGATGCAAACAGTCAAAATGGTCGTCACCGGCCCATTCAACGCGGGGAAAACCGAGTTTATTCGCGCAGTCAGTGAAATCGACGTCGTGAGCACAGAGCGCAAGATCAGCGATGCGACTTCGCGCGTGAAAAAAGAGACGACGGTGGCCATGGATTTCGGACGGATCACCGTCGACGAGGACTTGGTGCTCTACCTGTTTGGAACGCCGGGGCAGAAGCGCTTTGACTTTATGTGGGAGATCCTGTCCGAGGGTATGCTGGGGTTTGTCGTGTTGGTGGATAGCGTGCGTCCCGAGACGTTTCGGGAGGCGCGGCGTATTCTCGACATCTTTCGGGGTTATGCGACCACTCCCTACGTTGTGGCTGCCAACAAGCAAGATATGGAAGACGCGTGGTCTCCTGAAGACCTGCGCATCGCGCTAAAGGTAGCTCCAGGGATCAAGTTGCTGCCGTGTGTGGCAACGGAGAAGGAAAGTGTGAAAACGGTTCTGCTCGAGCTGCTGTATGGGATTCTGGAGAGCACGCCCGAGTAATCTGATTTGCGATTTTAGATTTACGATTGCCGGCGCTACGCCAATCGTGTCCCTGGGTAGAAGGTGTCGTAAATCGTAAATCGTAAATCGTAAATCGTAAATGGAGGATGCGATGACTCGATCGCGCACGGAACAGATGGTATCTCGTCTCAAGGACCTGCAGGTTAGCACGCCGGATATCGAAGCTTCGGCTGTGGTGAGCGTCGACGGCCTGATCATCGCGTCGGCACTGCCAACCGATGTGGAGGAGGACCGGGTGTCGGCGATGAGCGCCGCGATGCTCAGCCTGGGTGACCGGATTGCAGGCGAGTTGGGACGCGGTGTCCTCGATCAGGTGTATATTCGAGGGGCAAATGGCTATGTCATCCTGAGTGCTGTTGGAGAGGAGGCGGTGCTCACAGTGCTGGCTCGCCAGGATGCCAAGTTGGGATTGGTGTTTCTTGACATGCGCAGGGCAGCAGAGGATCTCAGCCGTTTGATCTAGCCACTGCACGACCCATGGGATGCAACGTGGTGCATTGGGGGTGCCTAGGGGAGAGAGCTTGAGTTCAATCGTTACAGGTCAGGGCGTCGTACACTATGAAGTATATGGTCGGGGTAAGCCGGTGATCTTGCTGCATGGCTGGCTTGGCTCTTGGGGTTGCTGGCTAGGCACAATGGAGGCGCTGTCGTCGAATTATCGGGCCTACGCCCTCGACTTTTGGGGGTTTGGCGAATCGGACAAACGCCGGGAGAGCTACAATATCAGCGATTTTGTGTCGCTCGTGTCGCAGTTCATGGAGCGGATGGGGATCGATCACGCCCCGGTCATCGGTCACTCGATGGGGGGGACGGTGGCGCTCAACCTGGCACTCGACCGTCCCCAGCAGGTGGAAAGGGCGGCCGTCGTCGGATCTCCTGTTGATGGGCGGTCGCTGAACGTGTTCTTGAAGCTGGCCGGTTACCCCTGGATCGCATTTCTGGTGTGGAACTCGCCATCGGCACTGCGGCTGGGGCTCAAAGTCTTTGCACCATGGGTCGCGGCAAGTTCGAGCGAGTGGTACGATCTTCTGATGCGTGATCTGTCCAAGATGACGCTCGAATCTTTCCTATGGAGCATTCACTCGCTGCATCACACCGACTTGAGACCAAGGCTGGGCATGCTGCGTATGCCCGTGTTGGGGGTATATGGTCGAGGGGACAAGATCGTCGATCCACGCCAGTCGGAACTTTTCCAGCGGATCGCGAACTCGCGAGTTGAGATGCTGAGTGGATCGAGGCACTTTCCGATGCTCGATGAGCCGGAAGCTTTTCACAAGATCCTCATGAGCTTCTTATCGAGTGGAGCGACGACACGCCGCGAAGTGTAGGCGGGAGGTGGCGTGCCGTCAAAGAATCGCTGTTGAGCGTGTGACCTGGTGATGGATCATGGGATGCCATGCTGCATGTGCTAGGTTCGGCAGCAGGTTCAATGAGAGGTAGAGGGAATGGCCACCGACGAACACACCAACGAAGGTGATCAGAAAAGATACTACTGGCCCAACAAGATGGGGCGGATGATGCTGCTGGCCCTGGAAGACGTGATGGGCAAAAACGGCGTCAATGCTGTCCTCAACCTGGCCAAACTGCGCCACCTGATCAACAACTATCCCCCGAACAACCTCGATCTTGGCTGGAGCTTTGAGGAGATGGCGGCTCTGAATCAGGCGCTCGATGACATGTATGGCCCGCGGGGTGGTAAGGGGCTGGCGATGCGTGCCGGGCGTGCGGGCCTCTACTATGCCCTGAAGGATTTCGCCGCGGTGCTCGGTATTGCCGACCTGGCTTTCCGCCTCCTCCCCCTTGGGATGAAGATCAAAGTGGGTCTGAACGCGATGGCCGAGACGTTTAACAAGACGAGCGACCAGGTTGTGCGGGTGGAAGAGGAGGTGGATCACTTCTTGTACCACATTGACCGCTGTCCCGTGTGTTGGGGGCGTACCTCCGATGTGCCGATCTGCCATGCGGGCTTGGGATTGCTCCAGGAAGGCCTGCATTGGGTCACGGGGGGCAAGAACATTCGGGTGGAGGAGGTGCTCTGCATTGCCAAGGGGGACCCATCTTGTACGTATGTGATTGACAAACGGCCGTTAGACTAGTCAGGCGCTGCTAATGAGAAAGGTCATCATTCGAGACAAGCGCAAGATTGCGCCGTTTAACGAGCCCGCTCGCGAGCTGCGGGTGCTGAACAAGCCGTTGTGGTTGCATCAACGAGATATTCTGGAGCCGTATTGCCAGTCAGAGATCGAGGTCGACTTTTTTGAGCAGATCCCCAACGGTGACTATGAGGAGATGCTCGTCTACCGCGATAATCTTTTCTTCGATAAGGATTTCGTCAACACCTTTCTCTCCAAGGCCCGCTCGTTGGGCAAGGCATGCCGGGTCGCTTTTTCTTTGGACGACCAGGTGATCAGCAGGCACGCCCTGCCGCTGCAGAATGGGATCCGGCGTGAAGGCAACGTATACGTCGCCAATATGTGGTATTATCCACGTGGCATCGAAGACATCACACGGCCGCTGGTGGTCGAGACGGGGGCGTACGAGTTTGGCTCGTACAGGGTGCCGACACACATGTCAAGCGAAAAGGGCGATCTGGTGTTCCAGATCCCACTTTGCGCCTTTCTATCGATTGAGAACTGGGTGCACATCTTTGTCGCCAACTGCCTCTTTGGCGTGCTTGCGGAAGGGGCACGCATGGAACGCAGTTTGACCAGTGTGCGCAGGCAGTTGCAGATTTTCTGGCGCTCGCTGTTGGAGCGCAAGCAGATTTTGTCCAATTCGGAGATGGTGCAGGTCGGCCGCAACTGCCAGATCGATCCGACCGCGGTGATCCAGGGCCCGACGGTGATCGGCGACAATGTCTACATCGGGGCGGGTGTCGTGATTTCGAATTGCATCATTGGCAACCACGTCAGCATTCTGCAAGGTAACCAGCTTCTCATCAGCGTGGTAGGTGATCGCTGCTACCTGCCTTTTCGTTCGTCCTTGTTCATGACAACGCTGATGGAAGATACCATGGTGGCGCAGAATGCATGCCTGCAGTTCTGCGTCGTGGGACGTGATTCATTTATTGGTGCCGGCACGACGTTTACCGATTTCAACCTGATTCCCAAGTTGCTGCGGACATCTCATCGTGGTCAGCTCGAGGATGTAGGCATGACGGTCCTGGGAGGGTGCGTGGGTCACCATTGCCGCATCGGTGCGGATCTGACCATCTATCCGGCGCGCACGATCGAATCCGATGTCGTGCTGGCGCGTAGGGACGACCGGTCGGTGATCTCGCGCAATATCTCCTATGAGGAGAGCGACCACCTTGACTGGCCTGATTCCGAGTTTCATCCGAGACTCTATCCGAGATGATGGATGAATACCTTTGCGTTCATGATTCATCCGATCGATCCACAGCGCGATGTAGCCCGCAAGTTTCCCGTTTTGGGCAAGCTGCCGCCCGGGATCATCGACTATTTTTCTGCCTTTTTCCCCCCGGTGCGCCTTTCTCACGTCACAGGGGTGCGCTCAGAGGCAACGGGCGAAGAGATCGAGGGCTGGCTGATCGCTTGCCCCATGACGCCGAACCGGCTGATGGAGGTATCGCTCGGCAGGGCGTACGCCAAGTTGGTGCAGACGGGGCGACTGGCGCAACGGTTGGGCGCGGATTTGTTGGGCCTCGGGGCGTTTACGTCGGTGGTGGGCGATGCAGGCGTGACGGTGGCCAGCCGGCTCGCGATTCCGGTGACGACAGGAAACAGCTACACTGTGGCGGTGGCGGTGGAGGCTGCGCTTCAGGCCGGGCGGCGCCTGGGCCACGATCCACGCGAAGCGACCGTCGCTGTGGTGGGTGCCTACGGGTCGACAGGGAGGGCGTGCGCGCATCTGTTGACCCGGTCCGTGTCGAAACTGATCCTCATAGGCCGGGACCGACAGCGCCTGGATGAGGTTCGGCGGGAAGTGGAAGCTGCTGGCGTGCAGGTGATTGTGAGCCAGCAGCTGGGTGCGATCCAGCAGGCAGACATTGTGCTCACGGTGACGAGTGCAGTGGAACCGATCGTGGAGCCGGAACACGTCAAGCGGGGAGCGGTGGTGTGTGATGTCGCGCGCCCCCGAAATGTATCGCGGCGGGTAGCCGATGAGCGCCACGACGTGTTGGTGATCGAAGGGGGAATGGTAGACGTTCCAGGCAACGTGGACTTTGGTTTTGATTTTGGTCTGCCCCCCAGGAAGGCGTACGCGTGCATGGCAGAGACCATGATCCTGGTGTTAGAGGGGAGAATGGAGCCGTACAGCCTGGGACGGACGTTGTCGATCGAGAAGGTGGAAGAGATATGGCAATTGGGCGTCCGGCACGGTTTTCGTGTGTCGGGCTTTCGCAGCTTTGAACGAGCGGTTAGTGACACCATGATCGCGGCAGTACGAGCGGCTGCCGGCCGGTCAGCGGGTGATCAAGTTGTAGACAATGCTGCTACGAGGTAGTGTTTCGAAGCCAGGTAGGGAGGTGTGAGTCTATGAGCAAGGGACGTCTGCTAATCGTGGAGGACGATTTCGATATCTCGAACATGCTGCGCATCTATTTTGATTCGCAGGGATACGAGACGATCGTCGCGACCCGCGGTCAAGAGGCGCTGGATGTGTGTCGCCGCAAGCTGCCAAACCTTGTGATCCTTGACATCATGTTGCCCGATATCAATGGATATGAGGTGTGTAGAAACCTGCGGAGCAACTTGCGCACCAGCCATATTCCGATCATCTTTTTGACGCAGAAGGATGAGCGGAGCGACCAGATTGCAGGCCTGGAGATGGGTGCGGATGACTATATCACCAAGCCTTTCGATCTGCAGTTGCTCTTGCTGCGCGTGGAGGGTGCGCTACGGCGCGCCGGTTGGCTGAGTCTCACGAGTCCGGTGACCGGCCTGCCGAGCAGCAAGCTCATCGAAGAGCAATTGCGCAGTATTATGCGCCGGCATGACTGGTCGCTTCTGTATGTCGGGATCAACCATATCAATGGCTTTAACGACGTGTATGGCTTTGTGGCCGGCGATGATGTGCTGCGCTTTGCAGCTATGCTGCTCAGCGAGGTGGTCGACGACCTGGGCACGGGGGATGATTTTATCGGCCATACGGGCGGCGACACGTTTATCGTGATCAGTACGCCTGAAGCCGCACCTCGGATCAGGAATAACCTGGTACAGCGCTTTAACGAAGAGGTAGAAACTTTCTACAACTTCAAAGACCGCGAGCAGCGCTATATCATCGTCGATGGAGCAAAGGTGCCGTTGATGACGCTGGCGGTGGGTATGATACATCACGACACGGTTCCGTTTTCTGATATCCGTGAGATTACCGAAGTGGCGGCGGAAGCTCGACGTCGCGCACAGCAGGGTATTTAGCTGTCGTGTGAGGTTGGGGCTCACTCGTGTTTGGGATGGCGTGAATGATGATCTCCGGGGTGCATGCCAGGCCTGAGGGCCGCATCGAGCGCTTGCTCTTGTGGTTGCAGCGGATTGCGTTTGGCATGCTTGTGCTCGTGGCACTGGTTCGCGCCGAGTTCGTCGACGCGTTGGCCCTGGCAGCGGTGCTGGCCGTCCACGCGCTGGTCTATATCGCGATCCGCCGTCTCGATCGCACTGCCGTGACGCTGTGGCTGGTGAGTATCGTCGATGTGATCCTCGCGTCTATCGCTTTCATCTTTGCGCAAACCGAGGCGGGCCAGGTGGGGATGCTCGGCTTGGTCCCTGCCGCTATCTTGGCTACACGCCTGCCTCTCTGGCAGGCCTTGGGGATGAACGTCCTGTTGTGGCTTGTTTTCACCTTTCCCTATTTGCAGGCCTGGTCCGGGCTGGATGATCCACTTACGGTGGCGCCTATCTTTAGCAACCTGTTCCTCTATCCGGCGATCACTTTTGTGGTCAGTTATCTGACCGCGATGGAAGCGCGCCAGGCGCGCATGGACCGCGACGCGGTGCTGCGCCTGCGGCAATTGGCTGTGGTCCATGATGTGGGGAGCACGGTTAGCTCTACGCTCGATCTGGGTGAGGTGCTCGACCTGGTGACGGCAAAAGCGATCGAGATCCTTGATGCCGAGGGTGGGTTGCTGTTCTTGCTCGAGGATAGAAGCCGCGAGCTGGTATGCCGCGTCGCGCAAGGGCAAGGTATTGAAATACCGATCGGGCATCACGTGGTGGCGGGCGAGGGGATTGTGGGGAGGGCGCTCGCACAGAGGCAACCACAGTTGATAACTGAGCGGGATACTGCTTTGGTGCCGACTGGAGCGCCCGAGGCAGGGGAGCCCAAGATTCGCGATAGTGTCGCCGTGCCGCTGATCAGCCAGGGGCGAGTGGTGGGCGTGTTGCAGGTGGCAAACAAGCGCGGTGTCCATGCATTTGACCAGGAGGATGTAGATCTCCTCTCCACCTTTGCCATCCAGGCGGCCATTGCCATCGAAAACGCGCGGTTGTACGAGCAGACGGACGAGGCGCTCCACCGGCGGTTGCAGGAGCTGGCGACGATCGAGGAGATCGACCATGAGCTAGGGGGTGCGCTCAACTATGACCGGATTGTAAGGCTTGTGCTTCAACGTGCAGTCGAAGCGTGCCAAGCAAGCAGCGGGTCGATCGGCGTGCTCGTGGATGGAGACCGGAGAATCAGGTTCCAGTTCTGGCACGCAGGCGATGATGGCACCACCGCAGATAGCTCTCGGCAGCTCAGCACCGTGGAATGGACGGTCGATCGCGGGATTGTTGGTCGGGTGCTCACGAGTGGTGAACCGGCGCTGGTGGAAGACGTAAGCCAAGATCCCGATTACCAGCCTGTAACCGAGACAACGCGCTCAGAAGTGGCGGTGCCAATCCGGCGCGAGGATCGGATCATTGGCATCCTCAACCTGGAGAGCGAACATCTGGCTGCTTTTGGTGGCCAAGATCTGCGTTTCCTGGAGCATCTGGCGGATCATGCGGGGATTGCGATCGAGAATGCGCGGCTGTTCCGCGAACAGGAGCAGCGCGCGACCGCGCTGGCGATGCTCAACGAAGTGTCGGCGGTGGTCAGCTCACAGCTTGATCCCGATCGTGTGTTGGAAACGATCGTCGAGTCGGTGATCGACGTAGCAGGCTGCCAGAAGGCCGCGATCTTTGTCGCGGATGAGGGGCGGGTCAGCCTGCGGATGAGTCGCGGCTTGAGTGACGAGTATATTGCAGCGGCGCAGGATATCGAGATTACGCCTGATGGACGTGCGCAAGCTATGCTGAGTCGCGAGCCGCTGGTCGTGCCCGATCTTGAAGTCGACGAGACGATACAAGGGTTTAGCGACCTTGCACGCCGTGAGGGATTTCGCGCTGTGGTCGATGTCCCTCTGCGCGTGCGCGACATATGCCTGGGCGAGTTGACTGTCTATTATGCAGAGCCGAGGCAATTTGACCAGGTCGAGATCGACACGCTCAAGAGCTTTGCCAACCAGGCAGCGATTGCACTCGACAATGCGCGTACCTTCCAGGCTGAGCGGCAGCGCACACAGATGTTCTCGGCGATTGGTGAGATTAGCCGCGAAATTCGGACAGGGCTCGAGTTGGAGCACACGCTCGACCTGATTCTGACGCGGGTTTGCGACCTGGTGGATTATTATATTGCCGAGATCTGCCTGTGGGATCCAGCGCGCGGTGTGCTCGTCACATGGGCAAGCGCGGGCGACCCACGCTACATCGCGCGTACAGGAGGGTTCTACAAGCTCGACGAAGGGTACACTGGGTGGATTGCGCGAAACAGGCAGATGCTGCTGATTTCGGACATATCGAGTTGGCATGAGGCCCAGCCCAAGATCGACCTGACGGAGACACCGGTCCGGTCGTACGTGGGATTGCCCCTGGAAACGGGTGACGAGTTTGTGGGGACGCTCGAGCTAGCCAGCGATCGGCTTGCGGCCTACGATGAGCGGAGTGTCGAGATCCTCGAGATCCTTGCCGACCAGGCGGCCGTGGCAATTCACAATGCCAAGCTGTACCGGGAGACGCAACGCCGGTACGAGCAAACTCAGCTTCTATTGCGGATAGCTGAAGCAATAGGCTCGACGCTTGATTTGACTGAAACAGTCCGCCGCGTGGCGCGCGAGATGTGCCGTGCGCTCGAGGCCGACATGGGCGGTGTCTTTCTGCCGACTGCAGATGGAATGCACCTGCGGGCAGTGGCAGGTTATCACATCCCTAGCGAGCATCTCGAGTTCTATCAGGAGTTGCTGATCCCGCTGCACGGCCATCGCTTCCTGGAGGAAGCCTGGGAAACACGCCAGGCAGTACATAGCTCTGATCTGGCCAACGATCCACGCATCGATCAGTCGCTGATTGGTGCGCTGCCCAATCAGACCGCGCTCTTTGCACCGATGGTGGTGCGCGATGAGGTGATTGGTGGCATCTATGCTGTGTGGCACCAGGAAAGGCGAGAACTGACGGTGGAAGAGCTGCAGTTGGCCAATGCCATCGCCTGGCAGGCTGGTGCAGTGGTTGAGAACTCGCGGCTGTTCGATGCACAACAGCGCCAGGTGCGCGAGCTGGGGATCCTCTTTGAGACGAGCGCGGCGGTGAGCTCGAGCCTCGCGCTCAGCGACGTGTTGGGTACGGTGGCGCAGCAGATGGCACGTGCACTCAACGTGGCAAGCTGCACGATTTCGGATTGGGACCCGGAGAGAGGGGTCGTGACGACGCTGGTGGAACGCACGCTTGATCCAGATCAGCAGTGGGTGCCAATGAAAGGAGACATTGGCAGAACATATGCGCTGGAGGAGTATCAAGCGACGGCCGAGGTGCTGCATGAGCGGCGCCCCGGCATCATCCGTGCGTCTGATACGAAGGCAGATGCTGCCGAACGCGAGCTGTTGGAGATGTTTGATCGGCAGTCGCTGTTGATGTTGCCCCTGGTGGCACACGACAAGGTAGTCGGACTCGTAGAGTTGTACGAGGACCGGCCGGACCGCGAGTTCACGGAGGATGACGTGCGGCTCGGCACAGCCCTGGCGAGCCAGGCGGCGATCGCGATCGAGAATGCGCGCTTGTACGAACAGACGGACGAGCGGCTCCAGGCGCGGGTCGATGAGCTGACTGCGCTTCAGCGCGTGACGCGCGAGTTGAATGCAAGCCTGGCGCTAGATCATATCGTCGAGGCTGTGCTCGATGCTGCGATCGAATCGACAGAGGCGACACACGGCAACGTCATGCTTCTCGACATGACCACGGGGCATCTGATGCTGCGGGCGACACGGGGGTATACGGAAGAGGAGATCGCCCGGCTCGAGCGCATGCTGCTTGAGACGGCGAGCCAGGGCGTCGTACAGCAGGTGATCAGGACGGGAGAAGCCTACCTGATCGAGGATACAGAGATCGAGGTGCTGGAAGTATGCGTCAAAGAGAATAACCGATCCGCATTGTCTGTGCCGATTCTGTATGAAGGCCTGGTGGTCGGTGTAGTAAACCTGGGTCACACAGCGCCAAGTGCCTTTGGCGGGCAGGCGCTGGCGTATGTACAGTCACGAACTGAGCAGGCAGCGTTGGCAATCGGCAATGCCATGCGCTTTGAGGAGCAGCTACGAGCAAATGAATCGCTTCGGGCCCGAAACGAGCAGATGGCGAGCCTGCTCGATGTCAGCCGCAAGCTGCGTACCGATGTGCCGCTGGATGAGGTACTGGAAGAAGTCGCGTACGCCATCCAGGAGACTGTGGGGTTTGACTTTGTGCTGATCAGCTTGCGTGAGGGGATTCCGCCTGTCATGTGGCGGGCAGCAGCTGCCGGACTGCCGATTCAGCAGTTTGAAGAACTGAGGCAGGTGCGACAACCGGCAGAGTGCTTTGACGCACTATTCCGCGATGAATACCGGCTCGGCTCATGTTATTTCTTCCCGTTCGACAAGCGGGATGACTGGGGCGCTGAACTGCACACAATTGTCCCCATGACGGAGTCGGGGGAGTGGGAGGAGGGACGCTGGCATCCACTCGATATGCTCCTGGCCCCGCTCTATGGAGGTGGGGGAAGGCTGCTGGGGCACATCTCGTTGGATCAGCCACGAGATGGCCTGCGACCCTCTCCCCGCACTCTGAATACGCTGGCTATTTTTGCGAACCAGGCAGCGATCGCTGTCGAGAACGCCCGCCTGTATGCGGATGCCCAGCGTCGTGCGCAGAACCTGGAACTGATCAATGAGGTGGGGCGATCGCTGACACAGGTACTCGATCCAAACCTGGTTCTGACGACAGTGGTACGCGCGGTGTGCGATCTGCTCAAGTGCGAGTTTGCTTCGATCTTTCAGATCGATCCGTTGGATGGCAGGCTAGCTGCAATCGCAAGCCAGGGTGCCAGGCTGGCAGACATGGAGGATCTGCGTTTCTCAGTGGGTGAAGGGCTGGTGGGATACGTCGCAGCGACCAGGGAGCCACTGCTCATCGCCGACACGAGCCAGGAGCCACGTTTTGTCGAAGGGCCAGTACCGGTGGGGGCGATACTCCTGGCACCAGTGGTGGCGGGCAATCAGTTGATAGGCGTGCTCACCGCTGGCAGCCCATATCCACAAGCACTGACACCTGCTGATCAGGTGCTTCTCGCGACGCTGGCAGATCAGACAGCGGTGGCGCTAGAGAGCGCGCGCTTGTTCGACACGACACAACAAGCTGCACTGCGTCTGTCGCTCCTGAACGAGATTGGGCGCCGGGCCGCCGCCGAGTTGCATGCCGGCGAAATGCTTGACACATCAGTGCAGGCGCTCCAACAGAACCTTGGATTCTTCCGGATGGCTGCTTTTCTGCTAGATGAAAGGACAGGGCATCTCTACGCGGCGGCGGCAAACGATGCTTTCTGGCCCGTGATCCCCAAGAATTTCAGGCTGGCAGTGGGCGAGGGTTTGATCGGCTCTGCGGCAGCGATTGGCGAGACAGTGTTGGTCAACGATACGGCCAGCGATATGCGCTATTATTGCAGCGGGGATTGGCAGTGTGCCGCCAGTTTGTCGGTACCGATCAAGGTGCGCGACACGGTGATTGGCGTACTGCACGCGGAAGCGGAACGCCCGATGGCTTTTCGGGAAGGAGATGCAGCGGCCCTCGAGATCGCGGCGGATCAACTGGCTGTTGCGCTGCAAAACGCACGACTGTTTAACGAGACTCAGCGGCGTGTAGCCGAGTTGGCGACGATCAACGAGATCGGGCGTGCAATCAGCAGTGCGCTGGATGTGTCGGATCTGTACGAGTTGATCTACAACCAGGTGAGTAAGCTGCTCGACACCAGTAACTTTCACGTTGCACTCTTTGATGCCGAGCAGCAGGTCATTCAGATCGAGTTTCTGGTAGAGCATGGACGGCGCCAGGAGCCTGTGGTGCTCTCGCTTGGGCAGGGACTGACGAGCTACCTGATACGCACAGGAGAGCCGGTTTTGCTGACGCACGGGTCTCAGGAGTTTCTGAGCGAACAGGGGCTGTCGCTGGAGCGTGATCCGGCGCGGTCCTGGTTGGGCGTTCCGATGATCGCTGAGGATCGTGTGATTGGCGCCATCGCCGTGCAAAGTTTCGACAAGGACGGAGCTTTCGATCAGGGGCACTTGGAGCTGCTGACGACAATCGCAGGCCAGGCTGCGGTGGCTTTTCAGAATGTACGCCTATTCGAGGAACGTGATCGGCGGATCGGCGAGCTGGCAGTGCTCAACGAGGTGTCGCGTGCGATGGGTGCGACGCTCGACCTCGACCAGACGCTCGAGATCGTTTATCAGCAGGCCAGCCGGCTGTTGGATGCGACGAACTTTTACATCGCACTGTACAATGGAGAACGGGATGAAATCACATTCCCGTTTGTGGTGGATCCAGAGGGAAGAGAGGATTGGTCTCCGCGCAAGGGAGGGAGAGGGCTGACCGGGCGCGTGATCGCGACAGGGGAACCCCTGCTGTTGCCCGAGGGGGCAGCAGGCATGTATCGCGAGCAGGGAATGGAAGTGCGTGCAGGGTTGTGCCGGTCGTGGCTCGGTGTGCCCATGATCGCAGAGGACAGGGTGTTGGGTGTCATTGCGGTCCAGAACTATGACCGCGAGCATGCTTACGATGCAGATGACCTGAAATTACTGGCCACGGTGGCTTCGCAGTCGGCGATGGCAGTGCGTAACGCCCAGCTTTACCAGCAGATTGTTCACTTTAGCAGCGAGCTGGAGGAGATGGTCGAGGCGCGCACGCGCGATCTCGAAAAAGCGCTCGATGACTTGCGCGTTGAGCGAGACCGAGTTGAGACACTGTACCGGATCACGAGCGAGCTTGGCGCGACCCTCGAGCTGGAGCGGGTGTTGCAGCGCGCCTTGCAGCTTTTCGCCGAGGCATTGGGCGTAGAGCACGGTACGATCCTGCTGCTCGACCAGGAGACAGGCTTGCTGACACTGCGCGCGACACTGGAAAAGGGCCGGCAACTGCCACGCGACGGCAAGCCGACACGCTGGCGCCACCGGGTAGGCCTGGCCGGCTGGGTGTTGGATCGCCGCGAGCCTGTGCTCATCGAGGATATCTCGACGGACTCCAGGTGGGTTCATCGTGAGGACAAGGAGTTGAATATCCGCTCTGTACTCGCAGCCCCTCTGTCGCTGGGTGGCGGTGACGTGCTGGGTGTGATTACGTTGGGTCATCCTCAAATAGGATACTTTACGCCAGAGCATCTGCAACTGGTGACGGCGTCGACGACGCAGATGGCGATTGCAGTCAACAACTCGGACTTGTACGCCTTTATTACAGATCAGGCCGATCAATTGGGTGCGGCGCTGCATGCTCAGCAAGAAGAGGTAGCCAAGAGCCGGGCTATCCTGGAGTCGATCGCCGACGGGGTGTTGGTGCTCGATCATAATGGTCGGGTGCTGCTCGTCAACCCGGCTGCTGAGGAGATGTTGGGCTTCGCGGCGATAGCGCTCGAAGGAGAGCATTTTCGCCACATGCTCGGCCTGGGCGAATCCCAGGCGGAGCGTGATCTGGCTCAGGCGCTCTACCGCGAGCTTCGGTTGCGGCTGGAGGTAGAAGGGGAGGACGAGCCAGTGCAGGCGGCCAGTATTCGAATGGAGGCAGCCCGCAGGGTATTGTCGGTTACGATCGCGCCGCTGATCGTTTCACTCGGTGGGCCGCCAGGCCTGGTCGCAGCCATCCGAGATGTGAGCCGTGAAGCCGAAGTGGAACGTCTCAAGAATGAGTTTATCTCGACGGTATCGCACGAGCTGCGGACGCCAATGACGTCGATCAAAGGGTACACAGATTTGTTGTTCCTGGGCATGGCTGGCGGCTTGACAGATGCGCAGCGTAACTTTTTGCAGATCATCAAGTCAAACGCTGACCGGCTGACAGCGTTGGTGAACGATATCCTCGACATCTCGCGCATAGAGACTGGTCGTGTCCGTTTGACGATCGAGGCGCTCGACGTGGTCGATCTCATTGATGGTGTTGTGGTGTCGTTCAAAGAGCAGTATCGTGAAAAGAACATGGAGTTGGTGTGGCAGCCGCCGACAGATTTGCCAGAAGTGCGGGGTGATGCTGCCCGGGTGACACAGGTTTTGACGAATCTGGTGGCGAATGCGTGGCATTACACGCCCAAGGGGGGACGCGTTGTCGTGTCGGCACACCAGGTAGAGGGGTTTGTGCAGATCGATGTAACAGACACGGGGATCGGCATTGCCGCGGAGGACTGTGACAGGATCTTTGATCGTTTCTTCCGTGTAGATCACCCGGTCGTACAGGAGGCGGGAGGCACGGGGCTAGGCCTGTCGATTGTCAAGATGTTTGTGGAGATGTTGGGCGGTGAAATATGGGTCGAGAGTGAGGTGGGTGTCGGATCTACCTTTAGCTTTACCGTTCCCCTCGCCACGACAGATTTGCCCGAGCCAGATGCCGGAGTGTTGACTATCGAGGCGACCCCTGTCGCCACGCGCCGGCCCAAGATCCTAGTCGTGGAGGATGATCGCGATCTGGCGTTGCTCCTGCGCCGCCAGCTCGAGTCGGACGGGTACCAGGTGGTATTGACGGGAAGTGGCGAGGATGCGGTGTGGCTGGCGCGGGAGGAGCAGCCACAACTGATCACGCTCGATATCATGCTTCCTGATGTGGATGGTTTCGCAGTGCTCGAACGCCTCAAAGAAAATGCGAAAACATCCGCGATCCCTGTCGTGATTACGTCGGTGTTGGCAGATGCCGAGAGAGAAAAAGGCTATTCGCTTGGCGCAGTCGACTATGTCGTCAAGCCATTTGCGGAAGACAAGTTGGTGACCGCTGTGCGACGTGCTCTTTCGACGCTCGATACGTCAGAGCCACACCGCGTGCTTGTGGTGGATGACGACCCGGATATCCTGGGGCTGATGGAAGAAGCGCTGTCATTTCATGGATATACTGTGGACAGGGCGGCGAATGGGCGGGAGGCGCTGCAGCAAGTGGCAGCGGTGCGACCAGACCTTATTCTACTGGACATCAGGATGCCGGGCATGGATGGATACGAGGTCATCCGTCACCTGAAGGCGGACGCGGATCACCGGAGTATTCCCATTATCGTGATTACTGCAAGTCCTGTGGACAAGGAGCGCGATCGCGTGCGAGTGCTGGGGATGGGGGCCAGCCAATACGTGACCAAGCCACTGTCGATTGAAGCGCTGATCCAGGAGATCAAAAAGACGATCTCTGAGAGGGAGCCCGAGTGAACATAGTGCGCGGAGCCGCAGCAACGGTTCCAATGCCGGTGTACAACCTGGGATGGTGGGGCAAGGCCGTCATGCTACTGCTGGCTGTTGCGGCTCTTACGGTTCAGGTGTCTGCCATTATTGACGAGCTGGGGCAGCGGAGCATCGCGCGCTCGGCAGGTATCGCTCACATGCAGATGACGGACCTTGTTGTGCACGAGACGGGTGCGGCAGCAGAGCGGGTGGGGATTGAAGTGGGCGACCGGGTGCTCACGCTAAATGGCAAGGCAGTATCATCCTACCTCAATTACCGCCGTACGCTCAACCAGTTCGCACTGGGCAGCATGGTCTCGCTCGTGGTAGAGCGCGATGGCCAAGAGGTCGAGGTCGGTCCGGTGAAAGTGGGCAGGCTTGATTTCCGCGCAGGCGTTTTCGCGATGCGGAACCTGGTTGGCTTGTTGTGCACGGCCGTCGCAACCTGGGTGGGATTGGCTCGGCCCGGACTGCGAGCAGCACAGCTTTTTTTCCTGGCCGCACTGGGCCTCGGAGTGTATCTTGTTTGCACGGGGACGAGAAATGATGCACTGGTCTATATCCAGGCGGCAGCCCTGGCATTCACGCCGATGCTCGCCATTCACTTTTTCCTCACGTTTCCAAGAGAGTGGATCGTCGCCAGAAAAAGGTGGGTGCTGCTTATATATGTGCCGAGCCTGATCTTCTGGGGGCTGCTTGCGGCTGCCTATCGCCAATCAGTGGCGGCAGGGTTTGGGGTGCACAATGCCCCCGCATACTGGGGACTGCATAATCAGGTGGGTTACTCTGCCCTCGTGCTCAGCGGCGCCCTTGGTTTGCTTTCGCTTACGCGCGCTTATTTGACGACGCAAGAGGCGATCGAGCGTCGGCGGCTGCAGTGGATTATCTGGGGACTGGGGATAGCGAGCCTGGTGGCTGTAATGGACCTTGTGCTTACGGCGCTGCGAAAGCACACGCCGACCCCCGATGCCCTCTTGTTGCTCGGAGTTCTGCCGTTGCCGCTGGCGTTTGCCTTCTCGATCCTGCGTTACCGGCTATGGGACATTGACCTCGTGCTGAATCGCAGTGTCGTGTATGGTGTATTGACTGCGGTTCTGGCAGCAGTCTATTTGCTTTTGATCAATATGCTGTCGGCTGCACTCGGGATCGCGACGTACGATGCAAACTCGGCTGCGGTGCTTTTCTTCTCGGCGCTCGTAATCGGTATCTTGGTCAATCCGTTGCGCGCACGAATCCAGTCGATCATCGATCGGACATTTTTCCGTTCGGCCGTCGATCACCAAAATCTGCTTGCGGCGTGGAGTGAGAATCTGAGCACAAGCCTGCGGTTCGCGGACCTAGCTGATCTGTTGTTGGTGGAGGTGCCGCGCAAGCTCCAGTTGGAGCGCGCCTGGTTGCTCGTGCTCTCTAAAGACGAGTCGATGCTGCAGCCGATGGCGGGGGCGAATGCAGCGGTGGATGGTGAAATGGCAGCGGCGCTTTCGATCTCGGCACACAGCGCGCTGGTGGCAGAGTTTGGGCGTCGGGGAAGCGTTCTGTTGCTCTATGACCAGCAGAATCTTGCAACGCTGCACGGCGATGTGCTGAGGCAGTGGGAGGCGCTTGGCGTGCGTGTTGCCCTGCCGCTGGTGAGTGGGGAAAGGTTGGTCGGGATCTATTTGCTTGGAAACAAGCTCTCGGGCGACGTGTATCAGCGGTCAGACCTGGAGTTGCTGCGCACGCTGGCGAACCAGTCTGCGGTGGCGATCAGCAACGCCCGCTTGTACGAAGAGGTGCATGCATTCAGCCAGGAAATGGAAACAAAGGTGCGCGAGCGGACGAAGGAGCTGCGCGACTTTGTGTCGGTGGTGTACCACGAGTTGAGCACACCGATTACCTCTGTTCGTGGCTACACAGAAGTGCTACTCGATGGTGCCCCTGGTCCGCTCACCGACAGGCAGTTGCGATACCTGGACGTGATCGAGCGCAGTGTCCAGCGCTTGATGCGGCTGGTGGGCGATCTGTCGGACGTGTCGAAAATCGACGACGGCCGGTTGACGCTCCACCCCGTGCCGATGGATCTGGGGGCGGCAGTCAGTGAGACGTTTGCTTCTCTCTCCGATCTCATCGAAGACAAAGGGCTGCAAGTGTCGGCGCGCCTGGCGAAGGATGCGACACTGGTGATGGGGGATCCCCAGCGTGTTGTGCAAATTCTGACAAACCTGGTGGGAAATGCGTGCCGCTATACCCCTGTGGGTGGCCGGGTGGAGGTGTGCGCCGATCGGGTGAACGGGGTGGCGGAAGTGAAGGTGACGGATACGGGGATTGGAATCCAGAAAGAGGATCTGGGCTTGATCTTTGAGCGATTCTACCGCAGTTCGGATCCACTGGTGCAGGGCCAGCCGGGTACAGGGCTGGGGCTCTCCATTACTCGGTCGCTGGTTGAGCTGCATGGCAGCAAGTTGTGGGTGAACAGCACGGAGGGCAAGGGAAGCACATTCGGCTTTGCACTGCGCGTGGCGGAGGCGGTCGATGAGTAACGAGCGCATCCTGGTTGTGGACGACAATCGCGAGTTTCTCAAGTTCTTTGCCCAAGATGTGCTGCCGCAGTATGGGTACGAAACGCTGATCGCCATGAGTGGCCACGATGCGCTGCGCAAGATGATGCAAGACGAGCCGGCTATTGTCCTGCTCGACGTACAGATGCCTGATATCTCGGGGCTCGACGTGCTGCGCGAGATGCGGGGGCAGCAGATCGACGTGCCTGTAATCATGATGACAGCGCACGGCTCCGAGTCGATCGCCGTAAGTGCCTTCCAGCTCGGCGCCAAAGATTATTTGATGAAGCCGTTCGATCTCGACCTGGCGCGGGTGGCGATCGATCGTCAGCTTGAGCAGGTACGACTGAGGCGAGAGAAGGAACGGCTGACACGGCAGTTGGAGCAGACGCAACGTGACCTGGAGCGCAGAGTCAAAGAGCTAACGGTATTGTTTGGCATCAGCAAGTCGGTGACTTCACTGCTGGAGCTGGATAAGGTACTGGAACGAGTGGTGGAGGCGGCGGTGTTCATCGCCAACGCGGAAGAGGGGGCGCTCTGGTTGGTGGAGGATAGTGGCCGCGCCATGCCTGGTGAGGCGGCGAGCTTGACGCTGCATGCCGGCAAGAACCTGGCAAAACAAGAGGCAGCGCTCCTGCATCTTCCTGTGCAAGGCACGCTTGTGGGACAGGCAATGGTGAGCCGCCAGCCAGTACGGATCTCGCGTGCTGAGGGAGAGGGGGAGTTCAAGATCGGCACCGGGTACCGGGTGTGTTCGCTTCTGGCAGTGCCGCTCAGCTCCAGGGGCAGAGACACGGGCGTGCTATCGGTGGTACAGCGCACGCGCGCACGTGGTTTTACGGCCAGTGACGAAACGATGCTTCAGACGCTGGCCGATTATGCAGCTATTGCGATCGAGAATGCACGGGCCTATCAGGCGACAGATCAGGCGCTTGCGCAGCGTGTGGACGAGCTGACGAACCTGTACGAGATCTCTAGGATGGTTGCTTCCACGCTCGACCGTGAAGAGATCTTTGACCTGGTCACGGCCAAGCTGGCAGAGATGTTCCAGGTGGAAGCCGGCGCCCTACTGCTGGTGGACGAAGAGACCGAGGAGCTGGAGTTTGTCACGAGCTGGCTCGGCGACCGGGAGCCCCTGCGCGGAATGCGCATGAAGATGGGGCAGGGGGTGGTCGGGCAGGTGGCCGTTAGCTGTCAGCCGGCACTGGTGAATGATGCGTATCACGACGAACGATTTTACAGCGAGGTGGATCGGACGACAGGGTTCGTGACTCGTTCTATTTTATGTGCTCCGCTGACAGTGCAGGATCGGTGCATTGGCGTCATCGAGCTCCTGAACAAGATCGATGAGCCGTTCGTGCAGGAGGATGTAGAACGCTTGACGAATGTGGCACGGTCGCTGGCGATTGCGCTGGATAATGCGCGGCTGTATGAGGAGGCGCGACAGCTACACGAGGCCAAGAGCCGGTTTGTCGCCACGATGGCCCGTGAGCTACGCCTACCGTTGACGGCGATCAAGGGATACAGCGAAATGCTTGCGTCGGAAATGGCAGGTAGCCGGAGCTCGCTGGGCATGGAGAGTGCAGGGCAGATCCGGATCAATGCTGACCGCCTGATCACACTGATGGAAGATCTTCTCGATATTTCCCGACTTGAGACGGGGGAGGCTAACCTACAACTCGAACCTGTGGCGATCAAGGAGGTGATTGCGCAGATTACTTCAGCTTTCGAGCAGCGGCTGAAGGAAAAGAATCTGCGGCTCAACGTGAAGGTGCCGGCGCGGCTGCCACTTGTGTATATCGACCGCGAGCGCGTTGGCCAGGTGTTGGGCAGCCTGTTGACGAATGCCTACTACTATACCCTGCCCAAAGGAAGGATCACGGTTGAGGCCCAGGCGCTCGAGGTCGCCTGGCGTCAACGCGATGTTGACTGGGCAATGGTATCGGTGGCTGATACAGGGATCGGAATCGGCCCCGATGAGCAGTCCAGGGTCTTTGAACGTTTTTTCCGAGGCGACCATCCTGTCATACGCCAGCACCCGGGTCGGGGCCTGAGCCTGTCGATCTCCAAATCTCTTGTAGAGCTGCATGGGGGCCGCATGTGGGTAGAGAGTGAGCCAGGAAGGGGGAGCATATTTCACTTTACGCTCCCGCTTGTGGGGAATGGATAATGGATAGCGGGATGAGTGATGGTGAGAAGTGGGGCTCACCTGGAGCTGCCGATCGTGTGGGTAGATCAGGTGCCTGGCATTGGACACAGGAAGAGGTGTTGCGCGCGCTATATGGGGACATGCCCGAGGCGGGGAGAGGGCTGCGCGGTACCCGGCGCTTGATGGATGCATTCGAGATCGACTCGAAAGTGAGGGGCGGCACGATAGTGAGAGTGTGCAAGTGGTTGCGGTAGTGGAGTGACGAATGGCCGGGAAAAAAAGGATCCTGGTAGCAGAGGATGAGCCCGACATCCGGGGCCTGATCGTTTTTAGCCTTCAGTATGCCGGATTCGAGGTCGTAGAGGCTTCTAACGGGCAGGACGCAGTAGAAAAAGCGGCGGTGGTCAAGCCAGACCTGATCTTGCTCGACGTGCGCATGCCCAAAATGACCGGCTATGAGGCGTGCAAGGCACTCAAGGCACAGGCAGTGACCAAGGGAATTCCTGTTGTCTTTTTGTCAGCGCGCGGCCAGGAGTCAGAGATCAAGTATGGGTTGGAGTTGGGCGCAGAGGAGTATATTCTCAAGCCCTTTGCACCAGATGAGCTGTACCGACGCGTCGAGAGCATCTTGCAGCGCCTTGGGCGCAGTGGCGTGGATTCATGAGTGGAGTTCTAGTTAGCGGCAGCCTGATACACTACGAGACCTTTGGCCGGGGTGCACCGGTTGTATTCGTGCATGGCTGGCTCGGATCGTGGCGCTACTGGGTGCCGATCATGGAAGACCTGGCGACCGATCACAGAGCGTATGCGCTTGACCTGTGGGGTTTTGGCGACTCGGACAAGGGGCGCGAGACGTATGACATTGATGCGTACGTGCAATTGCTCGTAACGTTCATGAATGAGCTGGGCGTGATGCGTGCGCCGGTGGTGGGCCACACGCTAGGCGCGGCGATCGCAGTGCGCATGGCGGCGCGGCACCCGGATCGCGTATCAAAGGTCCTGGCCGTGGGTCTGCCACTCTCTGGAGACTGGATCAATCGGAAGCTGCTGACGGCTGGACCTAACGACACGCTGGCGCGCATGTTCTGGCACAAGCAGCGCCCCTACAACGAGGTGGAGATGGCAGTGCCCAAGATGGCAAAAAACGCCATTGCCCTCACCATCCAATCGGTGGCTCGGGTGGACCTGCGCGACGCACTAGATGACATCGAAGTGCCACTCCTGACAGTGTATGGCGACAAGGACATAGTAGTGGATCCATCACAGGCGGACGAGTTGGAGGATAACCACTATGCAGCGCGGGCGATCGTGCTCGATGATGCCTATCACTTTCCAATGCTGGACCAGCCGGCCAAGTTTGCACGCCTGCTGCGCGACTTTCTTGATATTGACACGCCGGAGCAGCTTCAGGAATTGACGATCAAGCGCGAGTGGCGAAGGCGCACCCGCTAGTTTTGCTGATCGGCAAGGCACACGAAATTTGACGAATTCCCCAGATCCCTGTATCTTATGTATGTCATGGGGGTGGTTGAGTCCCGGTGGGCTCCGCGGTCTTCAAAACCGTCTGAAGGGTGCTGCAGAGGCAGCCTTGGTGGGTTCGACTCC
>JAFGIA010000416.1 GCA_016929795.1 Anaerolineae bacterium
AGCAGGCGTGGGTTGGCCATCAGCGAGCGGCCGATGGCCAGCATCTGCTGCTCGCCGCCCGACAGGGTGCCGGCGATCTGCTTGGCCCGCTCTTTCAGGCGCGGAAAGAGGCCAAAGACGCGGTCGATGTCGCGGCGGATGCCCTCCTTGTCCTTGCGCGCATAGGCGCCCATCTCCAGGTTTTCGGTCACGTTCAGGCGGCCAAACACGCGCCGCCCCTCGGGCGCCTGGGCCACCCCCCGCTCCACGATCCGGTGCGGCGGCAGCTGGTGGATCGGCTCGCCGGCGAGGGCGATATGGCCCTGGCGCGGCTTTAGGATGCCACAGATCGTATTGAGCATCGTGCTCTTGCCGGCGCCGTTGGCGCCGATCAGGGTGACGATCTCGCCCTCGTTCACCTCGACCGTGATCCCCTTCAGGGCGTGGATCGCGCCATAGTAGGTGTGGATGTCGTTTACTTCGAGCAGGGCCATGCGCTCACCCTCCCTTTCCCAGGTAGGCTTCGATCACGCGTGGATTGCGCTGGATCTCGAGCGGTGTCCCCTCGGCGATCTTTTCTCCATAGTCGAGCACGGTCACCGTCTCCGAGATGCCCATCACCACGCGCATCTGGTGTTCGATGAGCAGGACCGTGATCCCCAGCTCGTCGCGCAGGTGGCGGATAAAGGCCATCAAGTCCTGGCTCTCCGACGGGTTCATGCCGGCCGCCGGCTCGTCGAGCAGCAGCAGCCGCGGCTGGCTTGACAGCGCACGGCCGATCTCCAGCCGGCGCTGGTCGCCGTAGGGCAGGTTCTTGGACAGCCAGTCGCCGCGGCCCGACAGGCCGATAAAGTCGAGCATCTTGAGCGCGTCCTGCACCGCCGTGGCTTCCTCTTTCTTGACCGCCGCGGTGCGCAAGATGGCGCCGAACAGGCCCGCGCGCAGGTGGGGGTGTTGGCCCACCAGCACATTCTCGATCACGGTCATGTTTGGAAAGAGGCGGATGTTCTGGTAGGTGCGCGCGATCCCCTCGCACGTGATGCTATCGGGCCGCATGCCGTCGATCGGCTCTCCTTCGAACTCGATCGTCCCTTCCTCGTGCTTGTAAAAGCCGGTGATGCAGTTAAAGAAGGTCGTTTTTCCCGCGCCATTGGGTCCGATGATGCTGTGGATCGAGCGTTCCTCGACCTCGACGTCAAAATTGCTGACGGCGGTCAGGCCGCCAAAGCGCTTGGTCACCCCTTTTGCATTGAGAATCGCCATCGTGCCCTCCTACTCCCCTGCCCCGGATTCGGCCGCGGCGACGGCCCTCAGCCCCGGCTCCTCAGGCAATCCCACTGCCTCATCCCCATGCATCTCCAGCTTGCGCCGCGCCTCAGGCAGCAGGCCCTCAGGCCGGGCCAGCATCATGAGCACCAACGCGGCGCCGTACATCAGCATCCGGTACTCGGAAAACTCGCGCAGGATCTCGGGCAGCCCCACCAGGGCGAAGGCGCCCACCACCACGCCGGGGATGCTGCCGATGCCGCCGACAATGATCACACACAGCACGTTGATCGAGACCAGCAGGTGAAAGCTGTGGGGATAGATCGAGGTCAGCTTGCTGGCGAAAATCGCCCCGGCCAACCCGGAAAAGGCCGCGCCGGTGGCAAACGCCAGCAGCTTGGTGCGCACCAGGTTGATGCCCATCGCCTCGGCCACGTCTTCGTCTTCGCGCATGGCCATCCACGCCCGCCCCAGGCGCGAGTCCTTGACGCGCGTGGAGACAAAGAGGACGACGAGCACGCCGGCCAGGATCAGGTAGTAGAGCGTGCCCGGCGTGTCCAGGCTGCCCAGCGGCCCGATGGGCGCCTTGGGGATGAGGGTGATGCCGTTCGAGCCGCCGATGTAGGGCTTGAGCCAGTCGGACGTGGCGACGGTGCGGATGATCTCGCCGAATCCCAGGGTGACGATGGCCAGATAGTCGCCGCGCATGCCCAGCACCGGGATGCCCAGGATGACGCCCGCCAGCGTGGCGAACAGCACGGCGATCGGCAGTGCCGTCCAGAAGCTCATCTGGATGCCCGTCCACGCGATCTCGGGCGAGGTGAGGACGCCGACGGTGTAGGCGCCGATGGCAAAGAACGCCACGTAGCCCAGGTCGAGCAGCCCGGCAAAGCCGACGACGATGTTCAGCCCGAGGCCCATCAGCACGTACAGGCCGACGTTGTCGAGCACCTCCGCCGGATAGGTCCCGAGCAGGGGCAAGCCGAGCACGAGGGCGACGATCGCGATGCGCACCACCCAGTCCTTGGTGCGCTCCTGCGCCGGTGTCAGGCTGGCCAGGCGGGCCTGGACGCGTGTCTGCGACCCCTTCCAGAAGTAGCTGGCGCCGGCGAACACGACAAAAACCACCACGGCGGACAGGATCGATAGGCCACGCCCGGCAAAGAGCGCGCTCCCGAGGATCGAGACGATGGGGACGGCCCCGAGGCCGAGGATGATCGACTGCTGGTAGCGCGCTTTGAGCGACACGATCAGCCCGGTGGCCGCGCCGATCACGGCGCCGACCAGGAGCAGCACGACAGAGCCGACGAGGTGGCCCAACTGGAAGGTGAGCAGATCGTACAGATCGGGGGAGGCGTTGTAGAGCACCTGGCGCAGGTTGGCGACGCTGCCGAGTGCCACCAGCAGGACCAACACGGCGCTGGTGAGCACGCCCCCGACGGCACCACCGGCGAGCGCCCAGGCACGTGGGGCCTCAATCACCGGGCCCTCTATTCCGCTGCGGATCGCCAGGTAGCTGGCAAAGACGTACACGATGAGCAGCAGCGTGTGGCCCAGGGAGAGGACGTCCTGGATGATGGCGCGGTTGATCGAAGCCTCGACCATGCCGACGAGGGCCAGGAAGAGGGCGATGACACCCCCCAGGATGCCCATCCTCACGGCGGCCGACCAGTTGAAACGCGTTTCTTGGTTCATGATCCGCCTCCCCTATGCCTTTGTGGCGGCCAGGCGCTCGCCCAGGATGCCTGTCGGCCGGAAGATGAGCACGAACACCAACAGCACGAACGCCAGCGCGTCCTTGAGCTGGTAGGGTGCCGGGATGTTCAGCCCGTCGAGCACCAGGTTGGGAAAGAGCGACTCGGCGATGCCAAGGAAGATGCCGCCGAGGGCCGCGCCGACCACGTTGCCGATCCCGCCCAGCACGGCGGCGGTGAACGCCTTCAAGCCGGGGATAAAGCCCATCATAAAGGCTACCTGGCTGAACATGAGCACATAGAGCACCCCGGCCGCACCGGCCAGGGCCCCGCCGACGAGGAAGGTGATGACAATGATCTGGTCGACGTCGATGCCCATCAACGCCGCCGTGTCCTTGTCCTCCGACACGGCCTGCATCGCCTTGCCCACCTTGGTGCGCTGCACAAAGATGTAGAGCCCCAGGAGCATGATCATCGCCGACACGATGACGACAATGCGGATGTTGAGGATGCTAAAGTCGGTGCCCGGCACCGTCCAGGAGCCTGTGATGATCGATGGATAGCTCTTGATGCCGGAACCGAAGAGCCCGCGGAAGGTGTATTGCAGGAAAAAGGATGCGCCGATGGCCGTGATCAGGGGCACCAGGCGGGGGGCACGGCGGAGCGGCCGGTACGCAATCCGTTCCAGGAGCACGGCGATCGCCGTCGACACGATCATGGCGATGAGCAGGATGATCAGCAGCGACAGGATCGGCTGCGCGTCGAGAAAGCCTGATTGGTCAAAGGCGGTGGCCACAAAGTAGGCGACGAAAGGACCGCTCATAAAGACTTCGCCGTGGGCAAAGTTGATCATGCGCAGGACACCGTACACGAGCGTGTAGCCGAGGGCGATCAGAGCATAGATGCTGCCCTGGGCCAGGCCGATCACGGTCAGGTTCGCCCAGTCGGCCCCCGTGTACTTGCCGGTCAGCAGCGTACGGATGATGCCGTACACGATCACAGCCAGGATCGCGAGGCCGATGAGCCACATTATCACGTCTGTCAACGACAGCCGTCTGGTCAGACGATGTAGCATGTGGGGTCTCCTCTTCCAATACCCAATTCATAGGCAGGGGCGAGCACGGAGGCCCGCCCCTGCATGCCGTTCACTTGCTCAGACCAGCGTGGTCTGCCACTTGTCACCAGTCGGCCTGGGCCTATCCTTTCAAACGGGGCTCAAGCCCCCGTTCTCCGGGGGCGGGAGCTTGTTTGAAAGGCCTTGGAGCCGCTAGGGCCATACCTTGCACGGGTTGCAGTCGGCGCCGCTGCCCGGGTTCCAGGTGTTGGCATTCACTGCCTCGTACACAGCGATCTTGGGATCGGCGCAGTCGCCATACTCGCTGCACGTCAGGCTGCCGGTCAGTCCCGCATACTCCTTGGTGGCGAACAGCTCGTCGCGCAGTGCCTTGCGGCCGATGTGCAGCACGTCGCCATCCTGCACGGCCACCTTTTCGATGGCGGCAAAGATCAGGCCGGCCGCGTCGTAGGCGTGGGCGTGGAATGGGGCGATGGGCGGCTCGCCATACTTGGCCTGGTGGCGGGTGAGAAAGTCCTGGTAGCCGGAGCCAAAGGCGCCAAAGTCGGGGCTGGACCAGTAAAAGCCCATCACCGCGTCGCCGGCGGCATCCAGGTAGTCAGGCGAGAACATGCCGTCGGCGCCCATCAGCGGGATCCCTTCCAAGCCAGGCGTTTGCCGGGCCTGGCTGGTGATTTGCCCGCCGGCCGCGATAAAGATCGGGTAGTAGATAAACTCGGGGCCGGTGGCCGCGATGCGGCTGAGCATCGAGCCCATCTCGGTGGCCGTTGGCTCGGTGGCTTCCTGGGCCACGATCGTGCCGCCCAGCTCCTGGAACCGCTCGGCCATCACTTGCTGAAGCTGGTCGGCATAGATGCTGCCGTCGTGGATCGTGGCCGCTTTCTTCACACCCAGGTACTCCCACGCAAAGTCGGCCGCCGCGGCACCCTGCACCAGGTCGTTGTGCGCCGTGCGCAGGTAGCAGTTATAGTCCGCCGGCCGGGCGGGGTCGGTCAGGTCGGGGGCCGTGTTCGACGGCGAGATCATGGGGATGTGGGCGCCGCAGATGACCGGGATGGCGGCGCGGGCCGCGCTGGAGCAGTTGGTGCCAATGACGCCCACGATCTGGGTGTCGGCGGCCACCTTGGTGGCCGCGGTCTGGCCGCCCTCCGCGCTGCACAGCGAGTCCTCGCCCAGGATCTCGATCTTGTGGCCCAGGATCTCGCCCTTGTCCTCGGCCGCCATTTCGACGCCGCGGGCCGTGTCGGTGCCCAACGACTCGTCGGCGCCCGAGATCACAAACATGTAGGCGATGCGGATCGGATCGCCCGCTTCGACCGTGACGCAGCCCCACTCATCCTCACACTCGAACTTGGTGCCGCCACAGGCAGCGAGCGCGGTCGCCAGCATCACCAGAACGATTAGAAGCCCAAACGCTTTCTTCATTTGAATCTCCTCCCTTGATTCTTAGCTTTTCTGCATGCAAGAAAACAGGCCCACACTCCTCGTCTTCTTCTCGACCACCTCCTTTCCACCCCCAGAAAGCACGATGGCCAAAAAACCGCGATTGGCCTTCTACAAGTACAACGCCGAAAATTATAGTTCAGACTCGGATATTTGTCAAGTGACCCTGATCAAGCACAGGTGCGTCACTCGGCCGCCTTTTTCAGATCCTCCTCCACCAGCACGCGGCGCAGGATCTTGCCCACCATCGTCTTGGGCAGCTCGGTGCGGAACTCGACAAATTTCGGCACCTTGTAGCCGGCCATGTTGGCCCGGCAGTACTCGATGATCTCTTCCTCCGTCGCCGTCTCGCCCGGCTTGAGCACCACGTACGCCTTGACCCGCTCACCCTTTTCTTTGCCCATCGGGATGCCGGCCGCGGCCACCTCCAGCACCTTCGGATGTTCGTACAGCACGTCCTCGATCTCGCGCGGATAGATGTTGAACCCGCCCGCACCCAGGATCATGTCCTTCTTCCGGTCGACGATCTGGAAGAATCCGTCGGCGTCCATGCGGGCGATGTCGCCTGTGTGCAGCCACCCGCCGCGCAGCGAGTTCGCCGTCTCGGTGGGCATGTTCCAGTAGCCCTTCATCACCTGCGGGCCACGGATGCACAGCTCGCCGATCTCGCCGGCCGGCATATCCTCCTCGCCCGTCTCCAGGTCGCGGATGGTCGACTCGGTGTCGGCGATGGGGACACCGATCCAGCTTCCCTCTTTGCGCTTGCCATAGATCGGGTTGACGTGGGTCACCGGCGTTGCCTCGCTCAGGCCATAGCCTTCCACCAGCTTGGCGCCGGTGAGCTGCTCAAAGCTCTGCTGCACCTCGGGCGGCAGCCCGGCGGCGCCGCTGACGCACGCCCGGATGGAGGCCATGTTGTACTTGGGGGTATCGGGATGGTTGTTGACGGCCACGTACATGGCCGGCACGCCCGGGAAGAGGGTCGGCTGGTGCTTGTCCACCGATTTCAGGACGTGATCCATCACCCGCGGGTTGGGGATGAGGATCATGGTGCCGGCCAGATACACCGTCTGGTTCATGCACACGGTCATGGCATAGCTGTGGTAGAGGGGCAGTGCGGTCATGGTCACTTCCTGGCCCTCGCGCGAGTCGTACATCCACCAGCGCACCTGGAGGGCGTTCGCCACCAGGTTGCTGTGTGTAAGCTGCGCGCCCTTGGACACGCCGGTGGTGCCGCCCGTGTACATCAGCACGCCCGTATCTTCCGGCGTGACCTCCACCGACCTGGGCTCGGCCGGGGCCTGGGCCAGCAGATCCTGGAACCAGTAGGTGTGGGCGTCGCCCGAAATATCCTGGAAATGCCCCTCTTTCTTTTCCTTGGCGACGGTAAAGAGGAATTTCAGCAGGCCGGGGAAATACTCTTTGACGTTGGTCACGATCACGTGCTCGAGATCGGTCTCGGCGCGCACCTGCTTCACGGCCGGGTAGGTCAGGCTCAGGGTCACGGCCACCTTGGCGCCCGAGTCTTTGAACTGGTGCCTGATCTCGCGCGGCACGTACACGGGGTTGGTCGGCACGATGATGGCGCCGGCCATCGACGCGCCATAATACGCGATCGGGAATTGGGGGCAGTTGGGCAGGTGAACGGCCACCCGATCGCCCTTTTTCACCCCCAACCCCTGGAGGGCCGCCGCGAACCGTTTCGACAGCTCCAGCAGGCGCCGGTACGACATGCTCGCGTCCATCAGGCGGTTGCCCAACGGCTCTACGACGTTGCCATATACCAGGGCCGGCCGGTCCGGGTACTTTTGCGCCGAGTCGATGAGAAACTGGTGGATCGGCACGGCGGGGTAGTCGATCGTGGTCGGTACCCCTTGATCATACTCTTTCAGCCACGGTTTCTCCATCTTGCTCCTCCTCCTCCTTCGAACCTTGCTACTTACTGCTCGCCATTTGTGCACGTTTTTACGGGGACGATGCAAGTATACAAAAGAGTTCCAGAATTGTCAAGTGTGCATTTGTGAAGATTTTACATAACCCCTGGCGAGTTTTCAACGGACAGCTCGCCAGGGGGGGCGAGATAAGAGTCGACCAGGTGCCGGCTCGAAAAATGGCCCAGGGTGATGTAGGCGATCGGCAGCTCGCGCCCGAACAACTGGCGGCCGATGCGACGCCGGGGCACGCCCTGGTCGTGCAGGCTGCGGATGCGCGCGCCCAATTCTTCCAGGTACTTGATCTTGTCTCGAAGGAGCTGCGCTGCTTGGGTGTGCACGCTGCCGCTCCCTGAAAAAATCGTCTCGACGGGCAGCCCGGCGAGTTTTTTCAGGGAGGCGATGACGTCGTGGATGTTATAGCCGGCGCGCAGCGCCCTGTCGCGCCCGCCGATGTAGGCGTCGCCGGAAAAGAGCCAGCCCCTGTCGGGCTCGAAAAAGCAGACGTGGTCGGGGCTGTGGCCCGGGGTGGGGAGGACCTGCAGGCGATGGTGCGGCGTTTCCACCCACTCGCCCACTGCTTCCGCCCGGCACGGGCGCGGCCAACCCCAGAAGAGGCGCCGGTAGGGCTGCAGGCGCTGGAGGCGTGGATTGTGCAGCACGGGCAGCGCCTCGGGGTGGGCCAGGATCGGGCAGTGGAAGGTTTCCTGGATGGCCGCGTTGGCGCCGATATGGTCTTCGTGGCTGTGGGTGTTGACCACGCGCTCCACCCTCCATCCCTTGGCGATGCTCACGAGCTGGCGGGCGGTGTGGGCGCACCCGGTGTCGATCAGGAGGCCGTCGACCCAATAGGCGGCGGTAAAGTAGGCAGACCGCCCGAAAAAGCTGCGCGCCAAACGCAGCTTGACGACCTCTTGGCCCGGCCCAACCTGTTCAACCTGGATCACGCTGCCTCCCCGTCAACGGCAGTAGGCCGCTGGTTGTGTTCTCTGGTAGGGGTGCGGTTTCCGCGCCCCGGGTTGGCGAGATTACCCTTTCAACAGCGCCTGGGGCAGGCGGCGCACCTGCCCATCGTGCCCCATGCACAGGTGCCGGGTCCAACCGCTGGCGAGCGGCTGCCGCGTCTCGGCCTCGACCACCTCGTAGCCGAGCGTCAGGCTGCGGCTGCGCATCTCTTTTACCCAGGTGCGCACCACCACCGAGTCGCCATAGCGCGCTGGCGCCTCGTAGCGCGCATAGGCCTCTACCGCGGGCAGCAGGTAGCCCTCTTTTTCCCACGCGTCATACGTCTGGCCAAGTGTGCGCAGGTATTCACCCCGGCCCACCTCGAACCACACCAGGTAGTTGGCGTGGTATACGACGCCCATCGCGTCGGTCTCGGCATAGCGCACGTGCAGCGTCGTTTCGACCACCCGTCCTGCCATAGGCCTCTCCCTAGGCCTGGGCCAGCTCCATCTGGCGCTTGATGGCGCGGCCCAGGCGCTTGATCCCCTCTTCGATGACGTCTGGCGCGCAGTAGGAAAAGTTCAGCCTCATGCAGCAGCGCCCATCCGCCACCCCCGGCGGGTAAAAGGCCACGCCCGGCACAAAGGCCACCTTTTCCTCCACTGCCACCTTCAGCAGCTCCTCCGTGTCGATATATTCAGGCACGCGTGCCCAGAGAAAGAGGCCGCCCTGCGGCCGTGTCCAGCTCGCCTCTGGAGGAAAGTGCTCTTCCATCGCGCTCAGCATGGCATCGCGACGCTCGCGATAGCACTCGCGGATCTTGCGCACGTGGGCGCGGATCAGGCCGCGCTGGCAGATGTCGTAGGCCAGGTACTGCACCAGCGCGCTCGTGTTCAGGTCGCAGCCCTGCTTAGCCTGGACAAAGCGGGCAATCACCTGCTCGGGCGCGACGATCCAGCCCAGCCGCAGCCCGGGGGCAAGCGTCTTGGAAAAGGTGCTGAGGTAGATGACGTTTTCTTTGTGGAGCGCGCAGATGGGGATAATGTCCTCACCTTCAAAGCGCAGCTCGCCGTAGGGGTCGTCCTCGATGATAAAGGCGCCGTGGGTGGCGGCCAGCTCCACCAAGCGATAGCGGCGCTCGAGCGGCAGCGTGGTGCCGGCCGGGTTGTGAAAGTTGGGCAGGACATAGATGAACTTGACCCCCGGGTTTTCCACCAGCGTGCGCTCCAGCTCGTCCATGCGCATGCCCTCGTCGTCGAGCGGCACGGTCAGGTAGTGCGGCGCATAGACGTTCCAGGCCTGGATGGCGCCCAGGTAGGTGGGGCGCCCGGTGATGATTTTGTCGCCTTGGTCGATGAACACGCGCCCGATAATGTCGAGCGCCTGCTGCGAGCCGTTGGTAAAGAGCACGTTGCGCCGGCCGGCGGGCAGCTCGTAGCGGTGCATCGCTTCGATCAGCCAGTCCTTGAGGGGTGGGAATCCTTCCGTCGTCCCATACTGCAGGGCCAGCTCGGCATCGTGGGCCAGCACGTACTCGCACGCGTCGCGAAAGTCGCGCACCGGGAACATCTCGGGCGCAGGCAGCCCTCCGGCAAACGAGATCACCTCGGGCTGCATGGTGAACTTGAGCAGCTCGCGAATGATCGAGCTCTTCATGTACTGCGTCCGCTGAGCCAGCGTCTCTTGCCAGGGGGTCGTATACTGGCCGTCAAACTTGCTCTGGATTACCATTCATCCCTCCTCATGAGCGTAATGGTCGGGGCGGACCCTTGCGGTCGCCCGATGGGTGGAAACAAAAAGGGCTTGCCTTCGGAATTGATTCGCAGATCATGCCCTTTACTACCCCGAGTCCCCGCCAGGCGTCGCCCCATAGCCGAACGCGAACTGCTCTTCATAGTCGGCGATCGAGGCCGAGATGACCTTGAGGGCGTGCTTGCTATCGTACACGGGCCCAAGGACCACGCGGTCCAGCTCGTTGGGCAGGAGCTTGTAGGTGCTAAAGTAGTGCTGCAGGCGCTCCACCAGCCGCGTCGGGAGCTGCGCGATGTCGGTGACATCGCCCCAGAAATTGTCGTTGTGCAGCACGGCGACGATCTTGTCGTCGGCGCGCCCATTGTCGATCGTCTGGATGCCGCCCACGACGCGCGCCGTCAGCACAATCTCGCCCCGGTCGATGGGGCGTTCGCTGACCACGCACACGTCGAGTGGATCGCCGTCGCCCCACTCGGTGCCGGGGGAGAGCGCCCCCACGCGCCGGCCGCAATACGTTTGGGGAATGATGCCGTACAGCGTGGGCGGCATCGACGAGGTGCGCTGCGGGCGGTCGACGTGCAGGTAGCCTGTCAGTTTGTCCACTTCGTACTTGATCAGGTCGTAGGGTGTGATCTCGATGTAGGCATAGACCATCTGCGGCAGCGACGGCCCGGCCTCCAGCCCGTGCCACGGGTGGGGCCGCCAGCGGTAGTAGTGACTCGGTGGCATCTCACTCACTCCTCCCCGGTCGCCGGGGGTGCCTGGATGACCCTCCCGCCGCCCGTGGGCAGGAGGGTCGTGCCGGCCGCTGGTGGCCGGCGAGGTGATGCTGGCTCGCCGGTCAGTGGATCTGCTCGACGAGATAATTCTCCAACCCGATCTGCTCGATCAGGTCCTGCTGCGACTCGATGCCGTCGATGTGCATCTCTTCGTCCTTCAGGATCCCCTCGAGGATCTCGCGCGTGCCGTTGTCCTTCACCGCCACCGCCAGGTCGATCGCCTCGTTATAGACCCTGATGGCCGCCAGTTCGGCGGCGTGGTCCTTCTCGATCTGCTCGGGCACGGTGCTGCCGATGTAAATGGGGCTGAGCTTGGTGACGATCGGCCGGCCTTCGAGAAAGAGGATGCGCCCGATCAGCGTTTCGGCGTGGCGCATCTCCTCCATGGCGCGTTTTTCGACAAACTCGTGCAGCTTTTCGTAGCCCCAGTCCGCGGCCATTTCACTGTGGACCATGTACTGGTTGATGGCGCCCAGCTCGTCGGCGAGAAGCTCGTTCAGTTTGGTCAAAAGTTGGTCGTTTCCCTTCATCGATCTCTCCTCTCACGGAATGGTGCAACCATTATAACAAAAGTCCGCGCAGATGGGTAATCCGCAACCTGCGGAGGCAAGCTGTCATTGCGAGCGCAGCGAATCTCCCCTTTTACTCAACCCGGAACCGCCACCCCGCCACCCCATACAACACCACGGCATACCCCACCAGGATCGCCGCCGGCAGCAGCACCGACCCGGTGCCCAGCCCGCGCATCACAATATTCTCGAACCCGTCGATGGCCCACGCCACCGGCGTCAGGTGGCCCACCGTCTGGAAGGCCTTGCCCGTGAACTCGAGCGGCATCCACGCGCCGCCCAGGCCCGACAGGACCAGCATGGTCACGATGTTGGCCATGATCACCTGCTCGTCGGTGCGGGCCAGGATGCCGATCAGGAGGCCGAGGCTGGCGGTCCACAGGGTGGTGGTGAGCATCATGATCGCCGTCGCCGCCGGCGCCCGGAAATAGCCGACGCCCAGCACGAGCTGGCCAAAGGTGATCAGGAGCGCCAACTGGAAGAGGATCAGGATGAACATGGCCAACCAATGGCCGGCCAGGATCTGCGCGCGGGAGATGGGCGTGGTCAGCATCCGCTTCAGTGCCCCCGATTTGCGCTCGACGAGAATGATCTCGGCCGCGCCGATGATGCCTGCCATGGCAAACTGGACCATGATCCCGGCCGACGAATGGGCGTAAGGGCTCGCCGATTCGGCGCCCGCCGCGGCACCCGCCGCCTCCTCTTCCGCGGCCAGCGCGCCAGAGGCGCGCATGGTCACCCCCAGGGGCGGGTCCTGCCACCCCACCAGCGCCGTGTCGAGCGCCGCCTGCAAAAAGTGATCGTCGGGCGTGCCGCCGGACGCCTCGTAGGCCCGCGCGGCCAGGCGTGCTGCCTCCACCGCGCCCATCAGGCGTGTGGTCGCGGCCTCGACTGCGCTTTGGGCTGTCTGGCCTGCCGCTTGGCCGGTGTCGGCGACCAGGCTCAACCGCGGCGCCTCGTCGCGCGCCAGGTCAAGGGCCCGCGCGCCATAGCCGGCCGGCACGACGACGGCGGCCGCCAGCTCCCCCTCTGCCACCTGCCGGGTCGCTTCTTCCAGGCGGGCTGTGTCGTCGACGGCCTCCCCCTCGCCGGCCAGGCTGACCAGCCGGATCGCCTCCGAGCCAGAGAGCAGGTCGAGCAGGGCGGCGCTCACCGGGCTCCCGTCGCGGTCGAGCGTACCCACCGGCAGGCGCGGGTCCTCGTCGCCACCCCCGGCGCCACCGAATATGAACGAGAAGAGGAGCGTAAAGGCGATCGGCATCGCCACCAAAAAGAGGGCCGTCTTCCAGTCCCGGACGAGCTGCTTCAGGTCCTTTACTGCCAGGTCAATGATACGCATGGCGCACCCTCCCTATGCATAGCGCCGGTGAAAGCGCACGGCGCCAGTGGCGAAAAAGGCGAGCCCGAGCAGCAGCATGACGGCGACGGTGCCGATCACGTCTGCCAGCCCGCCGCCATCGAGCAGGATCTCCCACGCCCGGATGCCCCAGCCCTGGGGCACAAAGAGCGCCGCCTTGCCGATCGGGTTGGCCCCCTGCACCCCCGCCGTAAAGACGCTCACCATGCCCACCATGCCCAGCACGGTGTAGAGGCCGCCAAACACGAGCCCGCCCTGCTTGGTGTCGCGCAGAAACGAGTTGACCAGGGTCCCAAAGCCGGCGGCGATCACCACCAGCCCGGCGACGGCCAGCGCCACGGGCAGCGGCTCCCCCCAGTCGATGCCAAACACCAGGGCCGAGAGGATGACGAGCACGACCACCTGCACCGCCAGCAGGGCAAAGCTGGCCAGGAACTTGGCGGCCAGGATGTACCAGGTGGGCGTGGGCGTGGTAAAGAGGCGCGGCAGCGTGCCCGCTTCCTCCTCCTGCAAGATCGACTGCGCCGCCGCGCCGCCGCTGAAAAAGACGTAAAAGACCATCATCCCGGCCGTGATCAGCCCCATGATGGCCGTCATCTCGCCGCCCCCTTCTTCTTGTTCTCCCTCGCCCACGTGGGTCACGTCCAGGAGGGGGCTGCCGCCCCCTTGCCGCAGCGTGCCGGCCTCTTGCGCCCAGGCGGCATAGCCGGCCGCCACCTGCTGCAGCGTGGCGGCGTCCGGTGCCATGCCGGCCCGGGCAAGCTGCCCGGCGGCCGTCGTCGCGGCGATCTTGGCCCCGGCAAAGCTGTCGACCAACTGCCTGACGATCGCCTCGACGATCCCTGGCCCCAGCATCAGGGTGGGATCCTGGTAGATCTCTACCGACGCCCGGCCCTGCGGCTCGTACACCGCGGCGCTGAACCCGGCCGGCACAATGACCGCCACCGCCGCCTCCTGGCGGTCGACGGCCGCCCGCGCCGCCGCCGCATCCTCGGCCCGCCGCACCTCCAGCACGCCGGGCAGTGCCTCCTCCAGCAGCGATACGACCAGCTCGCCTGCCGAAAAGCCCGCCTGCCCCTGGTCCAGGTTGGCCGCGATCACCCGCGTCGTGGGCAGCTCAAATCCGCCTTCATCGCCGCTGCCCAGCCCGCCAAAGGCAAAGTAAAAGAGCCCGGCCGTCAGCAGCGGCAGCAGCAGGCCGAACACCAGGAAAAAGGCGTTGGTCAGCATTCGCCGCAGGTCTTTCCATGCGATATCAAGGATCTTGATCACGTCTCCCTCTCAGTCTCTCAGCGCGCGGCCCGTCAGGTGCAGGAACACCGTCTCCAGGTTCGGCTCCTGGATCTGCACCGACGTGATGCGCGTGCCGGCGTCCACCGCCGTCTCAAAGATCGGCGGCAGCGCCACGTTGCTGTCTACCACCAGCAGCGTCACGTGGGTCCCTTCAAGGGGCGCGGCCGCCGGGGTGCCTGCGCCGGCACCCTCGGCCAGCTCTTCCGGCTGCGGCAAAAAGACCTGGTGCACGCCGTCCACCGCCCGCCAGCGCGCCAGTAGCGGCTCGAGGTCGAGCTCCCGGCCTGGCGCCGCGCTCAGCACCAGGTCGAGCCGGTCCAGCTCGCCCACAATCTGTACCAGCTCCTCGTGCGCGCCATAGGCGATCACCTGGCCCTGGTCCATGATGGCGATCCGGTCCGCCAGCTCCTGCGCCTCTTCCATATAGTGCGTCGTATAGAGCACCGTCATCCCCTCGCGGTTCAGGTCCTTCACTCCGTCCAGGATGTTGCGCCGGCTCTGCGGGTCGATGCCCACTGTCGGCTCGTCCAGGATCAGCACCGGCGGCTTGTGCAGCAGCGCCACGCCGATGTTCAGACGGCGCTTCATGCCGCCCGAGTATTTGCCCACCTTGTCCTTCTGCCGCTCCGTCAGCCCGATCAGCGCCAGCACCTCGTCGACGCGCCTGGCGAGCGCCTCGCCGCGCAGCCCGTACATCTTGCCCCAAAAGTCGAGATTGTCGCGTGCCGGCAGGTCCTCGTAGAGCGCGATCTCTTGCGGCACCAGCCCGATCGCCTCCTTGACGCCCATGACCTCCTTCCGGATCGAGTGGCCCATCACCCGCGCATCGCCGCCGTCGGGCGCCAGCAGGCAGGCGAGCATCGAGATGGTCGTGCTCTTGCCCGCGCCATTTGGCCCCAGCAGCGCCAAGATCTCGCCCCGCCCTACCTCAAAACTCACCCCCCGCACCGCCTGCAAGTCGCCGAACGATTTTTGCAGATCCTCGACCACAATCGCCTTCTGATCATTCATCGTCATCCTTCTCCTTCCCCCACCCCTGTCGTTGCGAGTTATCCATGGCGCTGGCGCCACTCAGCCTGTAAGAAACTGTCATTGCGAGCGAGCACGCCGCGAGGCGCGGGCGAGCGAAGCAA
>JAFGIA010000417.1 GCA_016929795.1 Anaerolineae bacterium
CGGCCGCTGTATCCATGGTCAGATAGGCCGCGAGCTGCCCCAGCTCGACCTCGCGGTCCACAAAGTGGGGTGGCGGAGCGGGCGCGGCGGGGATGGGCGTGATGCTCTTTTCTACCACATAAGGTGTCGATTGAGAGAGAGCACCCCCAGCCAGCCACTCACCCTCTGGGAGCACGTAGGGGCCATGCCTTTCGTAGTGCCGGGGATTGACCTCCCGGACCGCGGCCAAGAGGTCAGGAAGCAGATCGCGGGTCAGGCACTGCTCCAGGACCGCGTCGATCATCTGCAGGAAGCTAAAGCCGGGACCAAAGTGGTCGAGGAGAAAACGAAATGCGGGGCGATCCAGGCAGAAGCGCCCGAGGTCGCCGGCGGTGAATGCCTCCTGGAGGAGTCGGCGAATGGCAGCGATGTTGTATTGCTCCCTTTTGTCGGTCATCTTGTTTACACTCACTGCTCAGCTCTAGGGGCCTTTCCCTCACTGTGTTTCTGTGCCAACCTTGCCAGCGCCACCAGCAGATCATCGCCCTCAAGCCGGCCTATTTCTGCCTCCATCTCTTCTGTCTCGAGCCCCTGAAGCCCGGCATCTACATCGGTCAGGAAGGGAGCGAGGAGCTCGATGAGCCGGTCGCGCTGGCCGTAGAAATACTCCTCCAGCAACGGCATGATCCGGTGGTTCCACACAAAGTCCAGGGCGTCGGCGCGCTCGTCCGCATCCCTGGCCGAGACTTCGAGGAAGTAGCTGTGCCCAATCTGATGGTCGCGGTCCAGGAACTGGCGGATGCCCTGGTTCAGGCCCCGGAGCAGAGCCCCAAGCGGCACAGCCGCCTCGGCGGACTCGACCGTGAAGCCATCGAGTAGTTCCGGCCGGGGCATCAGCTCCAGGAAGGCGAAACGACGGCGCAAAGCCACGTCCAGCAAGGCAATGCTCCGGTCGGCTGTGTTCATCGTGCTGATGACGTAGAGGTTGCCCGGCACCGAGAAAGTCTCGCCACTGTAGGGCAGCACGATGGACAGAGCGTTGGCCTGGCCCAAGCGCTTGTCGTCCTCCAGGAGGGTGATCAGCTCGCCCAGGATTTTGGCAATGTTGCCCCGGTTGATCTCATCTATGACGAGAACGTATTTGCTGTCGGGGTCGGCTATGGCGCGGGCGCAAATGCGCCGAAAGACACCGGGCACGATTTCATAAGAGATCTGACCAGAAGCATCCTCGGCTGAAACGGGCCGCAGTCCCTCGACAAAGTCCTCGTAGGCGTAGGACTGGTGAAACGTCGTCCACATCACAAACCGGTCGATCGTGTGCTCGGCTCTGCTTCGGTTCAAAACGGCCAATCGGTCCGCCAGGCTTTCCCGGACGTACTCACGCCCTTCTTGCGTAAGACACCACCGTCCCTTTGCGTCTTTGTCGAACAGATAGGGCGGCCTTCTCTCTGCCACGTTGACCGTCTTGCTTTCGGGATGGGTGTGTTGTTGGAGGTAGAACCAGACGCTGTTGCTGGGATGCTTGACAGGCCTGACCTGGAAGCGCATTTGCACCAGGGGCTGGGCCATGATCTCGGGCACGCTGTAGGTCGAATTAGCGCCCGCATGGTAGAGGCTCAAAGCCAGCATCTCGTAGCCCGTCAGGTCCTCAATTGCCTGTAATCTGACTGCCCGCTCGGAGAGTGGCTGCTCCACCTGCCGCCGGACCAGCGCCTCGGCCGCCTTCTTGGCGATGTAGGTCTTGCCCGTTCCAGGCGGGCCGTGGAGAATCAGATTTCGAGTTTGATCCAAGATGCCAAGTACATCGGCAAGCTCCTCGAGGGCTTCTTCTTCCCCTACAGCTAGGTACTCGTCCTTGGCTTTCTCTTCGGCAATCTTCTTGTCCGGCGTCCGGCGGCCCCTGGCATCAGCTCGCCATTGCTTCTTGAGCTCCGGATCATAGAAGTCGAAAACGCGCTCCGGCTCGTCGTATTCCGGAGAGAGGGCCGTCCGGATCCTGCGGATCGCTTCGTCCAGATCGTCCGGCCCCGGTCCTTCTATGCGACTGCCATAGGTTTCGACAATGCGCTCTTTGTCCCGAGTACTGATGATCCGCTCGTACTTTTCGGGGAAGGCGAGGTAAAGCATGGCATGCCGCATGCCGTAGGCTCGATCCGTCTTGTCTGGAATGTCTTCCAGAATCCCGTCTAGAACTCTCTGCATCTCTTGGTGATTTTTCACAACAGTCTCTGGTTGTGGATGCTCTTTCACATATTCAGCAAAAAGCAAGATGAGCCAGAACTGGGCATACTTCATGTGATACTTCATGGAAGTGCGGGTAAAGCCGTGCTTTTGTGCCTCCCACGCGTCGGCCGTCTCGGGCGGAGGCGTCCCCCCCCCTTGTTGGGCAGCCCACCGTACGTTTGCCACCTTGGTGTCGAATTTGATGTAGTCTGAGGGCAAGTAGTATACGTAGTAGACGTCGGACAGGACCATCCAATGCTTTGCAGAGGCGCCCTGCATCTGCTTCTCGAGCTTTTCCTCAAAAGACAGATCACCCCCAAACATCGGAGTGTCGACCATCCGTCGCCTCAATTCGGCAACGTTTTCGAGTGTCCATGCCTGCTCTGTGGGCCACAACAGAGAACCATCGTCCAGCAGGCAGCGCTGCAGGAACTGTTGAAACGCGTCGTACAATGGCTCATACTCTTGTACGCGGGTCATAGGCTGAAACCTCCGTAAAGACTTGGGCCAACTCCTGGATCATGCCCTCGGGGCGATCCAGGGGCTGCCGCAGGTTGATGGTGGCGGCCATCACCGAGTGAGGGTGCCCCAGTGTCTCAAAGTGCGCCGACGTGGAGCGTGAGCCGGCCCTCTGAGGATAGAGCAGCAAGGTTCGAGGGCAGTCCAGGGCGATGGCGTAGGCCAGCATCTGGTACATATCGCTCTCGGCGATGCCCAGGCGTTGCTGATCGTACGCAAGCTCCTTGTATTTGGTATCGAGGACCAACACCGTTCTGCCCGATGGCCTGGTCAACAAGATGTCGGGCGCGAGGCGAAAGACCGCCTTCCCTGCAGGCAGCCGCTCGGCCAGATAGATGGGGCGGCCACGGGCCTGGTATCGAAGCCGTGCCTCTCCCCAGCCATTGCCAAGGATACGCCGCCGATGTCGCGTGATGAATCTATAGACAAACTCTTCGAAGAGGCGGTTCATGTCGAATACAAAGGCGAAGGTTCGATCCTGGCCGGCCGTGAGCTGAAACGCCTGATTCTCGAGAAAAAGGCGGGCCAGGTTGAACGCCGGTTGGAACCGCTGGTTCAATCGAGTGAAATGCACGGCCTCCAGGCATGCCTGTGGAATCTCAGCCAGGCGCTCGACGTCAACCAGCCACCTGGAGACAGAGCGTAGGAGTCTACCATTGCCGGGTTCCTGGGAGCAAAAAAGGAGACGCTCGACGGCACAGCGAAAGATCCGGTTCAGCATCGTATCCGGCGAAAACTCGTCATAGATCACGTCAAACCGGTGCCGCACGTGGGGCCGGCGCGTGAGCTGACGGTCGAGCTGCCAGCGGCCACGCATCACCGGCAGCGTGTCCTCAAACGAGACATAGGCCCGCTGCAAGCCCTGCTTCATCTGCTGCTGCAGTTCCATGGCCAGGAGCCGGGTCAACAGCTCAAACCAGTTCGAGCGTACCTTGAGCAACGGAGCGATGTCCTGTTCCTTCACCTGC
>JAFGIA010000418.1 GCA_016929795.1 Anaerolineae bacterium
CGAATTTGTGATTGCTCACGGATTAACACGGATGACACGGATTTCTTCTGGATCATTTCGATGAGTTTCGGTGCGATCCTCTGATTTTGGGTCATGATCGTGCCGAATTCGCCAGTGTCCAGTCTATGATTAAGTATTTGCTTAAAGACTAGAGGAATTATAATCGCATTCGCGCGCGCCGTCAACTGCGGTTGCTCTATGTGCGATAGGGAGTCTATTCCCGAGAGGCCACAACTGGAATGCTTGGAAGGGGGGGCAGAAGCGTGACATGGTGCTCTGTTCCCCACTCTCACATTGGTGATGTGGCGATCGTGGCACTGCTCATGCTTGAGTGATAGACATTCTGGCCCTTGTATGCTATACTTGATCGCTGGGGCAACAGCCGCCATGGCTTTCGTTGCGTGCGTGAGCCTTTGGACTAGACAAGCCTTCGAACCTGAGAAAGGATGGGATGTGCACAAGCCGTATACTGATCTAACGCTAGTTGGACAGCTCCGCCGGCTGCGTGATCTGGCCGTTGCAGCCCTCGGCTGCTACGATCTCGACAGGCCGGAGCTTGTCTACCATGGCTTTGATACCAATCTGCTCTACCGGGTAGCCACGGCGTCCGGGGAGCGGTTCATGCTCCGGCTCGCGGTCCCGAGCTGGCGGACGTTCGAGGATCTGCGCTCGGAGGCGATGTGGCTGGGTGCCCTGGCGCGTGACACTCAGGTTCCGGCGCCGCGCATCGTGCCGGCGCGAACCGGGGAGCATGTGCTGCCGATCTCTCATCCCGGCATCCCGGATACGTGGCACGTGAGCCTGATGAGCTGGGTGCCGGGCCGGCTGCTGGGTCGCTACCTTACCGAGCGGAACCTGGAAAAGATGGGTGCGCTCTTTGCAGAGCTCCACCATCACGGCGCGACCTGGACTCCTCCGGCAGGATTCACGACGCGGCGGTTCGAGCACTGGCTGTCGCGGGGGGAGCAGAATTTGATCATAGACGGCGCGCAGGCGGCCGGGACAGGATCGGAGCCGGCCGGCCTTGCCGGGCTGCCTGCCGGGGCGCGGGACGTGCTGGAGCGAATGCACCGCCACGTGGAAGCGGCGTACGCGGCGATCGATCGCGCCGACCTGCGCGTGATCCACTGCGACCTGTGGCACGACAACATCAAGCTCTACCACGGCATGCTGCAGCCGATCGACTTTGAGGACACGGTGTGGGGGTTTCGCGTACACGACATTGCCATGGCCATGCTCGATCTGCTGGAGGACACTGACGACGTACGCTACGCAGCGCTGCTGCCGGCGTTCCGGCGCGGGTACGCGGCCCACCTGGCCTGGCCCGACGATCCGATCGAGCCGTTCCAGATCGGCCGGTTGCTGTGGAAGATCAACTGGGTGGCGTACTGCCAGCCGCAGTGGCTGGGGAGCATGGTCGAGCGCCACGTTCCTGTGTTTGAGCAGTACGAGCGCACCGGGACTGTGGTTCGCCCCCCGGCGGGATAGGCAGGTGAGGCAGGGGAAGATTGCTTCGGTCGCCCGCACCTCGCGGCGTGCTCCTCATTCGGAAATCACACCGCGCCAGCCCGGGGCGCACGCCGTGCGCCCCTACCCTGCATGCACCTGTACGGGCGCACGGCGTGCGCTCCTACCCTGCATGCGCCTGTACGGGAGCACGGCGTGCGCCCAGGGACCT
Source organism: Anaerolineae bacterium (assembly GCA_016929795.1). Next base: position 1,679 of record JAFGIA010000418.1, read on the forward strand.
CAGCCCCCCATTTTCATCCCTCGTGGCGCCCGCCGGGCATGGGAACTCCGGCTCGGCACGCGTGGGGATTGCTTCGCCGCCCAACGACGGCGGCTCGCAATGACATTTTCATCCCTCGTAAAGGAGAAAGAGATGCACGACGGACAAGGACCGCAGAGTGTACAAGATTTGGGGTTGATGAGTGGATTTCCTCCGCCGCCCGACAAGCTGGTCACGCACGGAAACCAGCTCTATGCGCCATACAATCGGTGGAGCTTTCAACATGAGCTGCCGTTGAATCGGACGGTGGACGTGTGGCGCGGGGACGGACCGGTGGCCGAACTCGAGATTGTAGAGTTTGACATAAACCAAGTGACTTACCGTAACCGGGCAGGCACGCAGTTCACATTCCGTGACATGGTTGAGATGAGCTACACGGATGGCATCGTCGTCCTGCACCAGGGCAAGATCATCTACGAAGCCTACCTGAACGGGATGCAGGCACACACGCTTCATGCCTGGGCGTCAGGCAGCAAGTCGATGACCGGTGTGCTGGGGGCGATGCTGGCGCACGAAGGGGTGCTCGATCCGAATGCCGCCGTTGCCACGTATCTGCCCGAGCTGAAGGAGAGCGGCTTTGGGGATGCCACAGTCCGGCAGGTGATGGATATGACCACGGCGGTCTGGTTGGGCGACGACGACGTGGACCCGGTGTCAGAAAATCTGACCTACGCCATGGCGCTCGGCTGGCGGGAAAGGTCTACGGACTATGCCGGGCCGGCATCGGTGTACGAGTTTCTGCCGACGATGAGGAAGGTGGGCGAACATGGCGTGCGCTTTGCCTACCTGACGCCAAACACCGACGTGTTGGCGTGGATCATGAAGCGGCTCTTGAATCAGTCGCTGGCTGAGATCATGCGCGAACGCATCTGGTCGAAACTGGGCGCGGAGCGCGATGCTTTCTGGATCGTCGATCCGGCGACGGCCGAGACGTCAGGCTCCGGTTTGCTCAGTACCTTGCGCGACAAGGCGCGCTTTGGACAGATGCTGCTGCAACAGGGATGTTTTAACGGGCAGCAGATCGTGCCTACTGCCGCCGTGCACGATATCGAGCAGGGGGGGGACCGGGAGGCCTTTGCGCGCGGGCCGGCAGCGAGCCCGATGAACCAGGGCTATTCGTACCACCACCAGTGGTGGATGACGCACGATGAGCAGGGTGCCTATCACAGCCTGGGCTATGGCGGGCAGATGCTTTACATTGCCCCAGCGGCAGAGCTCGTGATCGCCAAGTTCAGCTCGTATCCGACGCCGACGCCGGCAGGGAACGAGTTCTATGCCATGATGGCCGCTTTCCCGGCGCTGGCCAAGATGCTGGCAACCCAGGGGAATATGCGATGAACAACGACTGCGCGCCTTTTCAACGAAAGTCACTGTACCTGCTGCTCACAATCCCAATGATGGTGCTGTACATTGTCGTGGCACTGTTTCTATGGCACGCCAGCCTTTTCGCTTTTGTGGCTTACTGTGCCTGTTTTCCCATTGTGGCGATCGGCCAGAGCTATGCCTGTGTGTACTGGCGGTGTCCTTATGTCGGCAAGTTTGCGCCGTGTGCAGGTGGGTTCTGCCTGCCCTCGAGCCAGATTGCACGAGTATTAAAGAACACCAGGAGGTCGGAAGCAATCTACAACGTGGCAGTTAGTGTGGCGGGTTTGGCCTTGTTGGGGATTATCTTTGTCCCGGTCTGGTTTCTCTACCAGCAGGGCATCGCCCATTTGCTGATTTATCTTGGGATCGTTGTGGTGTATGCAGCCAGTTTCTTGTGGTTGATTTGTCCTGTGTGTGCGACTCGACACGCCTGCCCTGGTGGGCAGGTGGCCATGAAAATGAGAAGAGCTATCACCGGCAAATGATGCTGCGGGGGAGATAACGGTGCGAGGCAAAGCAACCCTCAACCCTGAAAACGGCACACCGTGCCGCCACCTGGCGTGGGAAGGGTGCTACAACACACGAGATCTGGGCGGGCTGCCCACCCTGGACGGACGGGAAACGCGGTGGCGAGCAGTGATCCGGTCTGATATTCTGAACCGGTTGACAGAAGCGGGACAACGAGCCCTGCTCGACTATGGGGTCAAGACGGTGATCGATCTGCGCGCCGCGCACGAAGTAGCCAGAGAACCGGCGGTGACGATCCAGGATGGCGATCGTCGTCTCGACTATTTCAACTTGCCGATCGAAAAGTACTACCCGCACGTGGGTGTGTTGATCCAGCAGGCCCAATCACGCGCCGAGGTGTATGGCATCATCCTGGATCACTACCCTGACGCGGTGGCCGAGATCATGCGCGCGATTGTCGGGGCGCAACCAGGTGGGATTGTGATTCACTGCCACGCCGGCAAAGATCGGACAGGGATGGTGGTGGCGCTGCTGCTGCGCCTGGTTGGGGTGCCGGCGGAGATCATTGCCGCCGATTACGCGCAAAGCCAGGAGCGCCTGTGGGCCTTTGACGAGAAGGTCTATGCCGAGATGAGAGCCCAGGGTGATACGAGTTTTTGGTGGCGGCCGACGGTGACAGAGGAAGTGATCTACCGGGTGCTGGAGCACGTCGATACGCGATATGGTGGCGCAGAGGAGTATCTGCGCGCGGCAGGAGTCCTGCCTGAGGAATTGGATCAGCTCAAGCGCCGTCTGCTTGCTCGATGAGCAGATGGATTATCCCTGCTACCACCCGGTGCCGAGCTGACCTCCCAGGGCATTGAGAACTTCCTGGACACTGGCCTCGGCCGTGGCACGATCCAACCCTGTGTGTGCCGCGAGCTCTTTGGCCAGGCCCGCGCGGCGCACCGCGACCTTGGGCACGCGCTGGCCGCTGTTCATCCTGGCCACTACGTCCTCCAGGCTGGCGGCCCGGGGCTGTGCGGTCTCTGTCCTGGCGGGGGCCTGTGTCGTGTCGATTCCCGGTTGCAGCCGGTGTTGCATCAGCTTGCCGAGGACGAAAGCCACGACGGCCTGCGCGATCTGGGGCGGCAGGCCGAGCTTTTCGGCCAGGCCATCCACGATCGGGGCAAGAAGTGAGTTGGAGGTCAGGGTGGGGCTGCCACCGCCCATGATGGCGCTCAGGATGTCGCCCAACCCGCCGGCGCCGCTGCTTGGGGCCGGGCCTGTGCCGCCCGCCGGGCTGCCCGTGCCACCGAGAAGAACCTGGAGCAGGCCTCCCAGGCCTGGCGCACTCTGGGCAGCGCCCATTTCGGCTGGCGCGCCATACCCCTCTGGAATCTGGCCCACACCGCCGGCACCACCCAGGCCCTGCATCAGGCTTCCGAGGTCTGGAATCCCCTGGTTGGCTGGCTCTGCCGGTGTGGCCGGGGTCTGTGATGCCTGTCCGCCCATGAACCCCTGGAGTAGCTGCGCCAGGGGATCCCCCCCTATGCCTGGAGACTGAGCGGTTGGCTGCTGTGCGCCACCCATAAACCCCTGTAGCATTTGCGCCAACGGGTCCTGGGGCGTGCCTGCCTCTTCCGAGTCAGGCTGCTGCTGCGCCCCTTGCATCAGTGCTCCCAATAGCTCTTCCATTTTGGCTCCTCACTTTTTATGGCAGTGTTGCAAATCGTGTGTAAATTCACCGTCGGCAGGGCGCACAGCCGTGCGCCCCTACAATTTGCACAACTTTTGGCACACTGCCCTTTTTATGCACAGGTGCAGCCCAACCGGGCTGCCTGTCAATAAGGTCAATGATTGATCTAGTGAGTGTAGTGTAGCACAGTTTTGACCGTCGGGCAAGCGCGGGACTCTTGCAGATGAGGAAGGGAGGTGGTATAATTGTATTGCTTGATGATACGACGTATCATTTTGTGATTTTCCCCAAAATTTTATCCGCACACCCTTGACAAGCTCCCAAGAGTATGGTATAATTGTATCATCTAACGATACATAGTCTCATCAAATGAGACATAGGGATGGGGCCGACAGGATGTCAGTGCAGTGAGCGCGAGATCTGGATCGCGACGGGTTTGGCCTTGAGGTTGTGGGCCCAAGCTGCACAGGGACCCCGCAAGTCCGCGATGGAGGGGAAAAGAAATGTCAGAACAGGTTGATTTGGCCCAAGCCGCACTCAAGATCATCCAGGATCGCCGCAGTGTGCGCCATTACACGGACGAGCCGGTGTCAGAGGAGCACCTGGAGCTGATCCTGGAAGCGGCGCGCCAGGCGCCATCAGGCGAGAATGCACAGCCGTGGCGATTTATCATCGTCAAGGATGCAGCGACGCGCAAGCAGTTGGGCGCCATCGCCGGTGGGGGCAGCGGCCGCAGGTTCACCGCCGAGTTTGTCACAGAAAAGATGCAGGAGCGCTTTGCCACCCTCGAAGACGAGGCCAAGAAGAAGGCAGCTTTTGAAAAGCTGACCTCCGGCCGGGTATCGGCCTTTCTCGCCGATGCCCCAGTCAGTATTGTCGTGTGCGGCAAGAAGGACGTGTGGGATATGCCCTACGACACTTCCGCGGCGATTGAAAACATCCTGTTGATGGTGACGGCCCTCGAACTGGGCGCGTGCTGGGTGATTGCCCCCTGCATCGACATCCGCGACGAAGAGCGCCTCAAGGAGCTGCTCGGCGTGCCGGAGGGAGTCAAGGTGGTGAGTATCATTGCGGTCGGCCATCCCCCTCGCCCGCACCGGCCTCGCCCACGCCTGCCTCTCCACGAGCTGGTCTATGCTGAACAGTGGGACACTGCATACTATGGGGAGGAAAAATGAAGAGCCCTGGTGTTTCCCTCGACTATGTGAACAGCATGGTCTACGATCTAGAAAAGGCTTTCTGGGATGAGCGTGGCAAGGGCGCGCGTTTTCGGATGACGACCGTGGGGCGCGATTACTTTTTGGACAAGTGTCTGCCCAGGATCGAGACGCGCGAGGTAGAGCCGATTATCGAGGTGATCGAGCAGGTTCTGAGAGAAGAGGGCATCGTGGCCGGCATCTCGCATGAGCTGGACGAGCGGCTACTACGCCTCAAGGTGCAGGGTTGTCTACACGAAACGGTGGAACAACGGCTTGTGGCCAAGGGAGTGGAGCCGTTTACCTGCATCGTCGCCAACCTGGTCGTGCTGGCGATCGAAGAGGTACTGGATCGACCGGTTGAGCTGGCGCAGATCAAGATCGAGAACGGCGCCTGTCACCTGCTGCTGGTCCTCTTTGATTCGCGGCCTGTGTTTGATTGAGGGGAGGGCAGATATGACCAAACTCTCGACCCTGGCCGAGGCGGTAGCGACGATTCCAGACGGATCGCATGTTGCCCTGCCGGGATTCGCGATCACACGCTGCGCGATGGCCTTTGCCGCCGAGGTAATCCGGCAGGGGATCACGGGGCTGACGGTATCACAGTGTGTCGGCGCCATGGACGCGGACCTGCTGGCGGGCGGAGGCGCCCTGGAGCGGATCATCTATGGCGGCGGCTCGCTGGACCGCTTTGGACGGTTGAATTGTGTAAACCGTGGCATCGAAGCGAGAACGCTCGTCGCTGAAGAGTATAGCAGCCTGTCGATGGCCTTTCGCTACATGGCGGGGGCGCTGGGCTTGCCCTTCATCCCGATCCGCTCTCTGCGCGGGTCTGACATCCTGAAACGGCTCGAGGAGATTGCGCCCTCCGAGATCGCTCACGTGGATGATCCCTTTACCGGCGAAGATTGGCTGGTGCTCAAGCCGCTGCTGCCCGACGTGGCGGTGGTGCAGGTGCAGGCTGCGGACGAGGAGGGGAACGCCTGGATTCTGGGCCCGCGCTGGGACAACGAAGAGCAGGTAAAGGCCAGCAGCCGGGCCATCGTCATCACCGAGCGGCTGGTGCCCACCGAGACGATCCGCCGTGAGCCGGAACGGACGACAATTCCCGGGTTCAGGGTCTCTCACGTGGTGCATCTGCCTTTCGCCGCGCACCCCAATTCGGTCTATCAAGCCTATGACTATGACGCCGACCATATCCGGCGCTATGCCGAGGCGTCCCAGACGCGCGAGGGGTTCCAGGCGTACCTGGACAGGTACGTGTATGGTGTTCAAGATCACTGGGCCTACCTGGAACTGGTCGGTGGCATGAAACGCCTGGCCGGGCTGGCCGCCGATCCGATTTTGGGGTATTGAGGGGGTCCTTCCTGCGTCAGGACAAGGAGAAGAAGAATGAGCACAGACCTTGAATACACACCCTTCGAGTTGATGGCCGTGGCCGGCGCCCGCGAGCTAAAGGATGGTGAGATTGTGGCGGTGGGCCTTGGGCTGCCAGTGGTGGCCTCCTTCCTGGCCAAGCGTACCCACGCGCCGAATCTGACGATGCTCTTTGAGTTGGGAGTGGTCGACCCTGAGCCGGTGCACCAGGGGGTGGGCCTGGCCGATCCGCGAGTCTGGTATCGGGCCAAGATCCTGAGCAGTTTTGTGGA
>JAFGIA010000419.1 GCA_016929795.1 Anaerolineae bacterium
GCCGCACGCTGGCGCGAGAGATGGGCCTCGATCCTGACCAAGAGACCCGGGCACTCTACGCCCGCATCCGGGCCGCCGGCGCCGCCAGGCCCCACAAGATCCTGGCCCAGCCCACTCCGATCGTGGGGCGAGAAGAGGAGCTGGCCAGCGTGACGGAACGGCTGGAGGATCCGGCGTGCCGGCTGGTGACGCTGGTCGGCCCCGGCGGGATTGGCAAGACACGGCTGGCACTCCAGGCTGCCGCCGAAGACGAGCGCTTTTTCTTGCACGGCGTGTGCCTGGTCCCTCTTGGCGCGGTGAGCGCAACCGAGTACCTGCCTTCCACAGTGGCGAATGCACTGGGCATCCAGTTTCAAGGCAGCCGCCCCCCTGAAGAGCAGCTCATGACCTATTTACAGGAGAAGGAGCTGCTGCTGGTGATGGATGGCTTTGAGCACTTGGTGTCCGGTGCGCTCTTGGTGGCCGGCATTCTGGACCGTGCGCCGCACGTCAAGATCCTCGTCACTTCCAGGGAGCGGCTGAACCTGCAAGTAGAGTGGCTATTGGATGTGCCGGGCCTCGCCTGTCCCGCGCCGGGCGTGACGGAAGGGATGGAAGCGTACAGCGCAGTGCAATTGTTCGTGCAACGTGCGCGCCAGATCCAGCCCGCCTTTGCCCTGTCGGAGGCAAACCAGGCCCACATCGCACGTATCTGCCGCACCGTGGAAGGCACCCCGCTCGGCATCCAGCTTGCCTCCGGCTGGGTGCGCACCCTGTCGTGCCAAGAGATCGCCGACCAGGTAGAGCACGATCTCGACTTTCTCACCACCTCTCTGCGCGACGTGCCAGCACAACACCAGAGCCAGCGGGCCATCTTTCAACGCTCCTGGGCGTTGCTGTCGGAGGGCGAGCAAGAAGCGCTGGCCAGGCTGTCTGTGTTCCAGGGGCCGTTTACGCGCCAGGCCGCGGAGTCCGTTGCAGGTACAACCACGGCCACTCTGGCGAGCCTGGTAAACAAGTCGCTGGTGGGCCACAATCTGCTGGATCAGTACGGCCTCCATCAGCTCGTCAAGCAGTATGCCGCCGAGGCACTGTCGGCATGGGCAGATGAGCCGCAGCGAACCCAAGATCTGCATTGCCATTATTACACGCACTTTTTGCACACACGAGAGGTGGCACTCAAAGGGGCAGGGCAGCCGCAAGCACGAGCAGAAATCCAGGAGGTGATGGGTGACGTGCGTGCCGCCTGGCACTGGGCCGCCGCCTGGCTGCACCTGGATCTCTTCTCCCTCGCCCTCGACAGCGTCTACCTGTTCTACCGGGCACAGGGACAGTTCGTGGAGGGCCGGGAGATGCTGGCCCTGGCAGCAGGGGCGATCCAGGCCCGGGGCGGGGAGGCGAATCTTTTGCGGCTGCGGATCGAAACACGACTGGCGGACCTGTGCAGCTCGCTCGGCGAGTACGATCGCGCGCGCTCCATGATCGAAGCCAGCCTCGACGGGCTTGAACGCATCGGCCCACCAGTCGAGACCGCCCTGGCCTGCGCGACGCTCGGGCGCGCGTACTACCGCCAGGGCGAGTTTCTCCAGGCGCGGGGCTACCTCGACGCCAGCGTCAAGACGTACCGGACCACAGGGGATCGATGGGGGCTGGCCCAGGCACTGAATGACCTGGCGAACGTACTCGTCTCTGACTCGGACGAATATGACCAGGGCAGGCGATGTTACGAGGAGAGCCTCTCCCTGTCAAGAGAGACTGGCGACCAGTCCGGTGTGGCCCGGGCGCTGCTCAACCTGGGCGCCATCGAGTTTGCGCTGCACCACACGCCGGAAGCCGAGTCGCTGTACGAACAGGCAGCGGCGATCAGCCGGGAGATTGGCGACAGGCGTAATCTGGCCATCGCCCTGAGCAACCTGGGGCACCTGGCTTACCGCAATGGAGCGTACGAGCGGGCCGCTGCCCTGGTGCATGAAAGCCTGGACATCAAGCAAGAAAGTGGAGACCGCTATTCGATCCTCTTTTCGGTCATGTACCTGGGGAATATCGCCTGCAAAACGGGGCAGATCCAGGAAGCGCGCCAGTGGTATGACCAGGTGCTGCGGCTCGCCAGCGCCATGGGGTCAGCGCACCTGTCAGCGTGTGGGCTCGAGTGCGTGGCGAGGCTGTGCATCGCACTGGGCGAGTTGACACAGGCCGTGGAAATGCTGCAGTTGGCACTGAAGCACGCCGGCACCGACGGGGAGCTGATCGACGAAATCAACAAGCTCCTGGCCGAGCTCGAACAGCAGATCCCAGAGGAGACGATGGCAGCCAGCCGGCGACGGGGAGAGAGCAGGCAGTTGGAAGACGTGGTAGAGGATCTCCTTACCCGTGGGCTGCCGGGAATGTCGAGACAGGGGTGAGGCGCTGCCCGTGATGGCGAAGAAAGGTGCGGCGAGGGATCAATGGGATGTGGGATGACTACCACTACTCAGGGGTGTGCGATGTCACGATTGCGCCGGACGGGGTATCGGTTATTGTCAAGTACAGTGATGGGCGTGAGGAAGTGGAAGCACTGAAGCACTGATGACGCTGAGGACACTGAATCAGTGGCTCAGCGATCCCAGGGGAAAAAGGCGGCGGATGGAGGATGCATCAGTGAGACTGCTGGCGGCGCTTCCAAAGAGACCAGAAGCTTGACAGCGGCTCGCGCAGCAGGAAGGCGCTGCCCAGGAGGGCGACGACCAGGCTGATGAAGGCAAAGATCCAGCCCGCGGAGCGTTGGCCGGCGATGTAGCTGTCGCGCGTGCCGCCGGCGATGAACTCGGCCTCGACGCGGCCCACTTCTTTGCCACCCAGTACGGTGCCCAGCACCAGGACGGGCTCGCCAGCGCGCAGACCGCTGTAGCGCGTGTCGTCGGGTTCTCCGGCCCGCCCGCCGGTTTCGACGGTGCGCACATTTCGTAGCTCATAGTCGTCGTTTTCGATCTCGATCACCACGTCGCCCAGATCGAGCAGCAGGGGCGGTGTCACCCGCTCACGCTCTGACCAGGAGCCGGTTTCCCACGAACCGTCATCCTCCCACACTGAGCGGCCCTCTCGAACGTAGGCGACAAAGCGGTATGGTTCGAGCAAGACGCGGTTGTCGTCGGCAACGTGGGCCTCGATCAGGACCTCGACGCCGGGAGGGGTCGACACCAAATCGCGGGCAGAGATCGGCTGGAGATGTTCCACCCGGTCGGCGGCGTGGTGGGAGGCGATCAGGGCCACCAAGCCGCAGAGGCAAGTGCCCACGACAAAGAGCACGCCGATAATCAGGCGCGCGGGCCTGGAAACGGGTCCAAAGTTGATGCTGAATCGCGGTCTGTTCATCGACTCACCTTACTGCCTTTGCTCGCTGCCTCTGCCTCAGCGATCGACTGCTGACCAGTATAGCACCACTTGGCATGGCGCGCCAGATCTGGACCGCCCGTTCAACAGCAAGGGCGTTGTCGTCCTGCGCGCTCTCTGACCAGGCCACGGCTCTGACCGGGTCAGCGTGTACATTGACACCGTCACGATCGTGAGATAGAATTCAGTTGTGTCACGAGAGCAATCAACCGAGGTGCTGCATGAAGCAAGAAATCAGGACAATTCGCCTGCCGATGCCGCTTCGTCTCGGCAGTGTGAACTGCTATCTCGTCAACACGGGCAGCGGTTACATCCTAATTGATACCGGCGGCTCGAACAGCCGCGCCGCGGTCGATCAGGCGCTGCACGACGCCGGCTGCACGCCGGGCAGCCTGCACCTCATCCTCCTCACTCACGGCGATTTCGACCACACGGGCAACGCGGCCTATTTGCGCCAGAGGTTTGGGTCCAAGGTGGCCATGCACCGCGACGACGTGGGCATGTTGAAGCAGGGCGACATGTTCTACAACAGGAAGGGGGGCAACCGGGTGATCAGAATGCTGGCCCCCATCCTCTTCCGATTCGGCAAGGAGAACAGACTTCAGCCCGATGTGCTAGTCGAGGATGGGTTCGATCTGTCTCCCTACAGGTTCGATGCCCGCATCGTCCACATCCCCGGCCATTCTGCTGGCTCTGTTGGCATCCTAACGGCTGGCGGCGACCTGATCTGCGGCGACCTGCTCGAATGTACGAAAACGCCGGCGCTCGGTTCGATCATGGACGACCCCGAGACGGCAAGGGCCAGCGTTGAAAAACTCAACGGCCTGGGCATCCAGCAGGTGTATCCGGGCCACGGCGAGTCGTTCGGGTGGCACGAGCTTCCCTTCCAATCTTCCGGCGCTGGCCATTTTGTGGTATAATATGCCCATCCATTGTAAGGAGTGCGCCAATGTACTCAAAGGCTCAGGGATTGAGCGACACCTTGATCGAGCTGCGGCGGCAGATCCACCGCCATCCCGAGTTGTCTTTTGAAGAATTCAAAACTGCCCGCCTCGTTGCGGAGCGACTCGCGGCCCTCGGCATCGCGGTGCGCAGCGGCGTGGCCAAGACGGGCGTGGTGGGTGACCTGGGCGAGGGCCGCCCACGCATCGCGCTGCGCGCCGACATGGACGCGCTGCCGATCCAAGAAGCAAGCGACGCCCCCTACGCTTCCGAGGTGCCGGGGGTGATGCACGCCTGCGGGCACGACGTGCACGTGGCGTGGCTGCTTGGCGCTGCGCAGCTCCTGGCGGATGAGCACGCCGCCGGCCGGCTACCGGGCAGCGTGCGCTTTCTCTTCCAGCCTTCAGAAGAAGGCCAGGATGCGGAGGGTCTGAGCGGCGGCATGCGCATGGTGGACGAAGGGATGATGGAGGGCGTCGACGCCGTCGTCGGGCTGCACGTGTGGGCCGACCTGCCCACCGGCACCCTCGCCACGCGCGATGGTTTCTGCACGGCGCGCCCCGACAAATTTGTGATCAAGATCGTGGGCCAGGAAGCGCACGGCGCCTATCCGCATCGCGGACACGACGCCATCGTCCTCGCCGCGCAGGTCGTCAACGCCATGCAGACCGTCGTCTCGCGCCGCCTCGACCCAACGCGCGGCAAGGTGCTGACGATCGGCACGATCCATGGCGGCACCAAGGAGAACGTGCTGGCGGGCGAGGTGACGATGACCGGCACTATCCGCACCTTTGAGTCAGACGTGCGGCAGATGCTCTTTGCCGAGCTGGAGCGCGCGTGCTCGGTGGCCCGCACGCTGGGCGGTGACTATGAGCTCAAGATCGTGCCCGGCTATTTACCCGTGGTCAACGACGCGGCCGTGTGCGCTCTCGTCCGCCAGGTTGCCGCCGACTTGATCGGCGAGGAGAATGTGCTCGACGCCGACCTGGAGATGGGGGGCGAGGATTTCAGCTACCTCGCACAGGAAGCGCCTGGCTGTTTCGCCATCGTCGGCGGCGCCTTTGCCGGCGAGGCAAAGCGGCTGCACCACCACCCCCACTTTGACGTCGACGAGGCATGCCTGCCCCTCGGGGCGGCCATTCTGGCCGAAACGGCGCTCCGATTCGTACGACAGGGTGCCAGGTGAGAATCACCACCTTTGACGAGCTGCTCGCGGAGGCACGCCGGATGGGGCCGGTGCCTGTCGCGGTGGCGGCAGCTCACGACCCGGAAGTGCTCAAGGCGGTCGGCCGCGCGCAGCACGAAGGGATTGTGACGGCAACGCTCGTCGGCGACTGGCCTGCCATAGAAGCCTACGCTGCCGGGATCACGACCCGCGAATCTGCGGACATCCTCGACATGCTTGGCCAGGCACACGTGGTCCACGAGCCTGATGCAAAGCGCGCCGCCGAGCAGGTGGTGGGCCTGGCCCGCGACGGCAAAGCCGCGGCCGTGGTCAAGGGGCAGATCAAGACGGCGGATCTGCTCAGCGCCGCGCTGAACCGTCACACGGGCATCCGCGGACAGAGCCTGTTGAGCCACGTGGGGCTCTTTGAGCTGCCGGGTATGGACCGCCTGATCTACCTCAGTGACTCGGGCGTGGTCGTCTATCCCGACGTCTATCAGAAGCTGGAGATCATTAACAATGTCGTCGCCGTCGCCCATCTCTTTGGCGTCGACCAGCCCAAGGTCGCCATCCTGGCGGCCAGCGAGACGGTCCACCCCAAGATCCCGGCGAGCATCGATGCCCTGGCGCTGGCGAAAATGGCCGAGCAGGGGTGGGTGAGGGGCGCAACCGTGGACGGGCCACTGGGCCTCGAGCTGGCCATCTCGCCACATGCCGCCGACCTGGCCGAGGTGGAATCACCCATCGCCGGGCAGGCTGACATTCTGATCGTGCCCAACGTCGAGGCAGGCAACATTGCAGCCAAGGGCCTGCTTTATTTTGCACGCGCGCGCATGGCGGGGCTGGTTGTCGGCGCGCGGGTGCCGATCGTCATCAGCTCGCGTGCCGACAACGCCGAGACACGCTACCTGTCGTTGGCGATGACGGCAGTGCTGGCCCAGCACGAAAGGAGGCAAAACGCTTGAACGTCATCGAATCAGGAATTGGGGAGATGATCCAGCCGCCGGACCTGGACGGCTTTCGGGAGTGGAACCGCACAAAGTCCCGCAAGCTGGTGGACAAGCTGATGACCGAGGCGGAAGCGGTCAGCCGGTTCGTCTATGATGGCTGCTACATCGGCACCGAGCTATACGGTACCGTGCGCGCGCCCATGACGCTGGTGCGTGAGGTGATCCACCAGGGGATCAAGGACCTGCGCGTGGCGGGCCAGGGTGTCACCGAGCTCGACTTGTGGCTGGCATCGAGCATTGTCAAGACGCTCGACATCACCTACATCGGACTCGAGGTGTATGGCGTATCGAACGCACTGCGCCGCGAGGTGGAGAGTGGGCGCGTGGAAAAGGTTGTCGAATGGAGCAACGGCGGCATCACGTGGCGGTTCAAGGCGACGTCGATGGGCGTGCCCTTTCTGCCGGTGCGCTCCATGATCGGCACGGACACACTGCGCTACAGCTCAGCCAAGGTGGTCGAGTGCCCCTTCACCGGGATGAAGCTGGCGCTGCTGCCTGCGTTGATCCTCGACGTCGGCCTGATCCACGTCCACCGCGCCGACCGCTATGGCAACGCCCAGATCGAAGGCATCAGCGGCTTTAGCCACGAGATGGCGCGCGCATCAAAGCGGTTGATCATCAGTGCCGAAGAGATCGTACCGACGGAGGAGATACGGAAATATCCCGACCGCACGGTGATCCCCTACTACCTGGTCGACGCCGTGGTCCATGCTCCGTACGGCTCGCACCCGGGCGAGATGGCGTACATGTACTGCCGCGATGAGCCCGAGATCAAGGCATGGGTCGAAGCGGCGGCCACAGATGAGGGGGCGCGTGCCTACATGCAGGAGTGGATACACGACCTGCCCGATCACCAGGCATACCTCGACAAGGTAGGCCAGGAGCGGTTGGCAGCATTGGTCGAGGGAAGGGAGCGACGGGAATGAGCGAAGCAAGATACAACCCTACGGAACTCCTGATCTGCACGGCGTCGCGGCTGATGGAGGACGAGACGACAGCGTTCATCGGCACGGGCATTCCAATGCTCGCCGCGTCGCTGGCCCAGCGCCGCCAGGCACCCAACCTGGTGCCTGTGTTCGAGTTCGGCGGCACGGGCGCGATCCTCGAAGATCTGCCCATGGCCGTGGGCGAGGCGCGCACCTTCCACAAGGCACTCGCCGCGTCGGGCATCTGCGATATCATGGAGACCGCCACCCGTGGGTTCATCGACTATGGCTTCCTGGGTGGCGCCCAGATCGACCCGTACGGCAACCTGAACAGCACCGTCATCGGCCCGCATGATAAACCGAAAGCACGACTTCCCGGCAGCGGCGGTGCCAACGACGTGGGCTCGCTCTGCTGGCGGACGATTATCATCATTCGCCACAGCAAGCGCAGTTTTGTGCCCAAGGTCGACTTTGTGACGACGCCGGGTTACCTGACCGGTCCCGGCGCGCGCGAGGCAGCCGGCCTGCCGCCGAATACCGGCCCGCTCTACGTAGTCAGCACGCTGGCGCTGATGGGGTTCGACGACGAGACGAAGCGGATGAAGCTGCTCAAGACGCAGCCCGGAGTGACCGTGGACGACGTGATCGCCGAGACGGGGTTCGAGCTGCTCATGCCCGACGAGGTAGTGCCCAGCGAGCCGCCCAGCGACGAGGAGCTGCGCATCCTGCGCGAAGAGGTGGACCGCGACCGCCTCTACATCTAGATCATGCGTCTGAAATGGTATGGGTGGGCGGGCCTGGGTTGGGTCCTGGCCGCCCAGGTGCTCATGTTCCTCAAAATCCAGCCTGTCTGGCAGTGGTTCACGCCCATCGTGTGGACGGGCTACATTCTGTTGGCCGACGCGCTGGTACTGCGCCAACGCGGGCGATCGCTGCTGCACGATCGCCCGCGCGAATTCGTGATGATGGCCTGGCTGTCGGTTCTCTTCTGGCTTGTGTTCGAGGTGTACAATCTGCGCCTCGCCAACTGGTACTATATCAACGTGCCGGCCACTCCCTGGCTGCGCAACCTGACCTTCCTCTGGTCCTTTGCCACTATCTTTCCCGGCCTTTTCCTCACCTCCGAGCTGGTCGCTGCGGTGCTCAAGATTGACCTCGCGCGCCGCTGGATCTCACCGCGCCGGTTCGGCCCGTGGTGGAATGTGTCGATTGTCGTCGGATTGATCTTTCTCGCCGTGCCGCCGCTCCTCCCCTACCGCGTCAGCCGCTTCCTCTTTGGGTTCGTGTGGCTGGGCGTCATCTTTTTTCTCGACCCGATTAACTATCGCCTTGGGGCGCCATCGATCATCAAGGAGTGGGAAGAAGGACGGCTGGGGCGCACCGCGGCGCTGCTCGCAGGTGGCCTCGTCTGCGGCGTGCTGTGGGAGTTCTGGAATTATTGGGCAGGCGGCAAATGGATCTATGCAGTGCCGATCCTGGGCGATATCAAGCTGTTCGAGATGCCTGTGGTCGGCTTTCTCGGCTTTCCGCCCTTCTGCGTCGAGTGTTACGTCCTCTACCAGTTCGCGCGCCGCGTGCTGCGCGGCCGCGCCTGGGCGCCAGATCCACCCGGCGCCGCACGGGCAGTATAACCACACGAGCAGCTTGTCGGAGAGCCGATTTCACGAAAGGCCGACCCAAGTAGGAGATGGATGAGAAAGAAAGGAATGAGGGGAGATGTTCAAACGAGTTCACACTGTGCGCTTTAGCCCGATGCAGGTTGGAGGGCGGTTGGTAGCAATCTTGGTGCTTGCCTCGCTGTTGGTTGGCTGCGGTTCAAGCTCGACAGCCGCCCCGAGGCTGGTGGTCACGGCCACGCCCCTGGATCAGCCACAGGTGTTGGTGGTCACCGCCACCTTTTCGCCTGAACCGCCAGCACTTCTCCCTGAACCCAGCGACATGCCCGACCTGGTGGCGACCCAAATCGCCATTGAGGAAGCGGCACACGCCACGATGACGGCGGCGGCCCCCCCGCCAACCCAGGCACCTGTGGATACGGCCACCCTGGTGCCGACAGGGACCTCCGCCCCGCTGCCTACCGCGACGTTCACGCCCGCGCCGACTCGGCAACCAACCCAAGCGCCGACCAAGCCCCCGAACTCGCCGACGCCCGTCCCTGAGACCTATGCGCCGCCGAATCTGATCAATCCTCCGCCGAATTACAACTGTTATGCAGAACGGGGCTGCACGTTTACCTGGTCGTGGGGCGGGAACCTCAAGGCCGACGAGTACTTTCAGGTACAGCTCGTCGGTCCCAACAACGAGCATCGGGGCATCCACCCACCGACGAAGGGGTACTCATTCACCTCTGACGAATCTGTGTATTGGATTGTCACCGACTGGTGCAATGTCAACTACTTTTGCCACGTCAAGTGGACGGTGGCGATCGTCAAATGGGACGGTGTGGATCCAAGCAAGATCGGGCGTACCATCATCACAGCAGAGCCACGCGAGGTGATACTCTAATGGCCTGAGGAGACGGCGCATTTTGGCTGCGGCTGATGCCTGACAGGCTACACGCCGCCGCCGACAGGCGGAAAGATGCCGATCTGGTCGCCGTCTGCCAGGGGATCGCCGGCTGTTCTGACCAGGCCATTGACGAACACGATCTTGATCTCGTCCTCGGGCAGGTCAAGCTGGCGGATCAGATGGCCCACGGTGCTCCCTTCAGGCAGGGCGACGGACAGTGCCTCGCCGAGGCCCAGATGGGGATAACGGCGGCGCAGGGTGGCAAAGAGCCTGGCTTGTACGGTGATCATCGAGCCCCCGGCATGGCTAACGCGTTGGCGAGGCCGCCGGGCGCTTGCCCGGCGGCCTCGATGCTACATCGTATGCTGGTCTAGCTGCCGAAAACGGCGTCGAGGGTCTCTTCCGGCACGTCCCACACCACATTGTGGGGCGGCAGCGGCTCGTACTGCATGAACTCGGGGATGCGGTCGGCGGCTTCGGTGAACCCGGCGCCCCGGTTGAAGGCCAGCTCCCGGTCAATGATCTCCTTGCCAATCCGCCCTACGTCTTCCATCGTCCAGCTCGTGCCCAGCACGCCGTTGCACTCTTTGACGACGCCTTCGAACCCACTGGCGATGTCGAGAATGGCAAAGGCGATGAACAGGCAGTGGCCTGTGCTGTCGATGAAGGCGGTGGCATACTGGAAGTTGCGCACCAGGTCGGCCTTGTCGCGGTCGAACTGGTCGACCTTGCCCGTCACGCCCAGGATCTCGGGCGCGATGGTATAGCCCGAGGTGTGGTCGGCACCCATGGTGCTGATGGCGTAGGTCATGCCGATGCCCTTGATGGCGCGCGGCTCATAGGCCGGCATCGACTGCCCCTTGACCACAGGTACGCGCACCACGCCCAGCGCGGCCGCTGCCTTGGCGGTGCCGGCGCCCAACAGGCGCCCGAGGGGTGTCCCCTTGCCCATCTCTTTCATCAGCTTGATCGCCTTCTTGCCATCGCCAAACTCTGCCAGGCCCCCCTCCATGGCCACGGCGAGGGTGGTGCCGGCCTCGATCGTGTCGAGGCCATAGGCGTTGCACAGATGGATCAACTCGGCCACGGTGTCGAGATCGTCAATGCCGCAGTTGGCGCCGAGCGCCCACGCCGACTCGTACTCGATGCACGACGTGACTTCTTCCCCCTTCTCGTTGAACCACGTGTTCGAGCACTGGATCACGCAGCCAGGGCTGCACGCGTGGTTGTATAGCTCCTTGGCCAGATGGGCCTTGTTGCCCTCGAAAATCGCCTCGCCGGCGATCTTGGCTGCCCCCTCGAACCGGCCCTCGCGAAAGTTGCGGGTGGGCAGGCCGCCGGCCTCGTTCACAATGTTGACGAGCACGGCGGTGCCGTA
>JAFGIA010000420.1 GCA_016929795.1 Anaerolineae bacterium
AGACGGCCGCTGCAAGATTCGTCGTCCCGGTGCCCATGAAGGGATCGACGACGGTATCCCCGACGAAACTGAACATGCGGATGAGCCTCTCCGCCAGATCGAGGGGAAAGGGAGCCGGGTGCTGCCGCGTAGAAGCGCCGGGCATATCCCAGATCTGGCGAAACCACTCGCCATGTTCTTCCTTGGCGATTACACTAAAGACCCGCATCTCGAGGGATGGCTTGCGATATGCACCAGGCTTTCTCTGCATCAGGATATATTCCACGTCATTTTTGACAATCCCGCCCGGCTCGTAGGGCTTGCCGAGGAATCGGGAGCCGTTCTCAACCTCGAGCGTGATGTTTGCAATCTTGTACCAGATGATCGGGGCGAGATTGTCAAAACCAAGGAGGCGGCATCGCTCTTGGAACGACGCATGCAACGGCATCACCAGGTGCCGGCCGTACTGCCGACGCGAGAGGCAGACATCACCGACAACGATAATCAATCGTCCACCCTCGACGAGCATGCGATAGCACTCTCGCCACACTTTGTCCATCTCGTCGAGAAAGGCATCGTAAGACTCGATCTGACCGAGCTGTCCCGGCGTATCCGGGTACTCTTTGAGAATCCAGTAGGGAGGCGACGTTACGATCAGATGGACACTGTTGTCCGGAACCCGCGCCATGTCACGTGCATCGCCATGTACGAGACGGTGCCTGGTCGGCATCTGCGAGAGGATCTCCCGAAGCCGGGCAACAGTCTCGGGCTTTTTCGCCAGTCCCGGGATGGCGGTTTTCGGCTCGCTCAGATCGATATCTGCTGGGATTCTCTCCTTCAGCCACTGATCTACCTCAACCCGCCGGGTCGAGTTGCCGGTCATCCGCTTCTCCTTACAAGCCAAGGCCCGGGTTTCGAGCCTTGACTTCTGCAACCAACACGTCGAACATCTTTTCCACATCGTCCATTGGCGTGAGAAGCTTGGGACCCTGGCGGAAGTCGACTTGCACGACCACAAACCCTTCGAGCATCCCCACGCTCCAGTGAGGTGCGGTTCTGCCCGACAGCCTCTCCAGCCGTGTGGTCAGTAGGTCGCACCACGTGCATTCGTGCTTTAGGCTGAACACGTCCTCGCCGACATTGAACACCATGAAATAACCGATGACGATTTCCGGCGAGTACATCTGGGCGTTCGCAACTTCGCCGATCAAATCGTCAATTCTGTTTGGCACCGTCCCGCCGAGATTCTTCAAAATCGACTTCAGAGACACCGCAAGGCGATACTTGCCGTGCAGCATCCAAGCGACATCCCACTGCTTCGGCCTCCCGCCGCCGGGGATCGTTACTTCTCGTTCGACGCCTGTCAGGCCGCGACGTTCCAACTGTTCTACGACAAACTCGGCAAGGCTTTGCAACCGCGTCGTGGATGTGCGCGCACTGTCGACAACTGCTGTCTGATAGAGATGGTTTATCGCATCTTGCAGACTCGTTCGGTTCTCCACTGCTCGCCTCCGCCCATCAGTATATCCGTAAAGCAACCTCAAGTCAAGTTGCCCAAGCAGGTTTTGGGCGAACCGGTGCAGGGCCAAGGCAGGAAGAATAAACATAAAAGCTCCCGCCTGAAGCCGCCGGCGGGAGCTTGGTGTCCGCTTTCGAGGAGGCGGTTAGCCGCCTTTGCCTACATAGTCCGGCAGGATCATGGGGGATTGGACGTCGGTCTCGATGCCGGCCTCGCCGAGCGCCTTCTCCCACGCGCCGACGTGGCTCAGCGTGAGCTTGCCAAGCTGTACCTCTTGGGCGCGGCGGCCTGCCGCCGTGCCGGCACGCCGGCCATAGACGGTCACCTCGAGCAGCGAGTTGCCCATCAGCCGGTTGCGGCCGTGCACGCCGCCGCTGATCTCGCCGGCACCGTACAGGTTGGGCACGCTGGTCGCACCATCCGGCTTGAGCGTCACGCCGCCGTTCTGGTAGTGGAGCGTGGGGTAGATGAGCATGGGGTCGTTGATAATGTCGACCCCAAAGCGGGCGAACTGGCGCACCATCGCCGGGAGCTCTTTTTGGATCGTTCCGGGGCCATGGATGATGTCGATCATGGGCGAGTCGAGCCAGGCGCCGACAAAGCCTGTGGGCGTCACAATGCCGGTGCCACGCTCGACACACTCGCGAATGATGGCGCTCGCCTCGACGTCGCGCGTCTCGCGCGGAAAGACGAACTGGTCGCCATGTACGTTGCACACCTGCGCGCCCAGCCCGCGCACCTTCTCTGTCACCAGCAGCCCGACGATCTGTGCCGGGTACGCCGCGCCGGTGGGGTGGTATTGCATCGTGTCGAGGAACGACACATCGGCACCCACCCTGTAGGCGAGCACCACGCCATCGCCCGTGGCGCCATAGTGGTTCGTCGTGGCAAAACCCTGGTAGTGAAGTCGCCCACTGCCGCCGGTGGCAATAATTGTCGTTTTGGCGCGCACGACGCAGTGGTCGCCCGTCTCCAGGTTGAGCAGCACCGCGCCGGCTGCCTGCCCCTTGTCGTCCATGATCAGCTCGATCACGGGGGCAAACTCGACCACCGTGATATCCTCCGGGTACGACCGCACTTCGTCGCGCAGTGTGCGCATGATCTCGGCGCCTGAATAGTCCCGTGCCGAGTGCATGCGCTTGCGGCTCGTGCCGCCGCCATGGATCGTCAACAGTGTGCCATCCGGCTCCTTGTCGAACATGCAGCCCAGGCTCTCCAGCCAGGCGATCACCTCGGGCGCGTCGCGCACGAGCGCCTCGACCAGGTCTGGGTGGTTGCTAAAGTGCCCTCCGCCTATCACGTCGAGGTAGTGGATGACAGGGCTGTCGGTTGGCTTGTCGGCTGCCTGGATGCCACCTTGCGCCATCATCGTGTTCGCGTCGCCGTGGCGCAGCTTGGTGACCATCAGCACCCTGGCCCCCTGCTGGCGCGCGGTGAGGGCTGCGGCCGACCCGGCGCCACCGGCGCCGATGATCAGCACGTCCGTGTCATAATCGACATCCGCCAGGTCGATCTCGACCTGGCGCAACAGGCTGTGGCCCTCGAGCAGATCGGCCAGCTCGTGCGGCGTGCGCATCCCCTTGCCCGGCCCAACCTTCAATTCACGCATCCCCTCCGGCTTGTAGTCGGGGTGGTACTTGCGCAGCACTTCTTGCTTTTCGGCTGGCGTCATCATCGGCCACGTTTCACTTAGACGCGCGGGTCGGGTCGCTTCGACGCGCCGGATCGACTCACGCATGGCCGGGGTGTATCCAGTCGCGCGTGCTTCCAAGTCTGTCATCTTCTCTCTCCTCTAGTCACCTATCGTCACATTGCTGTATCATCTTAATAAAGGGGGGAAGTTGGTGTGTGCGGTGCCCCCCCACACACCAACCCCCGATTATTGGGCAGATACACATTGCTGCTACTAATCCGGCTCGATGTCGCGCGTATTGTAGCGCTGGCGAAGATCGGCATCGGACATGGCCATGATCTCGGCAAACTCGGCATCGTACTTGCCGACGTTGATTTCCGCTACCCGCTCGGCCAGGTGCCCCGCCCGTGGCGCCAGGTATCTGCCATACAGTCTGCGCGCCAGGATGGCAATATTCGGCTGCGTCTCCTCGGCAGGGCAGCGCGACACGCACATGCCGCACATGATGCAGTCGAACGACAGGTCGGCCACGCGCGCAATATCCCCACGCATGGCTGCAGCCATATAGTCCTTCACCTGCAGGTCCTGCGGGCAGCTCTTGGTGCACGTTCCACACCCCAGGCACTTGAGCACCTGCGGGTAGAGCTTGATCAGCGTGGCGAACGTTGGCTCTAGCTCATCCAGGCGGTAGTGTGCGCGCTCGGCGGGGTAGAATGGGATCTGGGTCAGGTGCATGCCCGCCTGTACCACCGTGCCGCACGCCAGCCCGATGTGCAGCTTGGGGTCGTGCTCAATGCGATACACCGTCGCGCACGCGCCACAGAAGGCTGCCCGGCAGCCAACACCGCGTATTAACTTGTACCCGGCGTACTCGAGCGCGCCCATGATCGTCAGCCCACTCGGCACCATGTAGCGCTTGCCCATGATAAAGATTGGAACCATTTCTACTTCGGACATATCTATCGCTCCTCCATAACTCTATCGGCTGGAAGGTTGGTAAATTGGGGATTGGTAGATTGGTGCCGCCCAATCTACCAATCTACC
>JAFGIA010000421.1 GCA_016929795.1 Anaerolineae bacterium
CAAACGCGACCAACCAGGAAAGGAGACCTTCACATGTTAGAAGAAGGAAGCAAAGCCCCTGATTTTACGCTGCCCGCCGAGCCCGACGGCGACGTCAGCCTGTCGAACTATCGCGGCAAGAAGGTTGTCCTCTATTTCTACCCGAAGGACGACACACCCGGCTGCACCACCGAGGCGTGCAGCTTTCGCGACGTGTACGACGACATCCTCGCTGCCGATGCCGTCGTGCTGGGCGTCAGCCCTGACCCGGTGGCGTCGCACGACAAGTTCCGCCGTAAATACGGATTGCCCTTTGCCCTGTTAAGCGACCCTGACCACCGGGTGGCAGAGATGTATGGCGCGTGGGGTGAAAAAAAGATGTACGGCAAGACGTACGAGGGCATCCTGCGCTCGACGTACATCATTGACGAGACGGGCCACATCGCCCGGGTATTTCCCAAGGTGACGCCGGCGAAGCACAGCCAGGAAGTGCTGGAGGCACTGGGCGCCGCATGAACAAGCTGACCCGACGACAATTCGTGCGCCTGGCCGCGGGCGCCGCGCTGCTACCGGCACTGGGCGCGTGTGGGGAGGAAGAAGCGATGCCCACGGGCGCTCCTACGGCTACTCCGCAACCGGCGGCGCGGTCGGCCGGGGCCACCGGCACGCCGGGCCAGCCGTTCTTCCCCGGCCCCACGGCGACGCTCCCGCCGGTGCCCGACGTGCTGCGCAACGAGAACGTGCCGGGCTTTTACGTGCGCTACTACCGGCCGCTCCAGCCCGTGAGCCGCGATACGTGGGTGCTGGAAGTGGACGGCCTGGTGCGCAGCCCGCAAGAGCTGTCGCTCACCGACGTGCTTGCCCTGCCGCGCATCGCGCAGGTGTCGCGTATGGCGTGCGTCGAGGGGTGGTCGGCTGCCGCGGCGTGGGAGGGGTTCCACCTGAGCGGGCTGATGGAGGTGGCACAGCCGGCGGCAGAGGCGCAGTGGGTGCACATGCACTGCGCCGACGGCTACTATGAGTCGATGTCGATCGAGAGCCTGCTGCGCGAGCGCGCCATCTGGGCGCACCAGATGAACGGCAATATCCTGCCCGAGATCTATGGGGCGCCGCTGCGGCTGATGATCCCGTGGCTCTATGGCTACAAGAGCGCCAAGGCGATCACGCGCATCGAGTTCGCGGCGGAAGAGATGGTGGGGTACTGGCCCGACGTGGGGCCGTACACGACAGAGGGCACGATCCGGCGCGGGCGCGACTATCCGCTCGACCTGCCGGGTGGCAGTCGGGCGATCGAGGGGGGTGGGGAGATATTTTACCCGGATGGGATCGAGTCGCGGGAGTAGGGCAAACCGGTTTGTTGGAGAATTGGGGGAATTGGTAGCGTGGGAGCGGCTACTCCTTCCATGCAGAATCAGCAAATCATGGCGATTGTCGTCGGGGCCATCGCCGGCCTCCTGCCGATTGTCTTGACAACCCTCATCTCGTGGATGGACAGGCGGACTAGGCTCAGCAAGCAAACCCAAGCGCTGAACCTGGCGCAGAAACGGGTCGAGTTTCTGTCTGGCTGGCTCAAGGCGCAGGAGCTCCTTTGTTCGCCGCAAGAGTGGGAACAACTCAAGCGCTCCGCCTCAGAGGAGCTAGTGGCACTACGGCAGCATCTCACCGATATCCTGGAGGAGGAGCAACGCCGACCAATCGAAGTGGCCGAAGAGAGGTCTCCTGTACAGAAGCTCTTCCTGCTCTACCGGCCGCGTACTGCATCAGGATGGATCTTGCACACTCTTTTCTATATGTTCGCGAGCATAACAACGCTCTATGTGATATACATGCTCTGGCCCATGGAAGGTTGGTCCTGGACTTTCGATGCGTTCGTTGAATCGGCCATCGTCACGCTTGTCGGCGTGACAATTGCTCTGTTCTTTCGCCGGTTGGCCGTCGCTGCGGACCGGCGCGCCGAGCAGCAACTGGCACTTTGGCTTGCTGCAAAGACAGGCGAAGAAGAATTCGCTGGCACCGGCCAAATTGCCGGTCCTTAGCAACGAACGCTTCAAGCAGTTGGGTGGTGAGGTGGCGATTGCTTCGCTTCGCAATGACAGTTCCTTTGCTCTAGCCGGCGGTTGCGCAGCGAGTTGACAGCGCCACTCTCTCGATCTATAATAGCAGGTGCCGGCGGCCGTTCCCGGCCAATTCATTTCGTAACTGGGGAGAAAACGTGTCTCCAAATAACGAGTTTCTGGCGCTGGACCAGCGCATGGTGGGCGATTGCTACACGAGCAGCACGGTGATGGACAACCTCGTCACGCTGTGCGACGACTTTGGCTCGCGCTTTGGCGGGACCGAGGGCGAGCGCCAGGCGGCCGAGTTCTTCCGGGACACAATGGTGTGCTATGGCCTGAGTGACGTGCACCTGGAGCCGTTCGACTATACGGGCTGGGTGCGGGGCGCGACGACACTGGAAATCTTGAGCCCGGTGCAAAAGACGATCCCGTGCATCAGCCTGCCCCACTCGCCGGGAGGCGAGTGGCAGGGCACGATCGTCGACCTGAGCGACGGGGCACCGGAGGATTTCGAAGAGCGGGCGGCCGAGATCGAGAACAAGATTGTCATGACGACGAGCGTCGTCAACCCGAGGGGGGCGAAGCGCTGGGTGCACCGCGGCGAAAAGTATGGCCGCTGCCTGCTGGCGGGCGCCGCGGGGTTCATTTTCGTCAATCACTACCCCGGCTACGGTCCCGCCACGGGGGGCATCGGCCACAGGGGAGAAGCGCTCATCCCCGGCATCTCGCTGGCGAAGGAGGATGGTGCCTACCTGCAGCGCCTGGCGCGGCGACATGGCGAGGTGCAGGTGCGCATCACGTCGACCGACTGGTGCGAGCCGATGACGTCGTGGAACGTGGTGGGCGACCTGCCGGGAGGCGACAGGGCGGGCGAGATCGTCATGATCGGCAGCCACTACGACGGGCACGATATTTCTCAGGGCGCCGAAGACCCGGCGTCGGGCGCGGTGTCGGTGCTGGAAGCGGCCCGGCTGCTGGCGCCCCAGGCCGGCACGCTGCCGCGCACGGTGCGATTCGTGATGTGGGGCGTGGAAGAGATTGGGCTGCTGGGCTCGACCGCCTACGTCGCCGCCCACGCCGGCGAGCTGGACCAGATCTGCTTCTACCTGAACATGGACAGTGCCGGCGCCAGGGACAACCAGCGTGACATCGTCCTCAACGAGTGGCCGGCGCTGCAGCCGCTGTTCGAGGAGTGGAGCCAGGAGATGGCGCATCCCTTCACCGTGGCGCAAAAGGCCGCCGCCTTTTCGGACCACTTTCCCTTTTTCATGGCAGGTGTGCCGACAGGCGGCATGCAGTCGGCCGACGAGGCGCTTGCCGGGCGGGGGTATGGCCACACCCGCTACGACACGGTGGACAAGGTGGACATTGCCGGCCTGCGCCACGCGTCGACCCTCGCCGCCCGCCTGCTGCTGCGCCTGGCGACTGTCCCTGCCTGGCCTGCGACCCGGCGCGGCGAGGAGGAGGTCCTGGCGCTGCTGGACACGCCGGAAAACCGCGCGGCGCGCGCCCTGCTCGCGCAGGTGGCGGCGCATTATCAGAAGGTCCGAGGGGCGCAGTAGCAGAAAACGGTCGTATCGCAAATTGTGTGTAAATTCGCGTGCGCAGGCTCGTAGCAGGGCGCGGTGACCGCACCCTGCTACGAGATTACACAACTCGCGGCATAGCGGCCAGAAAACCGCGGGGCTCTCGTTATCTGTCACCTGTGACTTTGATCACCCGCCCCGTGCCCGGGAGTACCTTCAGCTCCGGCCGGCCAATGCGCTCGTGCTCCACGACAGGGCGGAAGGCAATGCCCTGGACAATCCGCTCTACGTGCACGCCCAGGTCTGCGAGAAGTGCGACCATCGCCTCCACGTTTCCCGTGCCGCCAAAAGTATTCGGGTCGAGGAGGAGCACCGTCGGCGTCACCCCGCGGCGCATCGGGGGCAGCAGGCCCGCCACC
>JAFGIA010000422.1 GCA_016929795.1 Anaerolineae bacterium
CGAACGACACAGACAACTGCCTCACCACGCCCAACGGCGATCAGGCTGACACGGACGAGGACGGCGTGGGCGATGCCTGCGAGTTCGGGGGCCCCATTCTGTTTGAGCAACTGCCCGCATGGCCGTGGGCACCGATGCCGGCGGACACGGGCGCTCCCACAGACCTGGGCACGCCGTACGCGGCAGCGGAAGACATTATCACGGACGAGCCGCTGACGATCGCCAAGGTCCAGTTGTGGGGGTATTACGCGTCAGAGGTAGGGCCCGCAGACCCCAGCACGTACGTGGATAGCTTTACCGTCATCTTCCACACCGCCGATACCGACACCGGGCTGCCGGCGGCAACAACGGCCTACGCAGAGTCGTCGATCACCCCGGACCGGGTAGACTCAGGCCGGTTCCCTGACGAATACCAGTATACCCTCACCCTGGCCGAGCCGCTGGCCCTCCAGCCCGGCACGTATTGGGTCGAGATCTATAACACCGGCGGCAGCGAGACGGCGTTTTTCGTCTGGGAGATGGGCTGGCCCAACAGCACAGGAATGAGCGCTGCGAGCTTTGCCTTTGCATGGGAAGTTCCGGGCGTGACCTGGTCCTCGGGAGCCGAGATGGGGATCCCCTACGGTTTCTCCTTGCGCCTGATCGGGACTGACACGGGAGGCAATACTGCACCGGTCGCCGACCCCGGCGGACCCTACCTGGGGGCGATCAATACTGACATCCTGTTCGACGGCAGCGGCTCCTCCGACGCTGACGGCGATTCCCTGACGTATGACTGGGACCTTGGCGACGGTGGCATCGCGGCAGGTGTCAACCCGGCCCACAGCTATACCGCGGTCGGCATCTACAACGTGTGCCTGACGGTCAACGACGGCGCACTTGATTCGGAGCAGGCCTGCGCCCTGGCCGTGGTCTATGACCCCGATGGCGGCTTTGTCATCGGCGGCGGCTGGATCGACTCGCCGGCGGGCGCGTACATGCCAGATCCGGACCTGAGCGGCAAAGCCACCTTTGGCTTTGTCTCCAAATACAAAAAGGGCGCCAGCGTGCCCGAGGGCAACACCGAGTTCCAGTTCCAGGCTGGCGGTTTCAACTTGCACTCCGACCGTTACGACTGGCTGGTGGTGGACAAGAGTGGGACCACGGCCCAGTTCAAGGGCTCTGGCACGGTCAACGGCCTGCTGGATCCCAACGGCAACCCCTACAAGTTCATGCTCTGGGCCACCGACAGTGCCCCGGACACCTTCCGCATCAAGATCTGGTGGGAAGACGACGAGGGCGTGGAGCATGACGTGTATGACAACGGTTTCAACCAGGCCATCGGCGGCGGGAGCATCGTGGTGCACACGGGCAAGTAGATCGTGAGCATATAACCAACAGGGCCAGGGTTCGCCTGGCACGACGGGCGAACCCTGGCAATAGAAGAGAGCCACGCACACTGGAGTGCGTGGCTCCCGGTTTCAGATCAGGACTCCCTGGCGCTTTTTCGCACAACCAGCACAGCCTCTCAGGGACGTATACAGTAGCGTGCACCGGTGGAGGGTCGAACGCGATCAGGAGACGGCGAGCTGAAGACCCCGGAATCCAAAGGTCGCAAACTCGCCACACTGTGCCCCTCCACCACGTTTTCCTCACGATCCACGCACGTTAGGCGCGTATACTGGAGGATAGGAGGGGACGACCATGCCGCGGGTCTGGCGTGCGAGAGAGCGGCAATCGGAGATTCCGGAGACGGATTCACAATCTATGGAGGTGTAAAGTGAAAGAAAGATTCAGGATGAAGGCACGTTGGACGGCTCTGTTTTGCCTGATCGTGGCCCTGTTGGTATCGCTAGGCAGCGTGACCTCTGCCGCCTCGCTACCGGCGTTCACCGGCCCGCCAGAGATCCGCGTCACCGAGCGCGAGAACGGCCGGGGCGTCGACCTCAAGGGCGAGGTGCTGGTCGTCAGCTTGAAGAGCAACCCCTCCACCGGCTATGGCTGGCAGGTGCGGGGGCTGGACTCGCGTATCCTGCGCCTGGTGGACGATGCCGAGTGGCTGCCGGACGTTCCGGGCAAGCTCGGCGCGCCGGGCACCCAGGTCCTGCGCTTTGCCGGCATCGGCAAGGGACAGGCCAGGCTCGACCTCGTCTACGCCCGCCCCTGGGAGACCGCCGCCCCGCCGGCCCAGTCCTTCTCCCTGGAGGTGCGCGTGGCCAAGCCGTCCAGGAACGTGATCGATCCCCAACCTGCTGCCGAGGAGCCAAAAGTGGCAGCGACCGAGGGGGCAGTGATCACCGCCGTGCCTGCGGCCTACAACTGGTGCGACCAGGGAGAGTGCGCCCCGGTGCGCGACCAGGGCCAGTGCGGCAGTTGCTGGGCCTTTGGCACCGTCGGCCCGCTGGAATCAGCCATCCTGATCCAGGATGACGTCTCCCGCGACCTCGCGGAGCAGTACCTGGTCTCGTGCAACACCGACGGCTGGGGCTGCGACGGCGGCTGGTGGGCCCACGACTATCACGAGTGGAAA
>JAFGIA010000423.1 GCA_016929795.1 Anaerolineae bacterium
ACGTGGTGCAGTCCGTCGAGGACCGCCGCCCCTGCCTTGCCCGCCATTTCGGGGTGCTTGCGCCCAAATGAGAGGAGGTAGGCCATTGCCTCGATGATGTCGCCCTGGGTATTGACCGAGTGCACGCCACCGGTGGGAAAAAAGTGCAGGCCCACAGCAAAAATGGCCACGGCCATCAGCCCGGTCCAGAAGGTGGGCATCGACTGCCCGAAAAAGGCGAGACCGGTGACGAAATAGTCGGCAGCGGAGTATTGCTTGACCGCTGAATAGATGCCGATCGGGATGGCAAAGAGGACGGCCAGCAAGGTAGACAGGCTCATCAACAGGAACGTATACCAGACGCGCTGGCCGATCATTTCGAGCACAGGCGTGCCGGTTTGCATCGTCCACGATGTGCCAAAGTCGCCCCGGAACACACGCCCGAGCCAACGAAAGTAGCGGCCCTGGTCGAAACGACACGGCGAAACCTCGCCGCTGGCAGTAGTGGCCGGGCAGTATTGGCCGGGCAGGAGCGGCTTGTCGAGGTCGAGCAGGGCGTTCAGGCGGTCGATCATCGACTGGGTAATGCGCGGATTCGACTGGCGCAGCAGGTCAAACGGCCCACCGGGGACCAGGTTGAGAATGACATAGATGAGCATCGAGATCACGAACAAGAGGAGCAGTGATTGGATCGACCGGCGGATGAGATAGGTTGTCATGGCACAGGCTCCCTTCCTTCGGGCTCTGTAGATTCAACTTGGGGGGCCGGTCCAAGGCCTGCCCCGGCGATTGGTGTCCTCCTGGGGCCGTGGCTCCAGGAGGACACCATGCAGTGGCGAGAAGCTACTTGGACAGCTCCCACTCCCAAAAGTTCCAGGTATCGGGCGCGTACTGGGTGGGGCCGGGCTTGTAGTTCAAGAAGCCAGGGCGTGTCACCCACACGCGCGTGTTGGAAAAGAGCGGGATGACCGGGACGTCCTTGGTCCACTCGGTGAACCAGGTGTCATAGTAGGGCTTGCGCAGCTCGCGTGACAGGCTGATCTCGAAATCTTTTTCCGCCTTGTCGAGCGCCGCATCGGCCGCCTCATTGCACCAGCCGGGGTTGTTCTGCCCTGACCAATTATTCTCAGCCGTTGGGATCACGGCGCAGCTATAGATGTTGTTGAAGGAGGGGTCATCGCCGGTGGAGTAGGTGTAGATGGCCGCGTCGAACGTGCGGCAGTAGAGCGGGCCGCCGGCATCACACGACTGGAAGAGGCCACGACCGTAGAGGAACTGGAGGTTGACGCCCACGTTGAGCTGGCGCCACATCGACTGGATGACCTGGGCCAGCAACTGGCGATCCTGCCGGTCGGTGGTCATCAACGTGATCTCGAGCGTGGCCCCGTCAGCATTGGTGCACGGATAGGTGCTGCAGTCCCAGCCAGCTTCCGCCAGCAGATCTGCGGCCTTGTCGGGGTCGTAGGGATAATGCACATAGTTGTCGCTGTAGGCCCAGGAGAGGCCGGGCGGGATCGGCAGGTCGGTGGGGCTCTGCCGGCCGTAGTAGAGACGGTCGACCAACGCCTGCTTGTCGATGGCATAGTAGAGTGCTTGCCGCACGCGCACGTCGTCAAGTGGGAACTTGGTGGTGTTCAGGTCGATATGCTCCCAGTTATAGCCCGGCGCATAGTGTGTCACGTACTGGCCCGCCGCGTCGATCGCGTCGAGATCGGGGGCGTTGTTCACCGTCAGGCCGCCGGTGGAGCTCATCGCTGCGTCTACTTCGCCATTCTGGAGCGCGTTCAGGATGCCAGCGGTCTCGCCGTAGAAGCGGAAGGTGATCGTGTTGATTTTAGGATCGGGCAGTGGCCACGGCAGGTCGATCTTTTCCAGCACCAGCTCCTGCGCCGGCTGGTACTTGGTGATAACGTAGGGGCTGTCGCCCACGGGGTTGCGTGAGTACTCGTGCGAGGCGTGCTCTGCTGCCGGCACATCGCCCAGGATGTGTGCGGGCAGCCACTGCACACCGATGAGCCAGTACACCGAATCGACCACGGGGCCGTTCCACTCTGCGTACCCGGCCGCGATATAGTCGTCCTGGAATGCGGCAAAGTCGACGTTTCCTTCCAAGGTGCCCGCCGCTGCGGCACGTACCTGCTTCTGGCTCATAAACTTGACGATCCAGGTGCGGTCGTCGACCTTCTCGATGTCATACACCTTCTCGATGGTGTCCCGGGCAGGGAGCTGGAACTCGGGATCCATCTGCAGGTGCCAGACCAGGAGTACGTCATCGACGGTCACCGGCGTGCCGTCGGTCCAGCGCCAGCCTTCCTTGATCTTGTGTGTCACCGCCAGGTATCGATCCTCGCCCTCGCCGATGAACTCGGCGCCCCCGTTTTCCAGCGTGGGGATGTCGCCATCGCAGCCTAGGTTGACCCACTCCACTTTCTCGTTCTGGCCCATGCAGCCGACAAGAACCGCAGCCATGACCTGGGTCGAGGCCGTCATCGAGCTGATCAAGGGGTGCAGGGTGTCAGGCTCTTGCTGCATCGCGATCACAACGCTGTCAACCGCCTCGGGCATTGGGGTGGCGGTAGCCGGCACCTCGGTGGGCGGCACCGCGGTGACTTCTTTTTCTACCTCGACCACTACCGTCTCGACAACTGTCCGATCCTCTCCCGCCTCTTTGACCACCCGCGTCTGCTCCACGACCACGGTCTCGATGATGACCTGGGGCTCGGGCGTCGGGCCGCAGGCGGAGAGAATCATGCTGAGCATGACGACAAGTGCAATGAGTGTCGTCCATCTGGTTTTGCTTAACATCTGGGTTCCTCCTCCTATTGGATATCAGATACTGGGTATTGCTGTGAGCAACGAGCACGGCCGGGTGTGCAAACCCGGGGTGGCGAGATCAAAGTGGCTCGCGACCGGAAGCAGTTGTATGCGCACAATCCCCTCCTCAGTCCCACTTGTCCAGGCTACGGGCGCGGGAGCCCGCTCTACCGCTATTGCTAGAAGCATATTTCGCTGTACTCACTCACGCCGATGATGCCCAGGAGCACACCGGTCACCGATGCGCTGAAGGAGAGAAAGCACAGCGCAAAACTGGGTGCCATCACCTGGATGCACATCAGAAACGGAACCACAAAGCCGAACAACACCAGCACAAAGCCGATGGCGATAAGCCGCCAGCAGGACAACCCTCTCGAAAGCATATTACGCCTCCTGATTCGGATTCGAGTGCAAAGCAGTCACTTTGCCCCCATCAACTGATCGAGCCGTGCTGCTACCATCGCCAACAGCCACGGCAAACTCACACAGGCGGTGAGGACGAGGTCAGTGAGCGAGGCGAGGCCCTCGCGCAAGGCATAGAGCGCCGCCTGAGTGCGATTCGACACCTTGAGCTTGGTCAGGACGCCGCTGACGTGGGTGCGCACAGTTGCCTCGGCAATGTCGAGCTGCTGTGCGATCTCACGATTGGTGTACCCCTGGCTGACGAGGCGCAGCACCTGCTCCTCACGGCTGCTCAAGGTGCTCAATGCTGTGGCGTGATGCGAAGGGCGCGCAAACTCGAGGAGTACCTTGCGTGCGATGGCCGGGTCGAGGGAGGATTCCCCACGGTACACCTGGCAGATCGCCTCGACCAGGTCCTCGGGGGTGGAATCTTTGAGCAGGTATCCAAGCGCGCCGGCCTCGATGGCGGGAAAGAGCTTGTCGTCGCCAGCAAAGCTGGTAAGGACGAGAACGCGGGCGTCAGGCTGCTCGGCGACGATGCGGCGCGTTGCTTCCAGGCCGTCAATGCCGGGCATAACCAGGTCCATCAGGATGACGTCGGGATGCAGGCTGTGCACGGCACGGATCGCCTCGCTGCCGTCGCGCGCCTCGCCGACGACCTCGATCTGGGGCTCGGTTACCAGTAGTGCACAGATGCCCTTGCGGACAATGTCGTGGTCCTCGGTAACCAGCACGCGAATTGGTCTATCCGTCATCACTCCTCCCTGGCACGCTTCCCTGGCAGTGCACCATGTCCAGTGTATCAGAGAATCGCCTGGGTAACATCGACCACGTGGATGATTCCCTGTCCACCACGTGACCGATCTTGGCTGTCCACCTGGCCAACGGGCCAGGCACCATTTGTGTGTCAGTTTTTAAAAATGAGGGCGTCCGTGTGGGTCCTGGCCACCGAACGCCCCTGCGGAAGAGAGACAATGTTGAGCATAGTATAGCAGACCGGCTCATCGCTGTCATCAGGAAAAACACCGATCCTGTGTACACGAAAGGACTACTTGGCGGGGTGGGATCTGCACGGATGTTGTAGACAGAGTGGGCAAATGAGCAAATCCGGCCAGAAAAACAGGGAGATGGGCAAGTAAGGAATCGAGGCATTGAGGAATGGTAGAGTAAAAGTTTGGGCCGGGGGCAGGGAGCGGGTCCAGGTCCCCCTGCCCCATTGGCCCTTGTAACGGAAGAGACAATACGCTAGAGCATGTGCAGCCTGCTTGCGCGACGCGCAGTCACTCTGAAGCGTCGCAGCAGGCGGTGTGATGGCATTGGGTGATGGCGCCCAGCAAGCGCTCGGGCGGATCGCCCTTGCTCACAAAAGCATCCGCACCGGCGGCAAGTGCCCCCTTGCGCGTTTCGGCGCGCCCGCTGAGGGCGATCACCATCGCATCGGGACAGGCTCGGCGCAGGGCCAGCATCATGCTGGCCGGTGTTGGCGTGGCCAGATCCCAATCAAAGAGGACCACCTCCGGTGCCTCAGCGGCTGCCCGGTCGAGCAGATCTGTGGTATTCGATGCTTCTCCCACGATTTCAAATCCAGGCTGACGTTCCAAGAGCACCCGTAGGGCGAATCGGACTTTGGCCTGGCGATCTGCCACCAAGATGCGCATGAGTCTCACCTCACTAAAGAGTAGTTGGTTCATCATGCCTCATTATACAAGGACAATCCCCCAGGTGCATCGGCTACCTGGGGGATTTGCGCCTAGCCATGTGGCTACTCTCGGCGACCAGATGAGACTCAGCCCGTCCGAATTGCCCGGTTGCGTGTTGGCAAGACCGGCGGGACGCCCAAACTCTCCAGTTGCCTGCCGGCTGCCACCAACGCCTTGCCGACGTTGGATACGAGCCAACATGCAGACCCGGTTACCCACCCCCGTCCACCAGAACTGACAGGATAGAGCGGGAGGTAGGTCTCACCGTGCAGCTCTGCCTGAACACGGTAGGTTTCCATCATCGCATTTGCCAATTTGCACTCTTCAAGGTTCATCGCACCCTCCCTTCCCACGTAGTATAGACGAAAATCCACCCGGCTGGATCGGCCAGCCGGGTGGATTTTGATTAGCCAGGTGACCAGTATTGGGCGTGCGCGGACGTCGTAGCGCGCTATACGCTTTTCGTGGAGGTGTATTGGAGGGCCAGGGAGATGGCCTCGGCCCGGTTCGAGACCCCCATTTTGGATAGAATGTTGCTGACGTGGGCCTTGGCGGTGGAGCGGCTGACGACGAGGCGGTCGGCGATCTCGGGATTGGTGAGACCCTCGATCAGCAGAGCCAGCACTTCTTGCTCACGCGGCGTCAGGTCAAAGGCTTCGGCAGCACCAAGACTGGAGATGGGCGGTGCCGGATCGATGTGGATCAGAGCCTGGATCGCCTCAGGCGCGAGCGTGGAGCGCCCGGCGTGTGCCTCGCGAATCGCGGCATTGAGATCGTCGGCGGTGACATTCTTGAGAAGGTAGGCAATGGCCCCGGCTTCGAGCGCCTCGCGCACCAACTCCTTCTCCTGGAAGCTGGTCAGCGCAACCACCTGGATGTGCGGCCACCGCTCACGAATGGCACGGGTCGCAGAGGGGCCATCCATCTCGGGCATGATCAAATCCATGAGAACGACGTCAGGCTGGACACGGGTGCACAGCTCGAGTGCCTCCTTGCCGTTGCCCGCCTCACCTACCAACTCCAGGCCGGGCTTGAGCCTCAGGATAGTCGCCAGCCCTCGGCGGACCATACTGTGGTCATCGACGATTACGACACGGATCGGATCAGATGCGCTCACACTGCCTCCTTCCACACGATGGTGATACACGTCCCATTGCCCGGGCAGCTGTCGATCCGGCACGAAGCACCGATGGCAGACGCTCGCTCACGGATAATGCCGATGCCGAGACGGTCTGTCGGGATGGTGACAGGGTCAAAACCACGCCCGTCGTCAGCAATGCAAAGCTCGACGCGCGCACGCTCGGGCTGCTTGCCATCCGGTTCCGGACAGTGCAAACGGACCTGCACCTGGCGGGCCTGTGCGTGCTTGACCACATTGTTCAGTGCCTCCTGGGCAATGCGATAGAGTGCCACGTGCACGTCGTCGGGCAGTGGGCAGAGATCGCCGACAGCGACGTCGACGGGGATACCAGCTCGCCCGGCGACGGCCTCACCCAGTTGGCGGATCAGGTCGCGCAGGTTCGACTCGATCAGGACGGCCGGGCGCAGCTCCAGGAGGAGGGTCCGCATCTCAGCCAGGGCGCCGCGGCTCAACTGCCGCAACTCACCCAGGAGCTCACGGCCCTCATTGGGGTCGTTCTCCCACATTTCGGGCAGCGCCTCGGCGAGCAGGCTGGCTGAAAAGAGCGTCTGCGTCACTGCGTCGTGCAACTCACGTGCCAGACGGCTGCGCTCCTCCATAATCGCCAACTGCTGTGCTTGCTCGTAGAGTCTGGCATTCTCGATCGTGATCGCGGCCTGGTTTGCCAACGACTGAAGAACGTTCAGATCGCTCTCATCGAAAGCATTAACACGCTCGCTCTGAACGTTGATGACGCCGATGACGTGGTCTTTGGTCTTCATCGGCACGGCTAGTTCCGACCGGCTTGAAAAAGTGGTGGCCTGCACGTAGCGGGCTTCCTGGCTGACGTCGGGCACCAGGAGCGGCTCGCCCGTTGCGGCGACCCAGCCTGTGACACTGCTCTGGTCGACAGGCAGGTGAAACTGGTCGAATCGATCCCCCTCGACGCGACTGGCGCGCGTTTTGAACACCAGATCTGTCTCTTCCACCAGGCCGATCTCGACAAGGTAATAGTCAAACGCCTTCTGAATCAGCCGTGCCACCTGGTCGATGACTTCTTCGACGGTCAGGAGGGACGCGACGCGGCTGCCCACCTCGCTGATGACACGGAACTGCTCGGCGCGACGCTGCTCGGCCTTGAACAACTGCGCATTCTTGATCGCCACGGCCGCCTGGGTGGCCAACGACTCGAGCATTGCCAGATCACTCTGATCAAAAGCATTCAAACGGTTGCTCTGGACGTCGAGCACGCCAATGATCTCACCCTTGACCTGGAGCGGAACGATGGCTTCCGATTGTGTCCGGCTGCCTTCCATGTGCACATAGCGTGGATCGAGGCGGACGTCGGGGATGAGGAGCGAACGGCCGGTAGCCGCTACCCACCCGGTGATCCCCTCCTGGCCGACCTTGAGGCGCGAGGGACTGAACTCAAACTCGGGATCATCCCACAAAACCCCGGCACCTACCTTGTAGACGGCACAATCACCCTCGACGAGGGCGATCCCAACGTGGTCGTAGGCAAACGCTTCCTGGATCAGGCGCACAACCTGGCTCAGCACCTCGTCGATCTCCAGAATCGACGTCACTCTCTGCCCTACCTCGCCGATGACGCGAAACTGCTCAGCGCGACGCTGTTCGGCATTGAAGAGGCGTGCATTCTCGATAGCCGTAGCCGCCTGGTTGGCAAAGGCCACGAGAAGGTCAAGGTCGTTGCGGTCGAACTCGGCCTGGCCTCCAAGCTTGTCGATCAAGATCAAGCTGCCGACGACCTGCCCCTTGATGACGAGCGGCACGCCGGCCGCGTTCCGCACCGGCCGGCCGAGTTTCGAGTCCATCAGCGCCAGTGCATCGTGATCCACCCGGGAGTCGCCAGGCAGGTCGAGAGCGATGGTCGGCTGGTTGTGAAGGGCAATCCAGCCCGACAGTCCGCGATCCAACGGGGTACGATAGCCAATGCCGGCCACACCAGCGCCCACACACGCCACCGGTTCATCCTCCATCCGGTCCCAGTCGACCAGGTTCAGGATGCCGGCGCCTGCCTGGAAGAGCGCTGAGGCCTGCTGGGTGATCAGGTGTAGGAGATGGTCGATCTGGAGCGTGCTGGCGACAGCGGTCGAAGTCTCTTGCAGCGCCGTGATCTGTGCCAGGCGGTGCTCGGTATCGGCATACAGGCGTGCGTTTTCGACGGCTACAGCCACCTGCCCGGCGATAGAGGTGAGCAGATCCAGGTCCTCTTCTTCCAGAGGCGTGCTGTCCTTGCTCATCACGAACAAGGAGCCGAGCACCTCCCCCCTCGATAAAAGGGGTGCGATCGCGACGGACCGGTAGCCTTCATCAGTCACTGCCAGGCGTGTGAGGCGGCCGTCGGCGGCAAGATCGTTGATGAGAAGCGGCTTGCCCGTCGCAGCTACATGCCCCGAAAATCCTTCCCCAACCTGCAGGTTATCGATAGCGGCCAGTAGCGACGGACCAATTCCCCTGTGTGCCACGACCTTGAGCACCTGATCATGATCGGGGTCCGATGAGCTATTTCGCTGGAGCAGGTAGATGCCTCCCGCCTCCCGCCCGGTGACGTCCAGGGTTTTCTCGAGCGCGCCGCCGAGGATCTGCTCCAGGTTGAGAGAGGCGCTGACGACTGAGGCAATGGCGTTGAGCGCCGACAGCTCGCCGGTGCGGACTGTGACCTGCTGTTCGAGGGCACGCGCCCGTGCTTCGACACTGCGCACCCGAAACCGGTAACCGCCCACCAGGGCACCGACCACGAGCACGGCAGCGAGCCCACGGAACCACCACGTGGCCCACACCGGCGGCGCGACGGCGATGGCCAGGGAAGCCCCCGTCTCGTTCCACACACCGTCGGCGTTGGCCGCCTTGACACGAAAGACATAGTCGCGCGGTGGCAGGCTGGTGTAGGTGGCAAAGCGCCGCTTCCCGGCGGCGATCCACTCCTCGTCAAAGCCTTCGAGCATGTAGGCATACTGCACGCGCTCAGGCATGGCGTAATAGAGGGCGGCGAACTCGAACGACACAACGCGATCCCGGTACGACAGGCGGGCCGATTGTGCGACTTCGATCGAGCGATCCAGCACACCATCGCTGCCAATCGTGGCTGGCTGATTGGCGAGCAGAAGGCCGGTGATGTACACAGGGGGGGTGTAGGGATCATCCCAAACCTGGTCGGGATAGAAGGCGTTGATCCCCTCCACTCCGCCCAACAAGATCTCGCCGTCCGGTGCCGCGTAGGCGGCGTAGGCGTTGAACTCGTTGCTCTGCAAGCCGTCGAGGTGAGAATAGTTCCTGAAGGTTTCGGCCTGCAGATCAAAGCGCGACAGGCCCCGGTTCGTGCTCAGCCAGAGATGTGTGTCAGCGCCTACCACCCGCTCGGGCAAGATGGCATACACCACGTCGTTGGGCAGGCCGTCCTCCTCCCGGTAATGGCTCCAGGTGCCTGTGGCCAGGTCAAGGCGCTGAAAGCCATCGCCATTGGTACCACTCCACACCGTGCCCTTCTGGTCGTCATAGATCCAGAGGATCGAGACGTCGCTCAGGCTGTGTGGGTTGTCCGGGTCGTGGCGGTAGTGAACAAAGGTTTCTGTCGCCGGGTCAAAGTGGTCCAGGCCGGTAGCAGTGGCGATCCAAAGGGTGCCGGCGCTGCCCGGAAAGAGCCTGGTAATGATGTCGTCGCCCAGGGCCTCGGGATTGGCGGGGTCCGCTTTGTAGGTGTGGACGATCTCTCCCGCTGCCGGGTCAAAGCGGGCCAGGCCGATCCTGCTGAGGGCGAGCCAGAGATCGTCACTTTCGCGGTCGGGGAGGATGGCCGAGACGAGCCCCACCTGAGGCGCGACGCGGGGGAGGACGAGCTGGAAATCGATCTTGCCACCGGCTGCCGGCAGGCCTTTGTGCAGGCCCAGCCCACTTCCAAGCCAAAGCGTGCCCGCATCATCCTCGTAGAGCGCGTAAGGCATGATGTCGGGGATAGCGGGATCGACCTCGTAGAAGGTAAATATACCGGTACGCCGATCCCAGTGATTTACCCCGGCGCCCGTCGCAATCCACAACCGTTCTACATGCCCGTCAGGGTCGATGGCCGACGCCGGGGCATGGAAAGAGAAAACAGAGTTGTTGCTCTGCCGCTCCATGGGTGCTGCGCTGACGGCATAGTAGGGAAACCTGGCCCAGGTGGGGTGGTAGAAGCTGATGCCGCCGGCGTCGGTGCCCAGCCACACGCCGCCTGATTCGTCCTCGTGAAAAGCTGTGATCGAATCATCGCTCAGGGTACGAGCGTCAATCGGGTCGTGCTGGTAGTGGGTAAAGCAGCCGGTCTGCCGGTCATATAGGTCGACACCACCGGCAAAGGTGTGAAACCAGAGCGTGCCCTGCCGGTCCTCGCGCATGAGGAGCACGGCATTGTGGCTCAGGCTGCACGGATCATCCGGATCGTGGAGGAAACGGGTGATCTCGCCCGTGTCGGGGTCGAGTCGCTCCAGGCCAAGGCGCTCGAACGTATTGTCGAGCTTGCGCTCGGCGGAAGCCACCCAGAGCTTGCCGTCACGGTCCTCGAGCAGGGAGCGGACCGAGTTGCCGGAAAAGGTGTTCGGATCGCCCGGGCTGTAAGGATACGGCCTGAAGCGCCCCGTATCGCGGTCGAGCTGGTGCAAGCCGCCGTAGGTTGTTCCAACCCACAACCGGCCGCTTCGATCCTCATAGAGGTGGGCGACGTAAGGGCTGCGCAGCACGCCAGGTTCAGGCAGGGTCTCAGTGTCAGCGTGGTATGGATAACGGACGAAGGATGCGGCTTGGGGATCGTAACGCACGAGTCCCTCACCGGTGCCGAACCAGAGGGTGCCGGCGCTGTCCTCATAGATAGTATATACCTTGTTGTCATCCACACCTTCCCGGCTTGCATCGTCGAGATCCTCACTGTAGTACACGAGGTGATCCGTGTCGGGGTCGTATTGGACCAGGCCGCCGCCGTAGGTGCCGATCCACAATCTGCCGCTGCTGTCTCCATAGAGCGTGAGGATGTTGTACGCACCCCGACGGTTTGGATCCTTCGCCTCGATAGGATAATGCTCAAATCGATCCATCGCCAGGTCATAACGGTGGAGGACACTGTCGTCGGTGACAAACCAGAGGTTGTCGCGTCGATCTCGATGACAGTGCATGATCCAATTCGAGGTCAGGCTGCCGGGGTCGTTGGGATCGCGCTTGTAAACCCAAAAGTCGTAGCCGTCGTAGCGGTTCAGGCCGTCCTGAGTGCCGAACCAGATAAAGCCGCGGCTATCCTGGGCGATGCAGGTGATGGTGCTTTGCGAGAGGCCATCTTCAATGGTGAGCCGGCGAAACGGGAGGCGGCGGCCGGCGCCGGCCAGGGCCGGCCCCTTCGTACCGCCAAAATCCGCGGGGGTGGGTACGGCAGTGGGCGCGGCGAGGTGAGAGACAGATTCCGCTGCCATGCCGACACGCGCAGCAACAGGCGACGCACAACTGTCCACGCTGCACATGATCGCGAGCAGTGCCGCCGCCACCAACCAGGCCATGCCCTTCCGGGCGGGCTTTGCCACGCTACGTCCGAGTTTCAACGTCATCTCCCCTCGACTGGAGGGAACCTATTCTCGTCGCTATTCTGCCTCACTATCTTATCACAACTTGCTCATTCTGGCAATAGGTCGTGCACAACCGAAAGGCTGACTAGTCTTCCTCCTGACGCCACTATATCACGCCCGTGCACGGGGCGCATCAGCCAGTGGGGGAGTTTCTTGTTAGCCAGGTGGGCAATACGGCAGGCGATGTTGGGGAAGCCAGGCGTCAAAACTGACGGCCGCTTTGCTTCATAATGCGCAGGGCGAGGAAGGTGAGCCAGGGGGATGGATTCTTTTTGTCGGCGAACGACCAGCCTTTCCACGCCTTGTACATCGACGTGGCAGTGTAGCGGCCCTCCGTGTCGGCCTGGGCGGCGATGGTCTCGACCATTTCGCGGAAACGCGGGTCATCGTGGAGGAAGGGAAAACGGCTGAGAACGCCGGTGACGTGGAGGATATCGTACCACACAAAGGGGTACTTGAGCTTTCGAAAGTCGGTGCCGATGCCAAACAGGTACATCTTGCGCTCGCCCTGCTGCTCCCAGTGCGACAGGAGCATCTCGGCGCCGGCGCGGGCCGCGCTGCCGTCGAGCAGGTCGGGCCGGCCGTGGGCAGCAGCAGCGGCGATGGCCTTCAGGGCATAGACGTTGGCGATGGGACAGGGATCATCCTTGCGCCCGGGCCCACGAAACTTGCCAATATCAGGCGAGCCGACGCAGCGCCAGCCGTTGTCGTCGACGAGTGAGATGAGATGGTTGACAGCGCGCTGGATGCGCGTGTCGGTGCCAACGCCGAGACCAAGGAGGATGTAGAGAACCGTGGGCGCGTCGCACACGATCCAGGTCCAGGCGTCCTCGCCCGAACCACCAAAATTCCTGGGAATATTGATCAGGGTCTGGAAAGCGCCTTCGGGTGCCTGGTGGGCGAGGAAGGCATCGACGGCAGGTGCTATGCCGGGGTCGTCTGCTTGCAGGCCGAAATCCGCCAGGGTGCTGAGGGCATAGATGGCGTGCCCTGCATCGTTGTGGCGCTGGAGGGGCGAGGTGCCCCAGGTGGTGGCGTGCGCAACAAGGGCCTCGATCTGGGGGTGGGCAAGCATGTCGGCGCGGGCGGCACGCACTTCCGGGTCATCCGCGGGGCGGTCAAGCAGGTCGAGGAGGGTGCGATAGCGAGTCCAGGGCTCGGAGGAGGTGAGCAGCCAGTGCGTGGTTTCGCTCACCAGTCGCTCCTTTCTTGTACGATCCTGGCTGCCAATCGCCGAACATTGGCACGCTTGGCTTCCAGGCAGATCCGCGCCGCCGCCACCACCTCGGCCGCTAACTTGGGCTCGACGGCAAGGAGCTTTTCCATGCCCTCGAGGACCAGTTTCGCGTGTTTGCCTTCCCACGCCTCTAGCGCGTCCGCAAGCAGCGGAAATGCCCGCCTCGCCGGCTCCGGCCCACTGCGGCCATATTCGCCCAGCGCTTTGACGGCCGAGTCGCGGACAATGACGCTCCGGTCGTGTGCGATCTTGTCCGCCAGATCTGGCAGCAGGGGCGCGATCTGGCCGGGTATGAGGGAGGCGACCAGCGCCACGGCGTGGGTCGCCTCCCATCGCACCCGGGTGTCCTTGTGACCCATCAGCGGAGCGAGGTGTCGAGCATATGGCGCAACCATCGCCGGGTTCTCCTTGGCCACCTCGGTGAACACCTCGACGCAGTCGCCAAGCAGCTTGTGGTCAGCACCACCCAAACCCTCCGCCACCGCGTCCAGGATCTCGGGGCGCGCCAGTGCCTCGGCCGCCACAACCTTGTTGGACGTCTCGCTCGGATCACCACTGGCAGAAGACAGCCGATCGAGTACACTGCAAGGGCTGCTCAAAGATGACCTCCCATCACAGTTACCTCCACCCTGGCTTCAGGCCGCCAACGATGCGCGAATGGCGTCGAGCGTGGCCCGTGCATCAGGCACAAAGCCGAAAAAGCGCTCGATCTTTTCGCAGCCATAGTCGGCGCAGTGGCCGCAGTTGGCAACGTTCAGCGCCATGGCACAGGCACGGATGTCACAGTCGAAGCAGTGACCACACTTGCGCCCCTCGGTGGTTAGACAGCCATCGCAGATGACCGAGTCGACGGTGATGTTCGGTGCGTTATACTCGGCGCGCCATTGAGCAGCGACCTGCTCCAAGGCAGCCCGATCACCAGCCTGAGTGGCGATATACGCCGGGCAGTCACTGCAGTTCAGCCCACAGTAAGCGATGATCTTGTCCATCATTTTCTCCTCCTCTCATGCGCTCAGGCTAGCACGGATGGCATCGAGGGTAGTACGCGCCTCGGCAGCCATCGACCAAAAGCGTTCAAGCTTGTCACAGGCGTAATCGGCGCAGTGGGCGCAGTTGGCCAGGTTGAGAGCCATGGCGCAGGCGCGCACATCGCACACGGCACAGTAGCCACACAGGCGCGAGCTGTCAGACTTGCAGCTATCGCACATGGTGCTCTCGGCGGTGGCATCGGGCTGTCCATAATGCTCCCTGGCATATACTGCCAGACGATCGAGGGCATCCCAGTCATTCGCCTGAGTGGCGACGTAGGCGGGGCAGTCAGTACAGACGAGTCCACAGTAGGCGATCATCGGTTCCATTTGAGTTCCTCCTTTAGACTGATTCCTTTCTTCGCTTCACAAATTCCTGTCTATTGCTGTCTCTCGGCTCGGCTCGATGGGCTGCCCGTTGTGGCCGGTCTCTGACCGAGCCACAACAGGCGCCCGTCGCTCATGGCGGTCAAGCCGGCTCGATGGGGATCCAGATCTCCATCTCGGACTCGGGACTCTGCGGGTCGAATGCCTCACCATAACGCTCGAACTCGGGACCGCACGCACGGCGATAGTCGGACGCAGGCAGCCACTCTTCGTAGGCAAGATGGAAGGCATCCATCAGCGCGGGCAGGGTGGTGTGAAAGACGGCATAGGTCTGCTCGGGGACATGCACGGTCGACATGCCCTGCGGCACATCCGCCCCCTCTTGCACAGAGACGCCGGCGACATAGTCGAACCTGCCGCTTCCCATGTCGATGTTGTTCATGACACCATAGGCGGCTTCCGGATCGGCCAGGTTCCGAAACTCGCCCATGCGCGGGCCGAGGCTCTGCCACAGCCCCGCAATTTCGTTGTTCTCGTTCTTGCCCTGGTACTTGAGCCCGGCGACGGTGAAAGCACGTTTGCTGACGATTCTCGGCTCCATTTGTTTACTCCTCTTTATATCTAATCTCCAATCTCTGATATGCGGTACTAGATATTCTCGATGCGCCCAAAGGCGCGCAGAATGGTCAGGGTTTCGAGGGTGATGTGACCGCGCCACTCGTGGCGGGCCTGTTCCCACGCCTCGGGATAGTTGCCGCTCCAGTTCCAGACAGGGTCCCAGGTGCCTGCGGGGCTCTGCTGGCCGATCTGGTAGTCGAGGTCGGCCTGGGCAGCATCCCAAATGAGGTCCGCGATCGGCGAGTCGGGTGTGTGCACGACCTTTAGCGGGCGCATGCAGTAGGTGTGCCACTCGGCGGGGTCACGGCTGACAGCGCGTGGCACCTCGCGACGCACCCGGGCAAGAATCCGCTCCCTGGGATGGGTAGCCAGACCCCTCTCGGCGGCGAGGCCGAGCGTGTACGCGAGATCATCACCTCCACCACTGCCGAGCACGTCGATCGTCTCGATGTCGGCGACAATGCGCTCTGTCACAGCGTCGAGCCAGTCTGTCGGGACGGCGGCGCCAGGAAGGGCGGCTGAGAAATGATGGAGCAAGCCGACGAGTTGGGCACGCGGAATGATGAAGAACTGGTCGAAGGTACGCGCCAGGCTACCGTCCTCGTCGTGCCACCAGGGAGCGTGTGGGTAATCATTGGCGCTGTGCGGCACGATACGCCAGATGTGGCCGTCGGAATTGAAGGTGTCGAGGAGATAGTGCACTGCGTCTTCCACCATCGGATGATCAGCCGGGCAGGCGATCTCTTTCAGCATTTGCAGGCCAATTCCCGTGGCGAGTGCCGACGAATCAGGAGTGCGCACGTCCGGCTCGAGGGCGTGGCCAAAGCCGCCGTCGGGGTTCTGGTAGGCAGATAGCGCGCGAGCGACCGCCTCTGCCGGGGCCTCCTCGAAGCAGAACTCGAACAGCGCCCGGTCCAACGCGCGCGCCTCTGTTTTGAGAAAGTGGCGGGCCCTGGCAAACCCCTCCCAGCTCAACTGCTTCATCGCTCGCCCTCCGTGCCTGTGCGGGGAGAGGGAGACGGCGGGGCGGATACCAGCCAATTCGGCAGCTTGCCGGCTGCGACGAGGAAACGCACGAGGTTCGGCATGCTGTCGCACTGGCGGACCGCCGGGTCGTCCGAGCGCGCCGCGCACAGGTGGCAGTTGTAGCCGCAATAGCCGATCACCTCAAACATTTCTTATCCTCCTCAAGCTTTTCCCTTCCCTGGCCGGGCTCTGCGCAAACTAACGATAGGCCGCCGGCAAATAGTCATCCGGCACGTGGAAGCGAGGC
The DNA here is from genome assembly GCA_016929795.1 of Anaerolineae bacterium. Next base: position 16,105 of record JAFGIA010000423.1, read on the forward strand.
TCGGCCTCGTAGGCGGCGCGCAGCTCGCCAAAGAGAGCATCGCCACCCAAAGTGAGAACGGCAGCGCGGTCCATCACATTGCCCACCAGGTCATCCTCGCCTGCCAAAAAACCCCAGCCACCATCCCAGGGCAGGATCTCGACCTTGTTCAGCGCCAAAAAGTCGCGGATCAGATCGCCGCGCACGAACCAGAGGCCGTGCATGTCAAATATGCCGAACTTCTCGGGGTCGTCGGCGCCGCTGCGGCACATCTGCCACGCCTGCCCGCCGGTGACAAACTGGCCCGGCGGCATGTCGAGAGGGTCGAACTCGATACCAAGTGCCTGGCGCTGAAAGTCATCGAGCTGGGCGTCGACCATCACCCAGCGCTGCTGGTCCGCATTCCAGTACTCGCACACCCAGTGATCTTCATAGCGGTCAGGCAGAAAATAGGTACCGAACCCGCAGCGGGCGCGGGTGGGCAGGCCGTGATGCTGGAGCATGGCGCACGTCAGCACCGTGAAATCGCGGCAGTTGCCGACCAGTTTTTTCTCGAGGGGCCGCGGCTCGGCCAGCGGGCGGTCGTCCAACTCCACGATGCGCTTGAGCTTGGTCGCAACGTCGCGGATCTGCACTTCGGCCTGGCGCTCTTCCGCAAGTTGGAGGCCGTAGCGCTCGGCCCAAAAGATGTGGACCATCAGCCCCTGGACCACCGCCACGACCTCGGGGATGGTCGGTGGGAGAGGGTCAAACAGCGTGCCCCACTTGCCCGGATCGGTCATCGGGCCAGGCGTGGCATAGTAGGTCTGCGGCGACGACCCCGTGTCCTGTGCCAAGTTTTCCTCGTCAATCACACATCATCTGTACGGCACGCTCGATATGGTCGGCTGCCTCCGCGTCGAGGTCACGCGCTTGCAGGATGATCGGTACGATCTGGCAGTGGACGGCAGGGTCGGCAAGCTTCAGCACGTGATCGTCAGAGAAGCCAATGCCGCCGGTGCGATCCCAGATCTGCCACATCAAATCGTGCTCGGCTTCATAGTTGGCCACGGCGGCGAGGAGCGGTTCGGTGACGGCCGGCTCGTGAGCGGCGACCTGTCGCAGGAAGGCCGCAGCATACCAACGCCCCTCGGCGACAAGGCCGACCGCGTCATTGTGCACCATGTAGCGCTCCCAGAGCACCTTCATGTCGTCGGTCGCAAACTCGGCCCCGTCGGCAAGATGGTCGGCCCAGGCCTGGTAGGCGGCCAGGCCGTTGTGGCGGAAGGCGCCGTAGGTGGTCGTGTGGGGTGTGCGCACGACGTGAAGTGCCCAGCGGAGCGCTCGGCAGTAGGTGTCGTGCAGGGGCGGGCGCTCGCGCCGCTGGCCGATGATCAGCGGAGTCTGGGTGTTCTCGAACCAGTCGCGCCGGCGAAAATAGCCACTCGGCTCGAACTCGACACCCTGATTGAACTCGGGAAAGTGCTGGAAAAAGCTCCAGCCGACAAGGACGTCGCCACCCTCATCATAGCCAGTGACGAGGCAGCACTCGGGCGGACCGACCACACCGAAGGCAAGGGCAGGGCGGCCAAGGTCGCGCACGCTCTCGGCGATGCGCTCCAGCCAGTAGGCGCGGTCGTCGCGACCTTCCTCCGGCATCAGAAACTCGTGCTCGCGGCCGATGGCCTCAAAGGCACGGTCAAAGGGGGCCGTCGGCTCGTCCGACATGTACATGATCTCCACGTTGTCGCCGTGCCAGCCAGGGCGCCACGCCAGGCGGAAGGCGGCACCGCTGGCGCCGAGCAGGAAGGTGTAAGTGTTGCTCTGCTGCCAGTGCCTGCCGCGCCAGTCGAACTCGCGGGTGCCCAGGTCATCGCCCAGATACTCGAGACAAGCCGTGAGGCAGGCAGGGAAGGGCATGGTTTGGGCGTCGTGGCCCAGCTCGGACTGGAAGGCGACGCGCGGCACACCTTCCAACACCACGCGCGCCGGCTGGAGGTATCCATCTGCTTGGTTCTGACTGTCTGTCACATTTACCCTCCTAGAAACCGATGGCCTCGTACTCGGCCTCACACGGGTAGCCGGCAGCGACGTGCAGCATCCGCTCTCCCGGCTGACCGACGACGGACCAGAGCGTGCCGAACTTGCGGTCTGGAAAGTGAGCACCGTGGGAACAGACGAGGCCCTCGTGATCGCGCATCGCCGCTTTGACCGTGTCGACAGTGATCGCATGGCTGCCCCCCAGGAATGCACGCAACCGCTCGTATCGTGGATGCGAGTCGGGCGGGACAAACGCTTCACGCCCGGCCCAGCGAGGGCAGACAGCGTGATTGGTCAAGATCAGCAGCCCGTCCTCCGGATAGCGCACCTCGATCCCCTCGATCGTCGGCTCGACGACCGCAGCATTGCCCCTGGCGTCGGCGAGCAGATAGGTCCAGCTTGCGGCGTGGGGTACCCGGTACAAAAGCTCGATTCCCTCGTCCACAGTGGCACAGCGGTCGAGGAGAAGGCGGCCGATGTACCAGAAAGTGAGGCCCGGCTGCAGGCCGGGCATAAAGATGGCCGCCTGCCCAAAGAAGAGGCCCGCTTCGTTGATGCCGTCCTCGCGCCCAACCCAGATGTCGCAGTTGCCGGCGGAAGCGTGGCGCTCGTCGGGATAGGTCAGGTAGGTAGTGGCGCCCTGCTCGGAAACGTCGTGAAAAAAGTCAAAGTTGCGCCCCACGATTGTGCGCCCGTCGACCGTGCGCTCGGGCAGCACGGCGACAACCGTGCAGGCGCGCATCTCGTCAGGATCAAAGGGGGTAGTGGTAACAAAGGTCAAAAAGGTATCATAGTCGATGCCCGATGCCTCGGCAAACCCACGCATTTCTTCGAGCAGCTCGGGGCCGTGTAGAGCCAGGTGCTCCTCGCACTGTTTGGCAAAGCAGAGCACCTTGGGATCGGGGGGTGGCGGGCTCCACACGTCCCGGGGCAGGGCTTGCTGGCGGCCCATGTCAGCATAACTACCACGCAGCTCAACGCGGAACATCTGGTCCTCCTTACTCCTCGTCGTGTCTCGAACGGCTGCCCTACCCGCCCATCCACGATCCGCACGCGTGCGCAGCGTCCATCACCCGCAGCGTCTGCGCCAGCCAGCGGCCGGTATAGCTATCAATCACAGCCGCTACCTCCTCCGGCGTGCCCTCGGCTACGATCCTGCCCCCACCGTCGCCACCCTCCGGTCCCAGGTCGATCACCCAGTCCGCCGTCTTGATGACGTCGAGGTTGTGCTCGATGACAATGACCGTGTTGCCGGCGTCGGTCAGGCGGTGGAGCACATCGAGCAGCTTCTGGATGTCGGCAAAATGGAGACCGGTGGTGGGCTCGTCGAGGATATAGACCGTGTCGCCGGTGGATGCGCGCGACAGCTCTTTGGCCAGCTTGACACGCTGCGCCTCGCCGCCAGATAGCGTAGTCGCGCTCTGGCCGAGCTTGATGTAGCCGAGGCCAACGTCGACCAGTGTCTGCAGCTTACGCTCGATCTGGGGGACGTTGGCAAAGTGATCGAGCGCCTCGTTGACATCCATATCGAGCGTCTCGGCAATGTTGCGCCCCTTGTAGCGGATCTGGAGCGTCTCACGGTTGTAGCGGGTGCCCTTGCATACGTCGCAGCGCACCCAGACGTCGGGCAGAAAGTGCATCTCGATCTTTTTCTGGCCGTGGCCCTTGCACGCCTCGCAGCGTCCGCCCTTGACATTAAAACTAAAGCGCCCGGACTTGTAGCCCCTCGTCTTGGCATCAGGCACCTGGGCAAAGATGCGGCGGATGTCGTCAAACAGGCCGACATAGGTGGCAGGGTTCGAGCGTGGCGTGCGGCCGATCGGGTCCTGAGTGATGTTAATCACCTTGTCTACGCCTGCTTCGGTCAGTCCCTCGATCCGGTCGAAATCTCCCGGCTCCTGCTGGCTGCGGTGGAGGACCTTGGCCAGCGCCGGGTGGAGGGTCTGGCTGATAAGCGAGCTCTTGCCACTGCCGCTGACGCCCGTGACGCAGGTAAAGAGACCGATGGGAAAGCGGACAGTGAGGTCACGCAGGTTGTGCTGCCGGGCACCGGCAACAGTCAGCCACTTGCCGTTGGTGGGCCGGCGGCGACCATTGGGCGAGCAAACGGCGAGCTCGCCCGACAGGTAACGGCCGGTAAGAGACGCAGGGTTGGCCATGACCTCGGCGGGCGTGCCCTCGGCGACGACCCAGCCACCCAGCACGCCGGCAGCCGGTCCCAGGTCGACGAGCCAGTCGGCGGTGAGCATCGTCTCGGCATCATGCTCGACGACGAGCACAGTGTTGCCCAGGTTGCGCAGCTGCTCGAGGGTGTCGAGCAGGCGGCGGTTGTCGCGCTGGTGGAGGCCGATGCTTGGCTCGTCGAGGATGTAGAGGACGCCGACGAGGCCGCAGCCGATCTGGCTCGCCAGGCGGATGCGCTGTCCCTCACCTCCCGACAGCGTGGGCGCCGCGCGGTCGAGAGTAAGGTAGTGGAGCCCGACGTTGAGCATGAACTGCAAGCGGTCGCGGATCTCCTTCAGAACTTCTTCGGCGATGACAAACTGCTCGGGCGTCAACCTGGGACCAGATATTGGATACTGGGTATGAGGTATTGGATATTGAGTAGTAGATGCCGAATCCCTAATATCTAATACTGGATACCCGTTCCCGTCCGGCCACAAGCTCTCTACCCACTCCAGCGCCTGGTCGATCGCCATGCCGGTGACGTCGTGAATGCCCTTGCCGGCGACGGTGGTAGCGGCGGCCTCGGGGCGCAGCCGCTTGCCGTGGCAAGCGGGGCACGTTTGCTGGCGCATAAAGTTCGAGTACCAGTCGCGCATATACTGCGAGTGGGTCTGGTGGTAGCGACGGCGGGTACCCTTGACAATGCCCTCTGTCTCCCATTCCCCCTGCCAGGTGCCACGGTCACTCTCCGACTTGTACGAGACCTTGACACCGCCATACAGTATGGCCTGGCGGCATGCGTCCGAGACCTCGGACCAGGGCGTGTCGAGATCGTGACCAAAGCGCCCCAGGATCTGCGCGGCTGCCTGGTAGGTGCCGGAGCTCTTTTTCTTGTTCAGCTCGCCCCAGGTGCGGACGGCGCCTTCGCCGACGGTCTTGGTCGGGTCGATAAAGAGCACGGGGTCGAACTCCATGGTCGTGCCCAGGCCGTTGCAGTCGGGGCACATGCCGTGGGGCGAGTTAAAGCTAAACATCGCCGGCGTCAGCTCCGGAAAGCTGAGGCCGCAGACGGGACAGGCATTCTCTTCGGAGAAGGTGAGGCGCTCACCATCCACAATGTCGGCGTAGAGGAGGCCGCTGGCGAGCTCGAGGGCAGTCTCGACCGAATCCGTCAGCCGGGTCATCCAGCCCTCCACGTCCGAATCTACGAATCCCAAACCCACCAACTGCGTAACTTCGGGCTCGGTAGGTTCCGAACTCGGAATGATCAGGCGGTCGACGACAATCTCGACATCATGCTTTTTGGTCTTGGCGAGGCGGATACGCTCGGAAAGATCGACGGGGACGCCGTCGATGCGGGCACGGGTATAGCCATCGGCGCGCGCCTGCTCGATGACATCCTCGTGGGTGCCCTTGCGGCCGCGGACGATGGGGGCGAGGAGTTGGAAGCGGGTGCCGGGTGCCAGAGCAGCGATCTGCTCGACGATCTGCTGCGCCGACTGGGCGTGGACCTCGCGCCCGCACTCGGGACAGTGCGGCGTGCCGACACGGGCAAAGAGGACGCGCAGGTAGTCATAGATCTCGGTGACAGTGCCGACAGTGGAGCGGGGGTTCTTGCTGGCTGCTTTTTGCTCGATGGCGATGGCCGGGCTGAGGCCTCCGATAAAGTCAACCTTCGGCTTTTCCATTTGACCGAGGAACTGGCGAGCGTAGGAAGAGAGGGACTCGACGTAGCGGCGCTGGCCTTCGGCGTACAGGGTATCGAAGGCCAGGCTGCTCTTGCCGCTGCCCGACACTCCGGTAAAAACAATGAGCTTGTGACGCGGCAGCGTCAGGTCGATGTCTTTGAGATTATGCTGCTGTGCTCCTCGAATGACGAGCCTGTCCTGATACATACGCCCCCTTCCGGCCTCTATTCTAGCCCATGTTGCTGCCAGATTGCGTCATGAATGGATCGAAATTTTGTTCGAATCCTGACGGAAAGTGGCGGGATTCGGGCCTGGGAGAGGGGATGCGTGGCGATCACGCATCACGCATCTCGTCCCACGTTTTACGAACGTGGGCTTGCCACTTTTCCTCTTCTCGCGTACAATGGCGGCTATGGACGCAACGATTGCGTGGTGGCCCTTTGCCCTGGTGTTCGGACTGGCCCTGAGCGTCGCCCTTGCCGGCACGCCGCTGGCGGCGTGGTGGGGGCGATGGCGAGGGCTGGTGGACAAGCCAGGTGCGCGCAGGCGGCATGTGGGCGCCATCCCGCGCACGGGTGGGCTGGTGCTATTCATCGCTTTCGTGATGGCGGCGCTCGTGGCTCAGTGGTTGCCGGTACCGCGGCAGGACCCGAACGAGCTAGTGCGGCTGGCCGGCATCCTGCTCGGCATGGCATTTCTATTCCTAGTCGGCTACCTCGACGACCGGTTCGAGCTGAGGCCGGGGCCGCAGTACCTGGCTCAGCTCATAGCATCGCTCATCGCCGTCCTCTTTCTCGTGTTTATCGAGCGCGTCATGAACCCCTTTACCGACGAGCTGACGATCTTTCCTTACTGGTTCACCGTCATCTTTACAGTGGCGTGGATCATGGGCATGATCAACACCATCAACTTTCTCGACGGGCTCGATGGACTGGCGGCAGGCGTGGGCGCGATCGTGAGCGCGATCTTGGCGGCGCACATGGTGCGCGAGGGGCAGTACAGTGTGGCGCTGTTGCCGCTGGCGCTGCTCGGGGCGACGATTGGCTTTTTGCCGTACAATCTACCACCGGCGCGCATCTTTCTCGGATCGGGGGCGGCGCTCCTCGGCTATGCGATCGCCACACTCGGCATCGCGGCCGGGGCCAAGATGGCACTGCTCCTGCTGGCGCTCAGCATCCCGATCGTAGACGTGGCCTGGCTGATTGTGAGCCGGCTGCGGGCAGGCCAGTCGATCGGCCAGGGCGACAGGCGGCACCTCCACTTTCGCCTGGTCGATGCCGGCCTGAGCCCGCGCCAGGTGGTGACCCTCTACTATGTGTATTGCATCGTGCTGGGAGCGGCGGCACTGCTGATCAGCTCTCGGCTACTCAAGCTGGTGGCACTGGTGGCGGTGGGGATAGCTACGCTTCTGGTTCTCGCGTGGCTGGCACGGCGGACGTTGACAGGGGGGGGAAAGAGGTAAAGTGCTTGCTGCAGTGAACTTA
>JAFGIA010000066.1 GCA_016929795.1 Anaerolineae bacterium
AAAGCGGACCTGATCCCCCCTGATCTGGTTTCGGATGCCAATCGTCTGGTGATCCACTATGATCGCTGGTTGGAAAAGTACGAGCGCCTGCGCGGAGGCACGGAGCCGGATCTGAACGAGCCATTCGTGTTTACCGGTCCCGACGGCTATCCCTTTCCGGCAGAATCTGAGCAGCGCTTTCGGGAACGTTTCGAGCAACTGCGCCAAACGCTATATGGCGACGAGTGAGTGTCGCAGGCGGACGCCCCTTGCTCCCGGCGGGTCTGGAACCCACTGGCGGCGCGCCATTCACGCTTACGATTTCGCAATGCCTGAGGAGGAAGGATAGGATGCAAGAGGATACGATAGGGGTTCTGGCGATCTTGATCGTGGTGGGCCTCGTCGCGCTGGTGATCTATGTCCACATCAGCCGCTCCCAAAAGCTGCTGAGACGCTGGGCGGATGAGAACGGGTACGAGCTCCTGAACGTCGAACACAGGATGTTCCGCAAGGGGCCCTTTGTCTGGTCCTCCAGAGGACAGACCGTCTACCGCGTCGAGGTGCGCGACAAAGGGGGCATCGTGCGCAAGGGCTGGGTTCGCTGTGGGAGCTGGTGGGCCGGCGTGTTCAGCGACAAGGTTGAGGCCAGGTGGGACGAGATATGAGGATTCGCTCCATTACCTACTTGATCGATCCCGGGTACCCACTCGATGCTGACCGTCTGGAGCAAGCCGGTGTTTTTGTCGCCCAGGCTCAGCAGGCGTTTACGTCTACCGGATACGAGGTCCAGACGGCGCGCCTAGCCACTATTCCCTTTCCGCGCCTGCTCCCCGATCTGAAGCCCGAGACGGCAATCCCATACGCGCAGACGCTGGAGCGGATGGCTGCCGAGGCAGGGTGCTCTTATGTCGCTCTTGGGCCGGCGTTGCCCGACTGCCCGGAGAGCTATGCCCTCGTGCCCCAGGTGCTGGCCGAAACAGAGAACGTCTTTCTTTCGGGTGTCATTGCCGCGTCCGATGGGGACACAGCGCTCGCCGGCATCTCCTTGCCCGCTATACGCGCCTGTGCCGAGGTCATCCATCACGCTGCCACGCTGGACCCCGATGGCTTTGGCAATCTCTACTTTTGCGCCCTGGCCAACGTCCCGCCCGGCGGCCCCTTTTTCCCGGCCGCCTATCACGGCGGCGGCGCGCCCTGTTTTGCCCTGGCTATGGAGGCTGCTGACCTGGCAGTGACGGCCTTCACCCAGGCCGGCACTCTCGCCGAGGCACGGCAGAACCTGATCGAGAGCATCGAGAGGCACGCAGAAAGGCTGGCCCGCGTGAGCGACGAACTGGAGGCCGGATTGGGCGTGGCGTTTGGCGGCCTCGACTTGACCCTGGCCCCCTATCCCACCGAGGCCCAGTCGCTGGGCACGGCGATCGAGCGGCTGGGCGTGCCGGCAGTGGGCTTGCACGGTTCGCTGGCCGGGGCGGCGTTCATTGCCGACGCCCTGGACCGGGCGCGCTATCCCAAGGTCGGCTTTAACGGCCTGATGCTGCCCCTGCTCGAAGACAGCACCCTGGCCCTGCGCGCCGAGCAGGGCACGTTGACCCTGAAGGACCTGCTGATGTACTCGGCCGTCTGTGGCACGGGGTTGGACACGGTGCCCCTGCCTGGGGACGTAAGCGTGGATGCCTTGGCCGCGATCCTGCTTGACGTGGCTGCCCTGGCGCAGCGCCTGGCCAAGCCTCTCACCGCCCGCCTGATGCCTATCCCTGGTAAGCGGGCCGGCGAGCCGACCGCATTCGACTTTCCGTACTTTGCCAACAGCCACGTCCTGTCCGTCGAGGCGGAGCCGCTATATGGGCTGTGGGCAGGGCACGAACGGCTCCCAATAGAGCCTAGAGAGATGTCTTGAGTATTGGAGCAAGGACAATGACGGCTGAGATCCTCGCTTACGTTGCATGGGCAGCCTACCTGAGCGCGATCGCGACGCTCGTCACCTTTGTGACCGGCATCCTGTTCTTTACCGTCGGCCGACCCTTTGGCACGATCCAGGATGCGGCCAGCGCCCTGCAGGTGTTTCTGATGCTGCCCGTACAGCTCGTGCTGTATTCCTCGTTTCAATCCTATGCCCCGGCCTTGAGTCTGCTGGCGGCAGTTGTGGGGATGATTGGCGTGCTCGTGGCCGGCGTTCTCCAGGTGTTGCTCGTCTTTCGCGTCGTTCATTTTGAGCGTACCATCGGCACAGTGCTGGCGGCCGGAGGCGCGATTGGCGCGTGGCTGGTGCTGATGAACAGCCTGGCGCTGGCCGGCAGGGCTTTCCCGGATGGTTTGGCGTGGTCGGGGATCGTTGCCGGGGGTGGCTATATCCTCCTGGTTATCGGCTTTTGGCTGGACGGGCAGCGGCATCCGCTGTTTTGGGGTGGATCTCTGGCTGCCGTGGCTGGTTACGCGGTGTGGGCTATGTGGCTGGGACGCTTAGCTCTGTCAGGCGGCTTGGGTGTCATCTGATGGCAGGAACTTGCGAAGGCTGGAAGGCCGGAGACAAGCTTCCAGCCTTCCAACCTTCCAGCTTTCCACCCGTTACGGTCGCGGGTTCTCCAGCGTCTCCTCCCCGAAGGGGGTCGGCTCGCGCTCTTCGGCTACGCCGAACGAGATAAAGCTGGCCGCATCCATAAACGGGATCGGGTTGGCGAATCCTCCCCAGCCGTCCGTGCGCCGGTAGGGCGTGATGCGGATGCCAAAGTGCAGGTGGGGGCCGGTGCTGGCGCCAGTGTTGCCCGACAGGCCGATCACCTGTACCGCGCTCACAGCCTGGTCCCGCTGCAAGTGCACCTCTTCCAGGTGCGCATAGAGGGATTCGCCCCAGTTGTGACGCAGCAGGATAAAGTTGCCAAACCCCTTCGGCTCAAAGCCGGTTCGTAGGACGCTGCCGCCATCCACGGCGATCAACGGCGTGCGCATCGGTGTGCCAAAGTCGAGCCCGTTGTGGCCTTTGAGCGGCACCCC
>JAFGIA010000424.1 GCA_016929795.1 Anaerolineae bacterium
TGCAGGTTGGCGACACGCAGAGGGCCTACGACCTCAAGATCACAGCCCTGCGCGACAACCGAGGGCGTCTATCCGGCCGTCTGGCTGTGCTGCACGATGTCACCGAGCGACAGGAGGCAGAAGTAACCCAACGCAGAGCACTGGAGGACACGTTGCAGGCCACGGAAGCCCTGCGCGAGAGCGAGCGCTTTTTGCAGGCCATGTTCGACGCCATCCAGGATGGTATCAGCGTGCTGGACACGGACCTGACCGTGACCCGCGTGAACCGATGGATGGAAAAGATGTACCTCGATCAGATCCCACTGGCAGGCAAAAAGTGCTACAGCGTCTACCAGCAGCGCGAATCCCCCTGTCCCTGGTGCCCGTCGCTGCGCACCCTCGAGACAGGCCAAGTCCACAGCACAACTGTACCCTTTCCCTCACCCGACGCGCCGGCCGGTTGGCTCCAGCTATCGGCCTTCCCCTTGCAGGATGCCCAGGGCAAGGTGACTGCCATCATCGAGTACGTGCAGGATATCACTAACCAGGTCGAGGCGGCGCGGGTCCTGCAGGAACAGACCGAGCATCTGGAAGCACTGCGCCAGGTGAGCCTGGAACTGGCCAGCCAGCTCGACCCGGATACCCTGCTGCGATCGATCGTTTCACGCGCCGTCGAGCTTCTCGGTGGCGCCGTCGGCGGCCTGCACCTCTACCGACCCGAGCACAACCGGCTGGAACTGGCCGTGGTCTCGGGCATCGACCCGTCGATCCGGGGCACTGTCCTACAGCCGGGCGAGGGACTAGCGGGCAAGGTCTGGCAGAGCGGCCAGGCCATCGCAGTCGAGGACTATAAGCATTGGGAGAGCCGGTCGGCAGCCTACGAGACATGGAATTTCGGGGCGGCCGTTGCCGTGCCGATCCGCTGGGGCGAGGAATCGCTGGGCGTGTTGGTGGTAATATCGGACAAGCCTGGCGTGTTCACGGTCAGAGATAGCGAGCTATTGACCCTCCTCGCCACCCAAGCTGCCATCGCCCTGCAAAACGCCCGCCTCTTTGACGAGGCCCGGCGCCGCAATCGCGAGCTGGCCTTGCTCAACCGGGTCATCGCCGCCTCGGCAGCCAGCCAGCAAACGGAGCTAATCCTGGACATGATTTGCCGCGAGCTGGCCCGTGCCCTCGGCCTACCCCAATCTGTTGCCGGCCTGCTCAATGAGGACAGGAACAGAGCGATCATAGTGGCTGAATACCAGTCGGGAGAGTGGCCCTCGCTCATCGGTCGCGAGATCGAGCTCACCGGCCATCCCACCTTTGAGTACCTGCTGGCACAGGAGACCACCCTTATCGTCTCCAATGTAAAGGCTGATCCGATCATGGAACCGCTCAGCGATCTACTGCAGGCGCGCGGCATACGCTCGCTCCTTCTCGTGCCCCTGCTCTTTGAGGGCAAACCGTCCGGAGCGTTGATCCTGGGAACCCAGGAGCCGCGAGTGTTCTCGGCCGAGGCTGTGGATCTGGCCCAGCGGGTCGCCGAGCAAGTGGCGGGCGCCATGGCCCGCGCCCGGCTTACAGAGAGCCAGCACCGCCTGAGCACGGCGGTTGAGCAAGCTGCGGAGGCCGTGTTCATCACCGACATACATGGCAAAATTGTTTATGTCAATCCGGCCTTCGAAACGATCGTGGGGCAGGATCGCGCCAGCATGATCGGCCACCGCCCCGACATCCTCGAGCACCATCGGCTGACCGCCCCGTCCCACGACGGCCTGATGGGTACCGTGCGCTCGGGCGGAGTCTGGCAGGAACGCATTGGGTATCGGACCAGGGATGACAGCCTCCGCACGCTGGATCTGACCGTCGCGCCCGTCCGCAATCAGGCCGGTGAGGTGATCAATCTGGTGGCTACCATCCGCGATGTGACGCGCGAGATCGAGCTGGAGAAGCAGTTCCAGCAGGCACAGAAAATGGAAGCCCTGGGGCGACTGGCAGGGGGCATCGCCCACGACTTTAACAACCTGCTGACGGTCATCCAACTGAGCACCCACATGCTGCAGCGGCAACTGCGCCCCGATGATCCGCTGTGGACACACAGTGAGCAGATCCGGGAGACCGGCGAGCGGGCCAGCAGACTTACGAAACAACTCCTGAGGTTCAGCCGGCGCGACGTGGTAGTGCGGAGGGCGCTGGATCTCAACAAGATCGTTAGCGACCTGAGTCCCATGCTCCAGCGCATCATCGGCGAGGACATCAAGCTCAAAACCGCGCTGGCCCACGATCTGTGGACCGTACGCGCAGACCCCTCGCAGATGGACCAGGTGGTGATCAACCTGGCGGTCAACGCCCGGGATGCCATGCCCCACGGAGGTGAGCTCGTAATCGAGACGGCTAACGTCGTGCTCGACGAGGCCTACACCGCTCTTCAAGTGGACGCCCGTCCGGGAGAGCATGTATTGCTCAGCATCAGCGACTCCGGCACCGGCATGGATGACGACGTGAAGACCCACCTCTTTGAACCATTCTTCACCACCAAGGGGCAGGGAGAGGGCACGGGTCTGGGATTGGCCACGGTCTTTGGCATCATCAAACACAGCGGGGGACACATCCAGGTCGCCAGTGAGGTGCGCCAGGGGACCGCCTTTAACATCTACCTGCCCCGCGCCGACCCATCGATGCCAGGCGAACTGCGCCGTGACCCCCATCGAGACTTGCGATCTCGTGACCTGGAGGAAATAGGTACCGAAACGGTGCTCGTCGTCGAGGACGAGGCCGCAGTACGCAACCAGGCTGTGCTCGTGCTCCAGTCGTACGGCTACACGGTACTGGATGCCGCCGAGGGACAAGCCGCGTTGGAGATCGGCCGCAGCCACCAGGGGCCGATCGATCTATTGCTCACCGACGTGATCATGCCCGGCATGAACGGCCGCGAGCTGGCTGAGCTGTTGCAGGCCGAGCGCCCCGAGATGAAAGTGCTCTACATGTCCGGCTACACCGGTGATGCCATCGCCCACCACGGCGTACTGGCGGAAACCGCGGCCTTTTTGCCCAAACCGTTCACTCTGGACGACCTGCTGGGCAAGGTGCGGCAGGTACTCGACAGGGACAAGTGACCCTGAACTGGCAAGCGGCGCGCAGTGTTAAGGCCGCTAGATCTGCCAGGAGAAATCACCCACTATCGGCTGGGCCAGCCGCACAAAGTCAGCGTAGGCCATCTTGATCGTCTCGCGGTGGGTTCCCACGCGAAAGACCATATCCGGCTCCTCGCCCATCGAGCGGTCCACGTACACCGGCACGCCGTACAGATTGCCAAAGGGGGGCATAGCACCGGTGGCGCAGTCGGGAAAGAGGTCGGTGAATTCGTCCTCTTTGGCCAGGCGGGCCTCTTGTGCGCCCACCATGTCGCGCA
>JAFGIA010000425.1 GCA_016929795.1 Anaerolineae bacterium
ACGGCGACGAGTACACCAACCCCTGCCTCGTCACCTACACAAGCACCGACCACAGAGCTCGTGGTGCACACGGTCAAGCGCGGAGAGTACCTGGCATTGATCGCGCGCCAGTACGACGTCAGTGTGCAGGCGATCGTGGACGCCAACAATATCCAAGACCCGAACCATATCGTGGTCGGGCAGAAGTTGGTGATCCCCGTGAGTGGACAGCCGCCAGCGGCAACGGCGACAAAGGGACCGGCCAACACGGCACCAGCCGCTGCGAGTGCCACGCGCCCTCCTGCCACGGCAACGCCCAGGCCAGCGACGGCGACGCCCAGGCCAGCGACGGCGACGCCCAGGCCAGCGACAGCGACGCCCAAGCCGGCACCGGCCGGGTCCCAGTTCACAGGTGTCGTGGTGTGGGACCCGCAGGTGGCGCCGAACTGCAGCGGGCCGGCTATCTCGCGCCAGAGCATGGTGCAGGACACGGCAGGCACCCCGATCAACGGGGTACGGATCGCGGTCGACTGCTATGGGAATGTCTGGATATCGCACCCGACAGGAAACCCGGGTGAGTACGATGCGGGCCACTATGACTTTGCGTTTGGGCAATTGAACCCACAGCCGTGGACGTGCACGGCATACGTGTATGATGTGAATGGCGAGCGCGTTACCTCATCGCAGGTGGTGACGATCGTCTTTGACACGAACGACTGCCAGCCACATGGGAGTGGTCACCAGGTGGCGATTTTGAATTGGGTGAAGAATTGGTGAGAATGGAAGGTTGGAAGGCTGGAAGATTGCCCGGCCAGCCCTCCAGGCTCATTCAAGTGTGAAGGGTTCGGTAAGGAACGGATCGAGCGCCACGCCGGGGGCATGCGGCTGGATGCGCAGTGGGTAGCGGCCGGGCGGCAGGTGGGCCGGGATGGGCAGGTTGAATTGTCCACGCCACACGTCGCCAACCTGCCACAGGCTCGTCGGATAGCCCACCACCGGCTGGCCTTCTACCCCTGTCAGCCGGCGCTCATCCTCGTTGTCCACCATGGTGATCGTCACGAGCCAGTCACCACCTGGTACCTCCTCTGCTCGCCAGTAGAGGTTCACGTGTAGCACGTCGCCCGGCGATAGTGGAGCGTCGGGCTGGTGGTCAAAGCCCAACTCGTGCAGGTCGTAGCCCAACAAGGTGAGCGATCCCCAGCCCACACCCGCCATCTCTTCCAGGCCGAGTGCCGCTACAGGCGCCGGCGCAGCAGGGCGCTCCACGGTGAGTGGATCGAGCCAGACCTGGGACGCTCCATCCGGTGTCACGAGCCGCTGCCCCGTCTCGGCATCGTACAGCCCTACCTCGACGCGATAGTCGCCCGGTGGCGTCGCGGGATGGATCGGGACGCCATAGTTGTCTTGGATGACCTCCCCGGGCACCCACAGGGTCGTCAACAGCGCCCCGCCCCCGGGCTCGGCGTCCCGCTGGCCCACGATCTGGTCGTGCCTGTCGAGGACATGGAGGAACACCTTGTAGCGGCGATCGAGTGAGCGCTTTGTCTCCCAGAAGAGCGTGACCTGTGCAATGTCCCCACTGGCGAGTTGGTCATTCAACACGCTGTAGCCATGAAGGGTGATCTCATCCCCCCGTTGGGGATCGGCCAGGGTGACGCCGAGCTTGTGTGCCGGCGTATCCGGCGTTTCGTCGGGCACGGCATAGACGACCAGGCGCACATTGCCATACCAGGAATCGCTCGCCTTGTAGGCATGCGTGTCGAGCCACCCCTCGACAAAGCGCTCTGGATCACTCTCGTCGGTGCCCCACAGCACAGCGTACACGCGCCCACCCGGCTGGGCCAGCGACTCGAGCGTTGCCTGTGTCGACGCGGGATCGAGCGGGCGCTGCGCTGGCAGGGGAAGCACCGGCAGGTCGCCGTCGTAATAGTATCCAAACACCTCCTGCTGGCCCTCGGCGTTGAGCACGATCGCATCGCCGGGCCAGCCGACGGCGTCGACGTACTCGACGATGGCGCGATAGTCATCGCGGGCGTAGGCAGGGTCGGTGTAGTAATCACCCAGGCCGTGGACCGATGCCGTGACGAGGAGAAGGGTAAAAAAGATGTACAAGACGACCTGGCCCCCACGCCGCGCGCCGCCCCACTCTTCGTGCAGCGGGCCGGTGGCGAACCTGGCAGCGAGCAAGCAGAAGGCAGGGCTCGCGACGATCAGGAACTTTAGGTAGGCTTCGCGGTAGAGCCCGAGGGCAAGGATGGCGACGACAGGCAACCCGAGCCAGACGATGGGCACCGCATAGGCGACGTCGGGCGCCAGGTGGCGGGCGCGATAGGGTACATAGAGGAGGAGAAAGAGCAAGAGCGCATAACTGGTTTCTGTCCAGGGCGAGGCGGCAGGACCGGTGGTGAAAAGCTGGCAGAGATGAGTCAGGGCGGGAATGAAGCCAACCGGCGTCGCCAAGCGCGGCCAGGTGGTAAGCTGGCGGTAGGCGACGGGCAGCCACGGGGCGAAGAGGAGGAGTGCGCCCGCCTGGAACGCGAGCCACGCGACCAGGCGCTGCCACTGGCCCCGCCCGGCCCAACCCCGCCCCGGCACCGCCCAGCGCAGGAGCCAATCAAAGAGGACGAGCAGGTTGATCGCGGCCAGCACAAAGGGAAAGGCATAGTGCGTGTAGAGGCCGGCGGCGGCAGATACGGCATAGAGCAGGCCCCACGGCCAGGCGCGCTCGTCGCGGCCGGCGGTGAGCCAGCGCAGGGCGGCGTAGAAGGCGAGCGCTGCCCAGAGCGCCAGGAGGATGTACATGCGCGCTTCCTGGGAATAGTAGACCTGGAAGGGGTGGATGGCGGCCAAGGCGGCGGCGGCCACACCTGCCCAGCGGCCGGCAAGCAGCCGGCCGAGCGGGTAGGTGAGCGCGACGAGGAGGATGCCGGTCAACGCCGACAGGGCGCGCACGGCGAGCTCGGTCGTCCCAGCCAGGCGCACCCAGCCGGACAGCAGCCAGTAGTAGAGCGGCGGGTGGATGTCCGCAGCCGCGGCGCGCGTGATCGTCGCCAGGTCACGCCCGGCGACGACGACACTCGTGCCCTCGTCGTTCCACAGGCTCTGAGCATCGATGCGGTGGAAGCGGAGGGCAGCCGCCAGGAGGAGGATGGACAGGAGCGCAAGAATGATTGGAAGGTGGGAAGACTGGAAGGGCTGCCGGTCGATTGATCGTCCGGTCCCGCTTGGAGGCCGCGCCAGCAGATCGGCAAGCAGTCCGTCCATCCAGGCGATCCGTGTTATCCCCGCCCGCGCTCGTACCAGCGTCGCGGTGGTCGGGCGCGCGCGATGAGCAGGATCACGAGCAGTATCACGAGGACAATGACACCGGTGACGATCCAGGGCCAGCTCATCGGCTGGCGGCGGACGGTGACATTATCGATGCTCACCCGGCCGGCCGCAGGGCGCACGCTGACACTATGACGACCAGCGGGCAGGTTTTCAGCGAGGTGCACCGACGAGGCAGGGCCGGCGTTGACCAGCTCCTCCGGGCCGCCATCGATCAGATATGCGATCGAGCCATCCGCCTCTGGGCCTGTCACCAGCCACAGATCGGTCCCCTCGAAAAGAAATGATAGGCTTGCGTCGCCCGCTGCGGGCGCATAGCGCGCAGCGCCAAGCTCGGCGGCCGGGCTTGAGATCGTCTGCCATGTTCCCTCATAGTCGAGCGCCCAATGGCTCTCCTGGTGCACACCGGGGTACAGAGCGCGCGCCTGCCCGCCGTGGATGTAGCTTGCCAGCACGTCGTAGACGGGCAGCGGCGTAAAATCGGGTTCGACAAGGCGGAAATAGTACCACGCCTGGTCGCGCTCGGCGTCGCTGGCGCGCTTGAAGAACCAGACATTGATCACGCCGAGCCACGGCCACTCCTGCTG
>JAFGIA010000426.1 GCA_016929795.1 Anaerolineae bacterium
CCCCCGTTTTTCGGCTTTTTGCACCGTTCCAGACGCCAAAAAGGCGCTTTTCCCCCGTTATTCATGTCCCCAGCGTGAGACGCTTTCTGGGGAGTGGATATCAGGGAGCGGGGAGCGATGGGGGGGGACGGCACCCGATACTGGGCTGGGGACCAACTTGACACATGCTTCCATCCGATTATACTATGCCTGTCACTCTCTCGTACAGGAGCAACACGTCGTGCGCTATCAGTATGTGGTCGTAGTCGGGGCCGGGCGGCTCGGATCGATCCTGGCGAACCGCATCAGCCGGCTGGGCAGCAGCGTGGTGGTGGTCGACCGTGACGAAGGGGCCTTTCGCAACCTGGACGTCGACTTTTCAGGCTTTAAGGTGACCGGCGATGCGGCCGAGATGGCGGTGCTGCTCCGCGCCGGCGTCGATCGTGCCGACTGTGTGCTGGCCATCACGCCCTTTGACAATGTCAACTTGATGGTGGCGCAGGTGGCGCGCGAGATGTTCCACGTGGAGCGTGTCATCGCGCGCAACTATGACCCGGCACGCGAGGCGATCTATCACGAGATGGGCGTCGAGACGATCTGCCCGACCCGGTTGGCCGCCGATGCGTTCCTCGATACCCTCGACAGCAAGGCTGAGGAGAAGAGGACGTGAGGCTGATCCTGGCGGGCGGGGGCGAAACGATCGAGACGATCTATTTTCTCGCACGCCTCTTTGCGGCGCGTGGCTACCACGTGACCGTGATCGACCCCAATCCGGAGGAAGCACGCGAGCTGGCACGGCGCGTCGACGCGACGGTGATCCTGGGCGACGCCAGTGACCCGACGGTGCTCGAAGACGCGGGCGCACGCCGGGCGGATGTGCTGCTGGCCCTGGCAGCTTACGATCCAGATAACCTGGTGATGTGCCAGGTAGCACACAGACTGTATGGCGTGCCGCGTACAATGGCGCTGGTCAACGACCCGGACAATGAGGAGGTGTTTCAGAAACTGGGGATCGACCTCGTCTTTTCAGCGACGCGCGTCATCGGCAGCTTGATCGAAGAACAGACGGTATTTGACGAAATCGTGCATCTCTTTCCGGTGGCTGAGGGCCGGCTGCACGTCACAGAGCTGGTGCTCGACGAGGAGGCCCCGGCAGCAGGCCATACTCTACGCGACCTGGCGCTGCCCGGCAACAGCCTGGTAGCGGCGGTCATCCGCGGAACAGAGATGATGGTGCCCGGTGGCGAGACACGGCTGAAGGTCGGCGACCGGCTACTCCTCGTGATGCTGCCGGCCGTCGAAGAGGCGGCGCTGCGCTTGCTGACCGGGGACCCATCCTGACGACTGCCCCACCATGACCGCAACCCCGGCCCTGCGCCACGCTGCCTTTCTACGCCAACGCTATCAGGTGATCGTCGGGTTCATGGGGCTCGTCGTCCTTGTGTCTGGGGTAGTCATTCTCTCTCCACTGCTACTGCTCATCCCCTATCCAGCAGAGGTTGATGCCGCCTGGGGATTCGTGGCCCCAGGCGGCCTGTTGGCTGCCACGGGATTGGTGCTGTGGCGCGGTCTGGCTGCACGCCGTGCTGTGAGCCTGACGTGGCAGGAAGGGGGTGTTGCCCTCGTCGCAGCCTGGCTGCTCACCATCGGCGTGGGAAGCATTCCCTTGTGTGTGGTCGGCGGGCTGACGCCCGCGCAGGCGCTGTTCGAGTCGACGAGTGGGTGGACGGCTGCCAGCCCGACGGTACTGGATGTCAGCCGTGCCGGCCACTTGCTTCTTTTTTACCGGAGCGTGACGCAGTTGGCCGGCGGCACCGGGTTTGCGATCATTGCGCTGAGCGCGCTGGCCGGGCCAGTGGGGCCAGGGCTGACGGTGGCAGAGGGACGAGAGGACCAGCTTTTGCCCAACGTGCGGCGCTCCGCCCGGCTGGTAATGACAATGTATTCGGCCTATGCCATAGTCGGGGTGCTTGCCCTGAGGGGCGCGGGGATGAACTGGTTCGATGCCGTGAACCACGCGTTTACGACGCTGTCGACGGGCGGCATGGGCACACATCCCGAGTCGATCGGCTATTGGCAAAACCCGGCGATCGAGGTGGTCACGATCGTCCTTATGCTCCTCGGCATGGTCAATTTTCTGACCGCCTACACGCTGCTGCGAGGGCATTTCCAGCCATTCGCACGCAATAGCCAGCTCCGGCTGATGGCCATCCTGCTCGTCGTCGGCACCGTGATTCTGCTTGCAGGGCTTGCGCCCACCTTCGATTCTCCACCCGCTGCACGTCTGCGCGTGGCGATATTTCACGCGGTGTCAGCCCTATCGACGACCGGGGTGTCGACCATCGACATGCGGCATTGGAATGACTTGGGTCGCCTGACCCTCCTGTTGTTGATGGTGATCGGCGGTGGGGCGGGCTCGACGGCGGGGGGCATCAAGCTATACCGCATCTATGTCCTCTATAAAGGCATCCTGTGGCAGGTGCGGCGGGCGCTCCTGCCGGTGCGGGCCATCAGCGACCCTGCCGTATGGGAAGGGGCCGAGCGGCGGTTCGTCGCTACCGATCAGGTGCGCGACGCGGCCCTCTTTGCGTGCCTCTACCTGGCAGCTCTTTTTCTCGGAAGCGGCGTGCTCGTCGCCCACAACTACCCACTCGAAGACAGCCTGTTCGAGATGGCGAGCGCGTTGAGTGGAGTCGGCCTGACCACCGGCATCACTGCCCCGGCCATGCCGCCGCTGGTCCTCTGGACCGAGACGGCCAGCATGTTTCTGGGGCGGCTCGAATTCTTTGTCGTCATCGTCGCGGCTGTGCGACTGGTGCAGGATGTGCCGGCGATGGTGGGGAAGCGGGGCTGAGGAGATCACTGCCCGCAGGGAGCACGCGGCGTGGCAGGTGCGGCGGGCGCACGATGGGATGAAGGGTGGGTAAAGCTATGACGGCCAATTTGGTGTTGTACAACGGGGACGTGCATACCATGGACACGGCCCAGCCGCGCGCCCGGGCGATCGCGATCGCCGGGCAGAGGATCTTGGCATTGGGCGACGATGCCCAAATGCGGGCCTTGCTCGGCCCGGGCGGCACGGCGATCGACGTGGGCGGGCGCACCATCGTACCAGGTTTCATCGACAGCCATCTTCACTTTATGTCATACGGCTTGAGCCTGATGGAGATCGACCTGATGGCAGTGCCGACCCTGGCGGGAGCGCTGGAGCGGGTGTCGGCGCGGGCAGCTATGACGCCGGCCAGCGAGTGGCTAAGGGGTCGGGGCTGGGATCATTCGCTGTGGGCGGGAGGAGCCTTCCCCACCCGGCAAGACCTGGATCGGGCTGCGCCGGATCACCCGGTGTGGCTGCGGCGCAAGTGCGGCCACGTGGGGTGGGCCAACAGCCAGGCGCTGCACCGGGCAGGCATCTCGGCCGGTACACCTGATCCGCCAGGAGGGGCCATCGACCGCGACCCGGCGAGCGGCGAGCCGACGGGCATCTTGAAAGAGACAGCCATGGAGCTGGTGGGCTGCCTCTTCCAGGATCCGTCGCCTGAAGAGGGCGCCAGGGCGATCCAGGCCGCACTGGCACGGGCACACAGGCACGGGTTGGTGGGCGTGCACACGATGGAGGGCGCGGCGGCGTTGCGCGCCTTTCAGAAGCTGCGGGCCGACGGTGCGCTAAAGATGCGCGTGCTGATACAGATCCCAGAGGAAAATCTGGACGCCGCGATCCAGGCCGGGCTGCAAAGTGGGCTCGGCGACCAGCGACTGCGCGTCGGGGGCGTCAAGCTCTTTGCCGACGGGGCGTTGGGGGCGCGCACGGCACACATGCTGGAGCCTTTCGAGGGAGAGCCAGGCAACGTGGGCATTGCCGTGGCGGACACGGCCCACCTGCGACAGGTGATCGGCAAGGCGAGCCGCGCCGGGATCGCGGCGTTTGTGCACGCCATCGGCGATCGCGCCAACCGGGAGGTACTGGATGCGATCGAGGCGAGTCGCCGCGCGGGAGAGGGGGCAGGGCTGCGCCACCGGATCGAGCACGTGCAGATTCTGCATCCGGCAGACATGCCCCGGCTGGCGGGGCTGGGCGTGATTGCCTCGATGCAGCCGATCCACGCCACGCAGGACATGCTGCTGGCGGATGCGTTGTGGGGCCGGCGCAGCGCGGGTGCCTATGCCTGGCGCAGCCTGCTCGATGCGGGCACGGTGGTGGCTTTTGGCAGCGATGCGCCGGTGGAGGATCTGAACGTGATGTTGGGTCTTCACGCGGCGGTTACGCGGCGGCGGGCCGACGGCTCACCTGGCCCGGCGGGGTGGTACCCTGAGCAGCGCCTGAGCGTGGCAGAGGCAGTGCACGCCTATACGGCCGGGGCGGCGTACGCCAGTGGGGAGGAAGGGATCAAGGGCACGCTGGCGCCGGGCAAGCTGGCCGACCTGGCCGTTCTGTCGCAGGATATTTTCGGGATGGAGCCGATGGAGATCTTGGAGACGGAGGTGGTGGCGACGGTATTTGATGGGGAGATTGTGTACAGGCAAGAGGGCGCATTTTAGGAGATCGAAGGGTTACGGCCAAAGCCGTCCCTACGAACGGGGGCGGCTCCCCAAGCAAGGTCGGGAAGCGCATTCAGGCGGCCGGCTGCAAGGCGTGGCTTGTGATCTAGTCGTCCTCTACGAGAAAGCGGGCGGCGAGGGAGGCGTACATGCGGGGCAAGCGCTCAAGCCACTGGAGTGCGACGTACTCGTTAGGCTGGTGGATGTTGCCCCTGGCCGGCCCCAGGTGGAGGCAGGGGATGCCCCGCTCACCAAAGACGTTGGCATCGGTGATGCCGGCGCTGTAGACATAGAGCGGCTCGGTGCCCATCATCTCGCGGTAGACGTCGTAAAAGATCTGGATGATCGGCTCGTCGCGGCTCACCAGGAACGGCTCGTAGCGCGGGGGCTTGAGTGCCACGTCCACCCTGGCCTCGAGGTCCAGTGATCGAACCAATGCCTGCATATCCTCGACCGCGGTGGCGCTGGTCTCACCCGGAACGAGCAGCCGGTTGATCTCCACGCGGCAGAGGTCGGGCACGACGACGGAATAGACCTGGTAGCCACCCTCGATCTTGAGGGTGCAGGTGTTGCCCCGGCCGAAATCGGGGTGCTCGCGCATGGGCAGGCGATCGAGCGCAGCGACGAGGCGCGCGGCCTCTTCGACGGCATTGATGCCCAGATGAGGGCTAAAGCCGTGGGCCGCGTGCCCGCGCACGGTCAGGTTGTAGAGGACCTTGCCGGTAATGCCGAGGGGGATGGGCTTGCCCTCGTCGCCGGCGTAAGGCTCGGCCAGCACGATGGCGTCGCAGTCGGCCAGGTCCGTGTCGAGCATGGCCCTGGCGCCCTTGCTGTAGGCCTCTTCGTCGACGACGCCCGAGAAAGAGAGCTCGCCCCGGAAGGTGTGGCCGGACTCGACGAACGCCTTGAGCATGGCCAGGATGCAGGCGATGCCGGCCTTCATGTCGCAGGCGCCCAGGCCATAGAGGCGGCCTTCCTTCAGCACGGGAGTGAAGGGATCGGTGTCCCAGCCCTCGCACACAGGCACGGTGTCAAAGTGCGCGTTAAAGTTCAGGCGCCGGCCTGGCCCGACCCCAGCCAGGCGGGCATAGACGTTGAACCGATCTGGCTCTACCGGCTGCATTTCGCAGGGCAAGCCGAGGGCTTCTAGCTGTGCGTAGAGGTACTCGGCCAGCCTGCCCTCCTGGCCCACGACAGAGTTGATGGCGATCATCTCTTCGAGCAGGTGGAGGGTGTAGGCGTCGTCGATCCGAGACATTAGCTCCTGGTGCATGGTTCTATCTCCCATTGCCACACAAGCAAGGCTGTACGTCGCTGCGCACACGCTATTCTACCCGAGGAGCATGGCCGTGTCAATCCGCAAGTACCCCTCGCGCATGTGGGGGCTGCTTCGTCGCCAGCGCTCCTCGCCACGATGTGCGGGTTGGCGTGGTAGCCTTCGTCTTGGCGGTCGCGCGTTGCCAGCGCTGCCAAGTCGTTGTATAATCGGCACGTCTTTGGCCGCACGGCAAGCAGGTTGTGGATAAAACCAAGAGTGCGCTTTCCGAGAGCGCAGATTGTGAGAACCCTGACAATGAGAATTCTCGTCCTTGGTAGTGGGCTGATGGGACCCGCCGCGGCATACAATGCCATGGGCGATCCGGATGTGTCGCAGGTGACACTGTGCGATGCCAGCCGGCCGCAGTTGGAGGCGGCGATGGGCAAGCTGGAGCAGATGCCGGGCGGCGAAAAGGTAAAGGCGGTGGTGCTTGACCTGGCCGACGGGCCGGCCGCGGGCCGGCTGCTGGCCGGATTTGACGCCGTCGTAGCGGCGCTGCCCAAGCCGGCGATCCCGCTGGGCATCCGGGCAGCGGCGGAGGCCGGGGCGCCGCTGGTCGACCTGAGCTGGCCGGCCGACGCCGAGCTGCCCGGGCTGCGGCAGCGAGTGGACGCCGCGGGCTCGCTGGTGGTGTTGGGCTGCGGCGTGGAGCCGGGGTTGACAGAGATCATGGCCCGCTACCTGGCGGAAAAGCTGGACAGGGTGGACGAATTGCACATCCAGTGCGGCGGCATCCCCGCCGAGCCTGTGCCGCCGCTGGGTTACAAGATCGTGTTTGGGGGGCGGCAGTTGCCGCTGCGCGAGGCCGACGCCCGCTACGTGGAGGCGGGGGAATTGAAGGCAGTGCCGCGCTATTCGGGCGTGGAGACGGTCTTTTTCCCCGGCGTGGGCGAGTGTGAAGCGTGGCACGAGGGGTTCATGCCATGGCTGTTGGAGATGGAGGCGCTGAAGGGGCTAAAGCTGGGGACGCAAAAGACGGTGCGCTGGCCCGGCTATGCCGAGAAGGTGAGCCTGCTGCGCGACCTGGGATTGTTGAGCCTGGAACCGGTGGCGGTCGACGGCGTACCGGTCGCGCCCAAGCACCTGCTCGACGCCCTCCTCTATCCGCGGGTGCGGCTGGAGGAGGGGGAGGAGGATATCACCTGTTTTCGCGTCGAGGTCGTGGGCGCCAGGGCGGGGCATCGCTGCCGCACCCGCATCGAGATGGTGGATCGCTACGACGCGGAAACAGGGCTGACGTCGATGGCACGCACGACGGCCTTTACCGGGGCGATCGTGGCGCGCATGGCCGCACGCGGCGAGATTGACGCCAGGGGTATCCGCACGCCGGAACAGCTCGTTACGGGGACATTGTTCGACCGGCTGGTGGACGAGCTGGCGGCGGTGGGCATCCGTTTCGAGATGACAGAAGAGAATGTCAAGATGCTGGAAGCTAGCAATCAAAGATGAACGAGGTGACGAGCATCCGTCAAGGTGCCACGCGCTTTCGTGCGTGGCACCTTGGTTTTAGCGGACGTCGAGATTGTGTGTTCTTTTGTCGGTCAGTGCTTGACGGCCAGTGGCAAAAAGATGTAACTGCCAGTCACCACAGGCGCGCCCTCCAGCCGCAAGCCATAGATATCAAAAGCTACGCCGTTGCGATCATCCTCCCAGGCGAGCAGGCCCACGGTTTCGGTGCCGGCCCAGGCCAGTGCGGGAGCCCTTTGCTCGCCAGGGCCGGTGTAGAGGAGGTCGTTGGCAGTGACGTCGGTATCGATCAGCACGCCGTTGCCGGCGACCCGCTGGCCGTAGAGGTCGGGCGTGGTGGAGGCGTTGCGCGTGTCGTCCCAGGCCACGATGTAGCTGGCAGAGCCGCTGCCATAGGTGATGGCGAGCCGGCTCTGGTCGCCGCTCGCGGTGGAGAGGGCAAACTCGGGATAGAGGGCGCCGGCGCCGCCCACCTGCCGCCCGTAGACGTCGCGTGTGGCACCCCGGCTGTCGGGCCAGGCCACCAGGTAGCGGTCATTGTCAGGGCTGTAGGCCACGACCGGGGTCCACTGGTCGCTGGCGTCGGTGCAAATATCGAGGCTGCCCAGCAGCCCGCCGGTCTGGTTCAAGCGCTGGCCCTTGATGTCGCGCTGCGTGCCATCGGTGTCGCGCCACACGACCAGGTAGCCGCCGCCGCCCGGCTCGACGCTACGGCAGGCCACGTCGGGATAGTTCTGATCGGTGGCGCCGGTGGCAATGTCGAACTCGGCCTCGGTAGGGGTGCCGCCAGGCGGCACGCGGCGCCCGCGGATGTTGTTGATTTCGGCCTCATACGCATACACGACGAGGTACTCGCCACTGATAGGGTTAAAGGCTACCCGCGGCACGCGGCGGGCGGTCGTCCCGGCGCCGGCAATCGGGACCTCGGCCCCATCCAGGCTGCCATTGGCGTTCAC
The DNA here is from genome assembly GCA_016929795.1 of Anaerolineae bacterium. The sequence goes on from JAFGIA010000426.1 coordinate 8,257, forward strand.
ACGCTGGCCATAGATGTCGGCGTCGGCGCGACGGTCCTCCCAGACGACAAGGTATTGGTTCGTATCAAGGTTATAGGCCAGGTGGGGAGAGGTCTGGGCACCCGCCTCGGAGCAGATGGCAAAACTGCCGCCGAGCAGGCTGCCGTCCAGGCCAACTCGCTGGCCCCAGATGTCCAGGTTGCCCGCTCGCCTGTCGTGCCAGACGACCAGGTACTCGCCGTCGGTGCTGTTGTAAGCCGCGACCGGCTGTTGCTGATCGTCTACCGGCGTCGAGATCGTGAGCATGGTCCCCATGAGCGTGCCGGCGGTGAGGACACGCTGGCCTACGACGTTGTCCGTGGCAAAGTCAGAGAGCACAACCAGGTAGCCGTCGGAGGTAGAGCTGGAGGCGACCGCTGGGTAGCTCTGAAAATCGGTCGGGTTCAGGATGGCAAAGGCGTCGCCCAGGGTATTGCCGTCGACGTCGACGCGCCGGCCATAGATATCATAGTTGGTGGCACCGGCACGGTGATCCTCCCAGACCACGAGCCATTGGTCGTTGCCATAGGCGTTGTAGGCCACGTCGGGATACCGTTGGTCGCCGGCGTCGTCGCAGATGGTGAGCCCGGTGCCGGTGGGCACGCCGGCAGCCGTCACCCGCCGGCCGCGGATCTGGTCGTCGCCAGCCACATCGCGGTAATAGACGACGAGCCACTCGCCGGCGGTGCCGGCAGCGGGATTGAAGGCAACGGCTGGTCGATAGAGGGGGTCGCTGGGGGCGGCGACTATGAACTCCGCGCCCAGGAGCCAGGTGGAATAGACCAGACAGCCATAGATGTGCTCGGTTGCCGCGCGCCCGTCCTGCCAGACGACGAGGAAATCGCCGTTGGTGGCGGGGTCGACGCTTACATCCGGGTAGGCCTGGTCGCCGGCTGCCGTGCTGACGGCATATTCGGTCGCACCCACCGTGCCGGTGGCCTCCACCTTCTTGCCATAGACGTTGAGGTCGCCCGCCGCGCCGCCGTGATAGGCGACCAGGTATTGAGCAATCTGTGGGTGAAAGGCGACCGCCGGAAAGCCGCGCATGTCGGTAGACGTTCCTTCGGCCAGCTTGAAAGCGGAGCCAAAAGCGCTGCCATCATTGTTCAATACCCGTCCCTCGACGTCGATCTCGGTCATGTCGTACCAGACGACGAGGTAACGTTCGTTGACCGTGTCGTAGGCTATGTCAGGGTAGGCGAGAGTGTTCGTCGCCTCGTCGCGGATGACGAAATTTTCCCCGCTGGGTGCGCCGTTGGCAGTGACGATCTGGCCATAGACATCCCAGTACGCGCCATTCTCCCGGCCATCCGCCCACACCACCAGGTACTCGTCCAGGTCGTCGTTATAGGCCGCAGCCGGGGCCCCGCGCACTGACCCTTCGGCGAGGGAGATGAGAAATTCGTCGCCCTGGGCCAGGTCACTCGGCCCGAGTGCCGCCCGCTCCTTCGACACAGCCGAGCTGGGCGCTACGAGGAGCAGAAACGTGACCAGAACCATCCAGACAGTCGACCGATCCCAACTTTTCATGGTAGACTCCTTCCCCTGGAGATGGCCTGCCCGCGGGGTGGGCAGGCTCGCAAGCCCCACGTCATGGCGCCCACCTGGCGCGGTGTACACCGTGGCCCCCCACCAGGCGGCGGAGGGTCAGCGATCAAGCGTGAGAATTGTAACCCAACATGGGGAAAAGCACAAGCTGCCGGTAGTGTATACATGTCGGTGGAAAATTGAAAAAGGAGCGGACTCGTTGTAGGCTAGGGTTGCTTAAAGACCAAGCTACAAGGAGG
>JAFGIA010000427.1 GCA_016929795.1 Anaerolineae bacterium
CACGAACGACGGGGCATGAAGTGCCCCGTCTACGGAGCAGCGCCCGATGAATCGGGCTGACACGCCCTACACAAGTGGGATGCACCGGCACCTTCCGACCTGGCAGCCGACCAACGATCTCTTGTATCCGCTCAATAAAGGGGGGAAGTGGGGGGAGTGTGCGGGCACCGCACACTCCCCCACCCCCGATTATTGAGCGGATACGATCTCTTGCGGTTTGCTGCAATGTGTCGCGTGTGATAGAATAGCACAGTTTTCAAGGAGGCACCGATGACCACGATCGCACTTTCGACCGGTTCTCTCTACACTTATGGCACAGCCCGTGTCTTTGAGCTGGCCGCCGAAGCGGGCTTTGACGGCGTCGAGCTCTTGCTGGACGATCGCTGGGATGTACGCCACCCTGCCTACCTCACCAGGCTGATGCGCGACACGGGCCTGTCCGTCACCACGGTGCATAATCCGTTCATGGCCTACGTCTCGGGCTGGCCGTGCGATCCGGTGCAGCGCCTGGAGCGCTCGGCAGCACTGGCCCGCGAGCTGGGTGTCGGCGTGGTCGTCGCCCACCTGCCCTTGAGGCTGTGTGTGCTCCGCATCGGATTCCTGGGGTTCAACCGCGCACCGTGGATGCTCCCCCTGCCGTGGCCGGCCGAGGGCAACTACAGGCGTTTTTTGCTGGAGGGACTGCCGGCGTTTGAGGCGGAGCATGGGGTGCTGATCGGTGTGGAGAATATGCCGGCCAAGCAGTGGCTCGGGCGGCGGTGGGGTCTGTACCAGCTTGGCGATCTCGATACGCTATCCGGCTTGCCCCACCTTACACTCGACGTCACCCACCTGGGCACGTGGGGCCTCGACCCGGTGGCGGTCTATGAGCGCCTCAAGGCGCGTATCGTGCACGTCCACCTGTCAAACTATGACGGGCAGGAGCACCGCCGCCCCGATCAGGGCCACCTGCCGCTGGCGGAGCTGCTGCGCGCGATGGCGCGGGATGGCTACGCGGGGGCGGTCACGCTGGAGCTGGGGCCGGACGTGTTGGAGGCGGAGGATGAGGGGAAGGTGAGAGGGCACCTGAAGCGCGCGCTGGCCTTTTGTCGACAGCACCTGACGGCTGCATGAGCCGGCTGCGCGTCGGGACCGGGCTGCGATTGGCTTGTAGCGGGACACAGGCACAGCAGCGTCGCAGCCTGGCTGAACGCCGTTCACCACCTTGGAAAGCGGCTCAGTTGTGGTATAATACTTTCGAGTTGTTGCGCCCTTGGCCACGCAGCGGATAGGCCGTTCACAGAAGGGAGCGTGCCGATGGAGTGGTACAATAACCTGAAGACACAGAGCAAACTCCTGTTGATGGTGGTTATCATCACCCTGGTCAGCGCTTTGGCCATCACCTCGAGCCTTTTTGGCATCCTGGCCCTGCACGACACCGCGCACGAGATTGAAGCAGAGGCCAGGGCACTCGCCCTCGCGGCACAGGCGCAGACCTACGTCCTCGAGCAAGAGATCGCGGTCAAGAACCTTTTGCTCACGACCCACCCCTATTACAAAAGCCAATACAACCAGTTCGGCGATCAGATCGACGACTATGTGCGGACAGCACTGTCCGCCGCCGACACCGTCGACAGGCGGGACGACCTCGCCTCTTTGGCGCAGCACCAAGGGGCGTTCGCCAAGGCGATCGCAGAGACTGAGGCGAGCTTTGACCTGGAGCGCATGGACGCAGCCAGCCGGGTGGCCGCCGTGGCCGCCGTGGACCTCGAAGCGGATCGTGTCCAGGAGCGGTTGCTGAGCATCATCTACAAAGGCGACCTGGCCCTCCAGGCACTGCTCGACGAGGCCAACGGCCTGGTCGCACTTTTGCTCCTGGTCGGCATAGCGGGGCTGGTGCTCCTCTCAGGCCTGGTGGTCGCGGCGTCTATCGGCGCCAACCAGGTGGCCGAGCCGATGCTCCATCTGACCAACGCCGTCGTCGCATTCGAATGCAATACCTACGATCCCACACTGCTGGCACAGTTCATGCGCCGCCGCGACGAGACGGGCCAGTTGGTCCGCGCCTTTGACGCCATGGTCCGCTCGATTACCGAGACGAGGCAGGCCCAGCAGCGCTTCCTGGACGCGGCGATGCGCTTTGTGCCCAACCAGTACCTCGATCTCCTCGAAAAGGAGAGCATCGTCGATCTCAAGTTGGGCGACCACGAAGCGAGCGAGATGGCTGTCATGTTCTCCGACATACGCTCCTTCACCACTCTATCCGAGCGCATGTCGCCCCAGCAAAATTTCGACTTTGTCAACGCCTACCTGGAGCTCGTCAGCCCCATCATTCAGAAGCACGACGGCTTTGTCGTCAAGTTTCTGGGCGACGGCATGATGGCCGTCTTTCCCTTTGGCGTGGACGACGCGGTGCAGGCCGGCATCGAGAAGCAGAAGCAGGTCGAGCTGTTCAACGCCAAGCGCCAGGCGCAAGGCCTGCCACCGATCGATGTGGGCATCGGCATTCACACCGGGCACATGATGGTCGGCATGATCGGTGAAGAGATGCGCATCCAGGGCGACGCCTTTTCCGACAATGTGAACCTCACGGCCCGGATCGAGGGTCTGACCAAGATCTTGGGCATCTCGATGATCGTCAGCCAGGAGACCGTCTTTCGGCTGGAACAGCCTGCCCGCTACCAGATGCGCTACTTGGGCAAGGCCCAGGTCAAGGGCCGGGAGCAGCCCATTACCCTATACGACGTCTTTGAGGGTGAGCCAGAGGCCCTGCGCAGACACAAGCTGGAGACCAGGGACGATTTCGAGCGCGGCCTGAAACGCTACCGCGCCGGCCATCTCGCCGAAGCCAAATCTGCCTTTGAATCGGTCCTGGAGCGCTATCCCGACGACCGGGCGGCAGCCTTCTACCTGAACCGCACCATTGGCCTGATGGCCCACGGCCTCCCCGAAGAGTGGGAGGGTGTCGAAGTGATGACAGAGAAATAGAGGGAAGCCACCATGCGCCAGATGCCAGGATGCTTGACCTCGTTTCGCTCGCTGGGAGCCTTTGGCCTGATCTTGCTCACCACGACCGCCATCGTCGCCTGGTCGTGGTTCAACTTTTACAGGCTGGAGTTTCGCCTGACCCAGGTCTACGGCGAGCTGCAGAAGCTTGACCGCCTGGAGGATCGGCTGGTCTCGAATTTGATCGAGCAACAGATCCAGCATGACCAGTTTGTCCTCTCCGGCGGCGACCAGGCGTACCTCGTCGCCCATGCCCGCGCCGGCGCACACATCGACCGCACCATCGCCTGGTTCCAGGCCCGGAACTCACTCCTTCGCCCTGACGAAACCCACGCCATCGAGGAGCTGGCTCGCCTCCAGCACGAATATCGACACACTTTTTCCGAGGTCGCGACCGCCACCATCGCCGGCGACACAGACGAGCTGGCACGCCTGGAGGAGCGATCCGCCACCCAAATGGCGCTGATGCACGCGCAGATCGCCGACCTGATCCACGGTGCGAATGGCGCGCTCGGCGAAGCCATGGAAGAGGCCCGCCTTCAAGCAAAGCAATCGGTCATGGGCAGCGTGGTTGCCCTCGTCCTTCTGCCACTTCTGGCCGTGTGGGCGTTTCTGGTCGCCGGCAGGACCACGCCGCGGGTGCTGGCGCTCACCAACGCCGTGGTCGCCATCGAAGGCAACCAATACCGCCCCGAGCTTCTGGCTGAAGCAGGCGACCGCCGTGACCGCCTCGGCCAGTTGGCGCGCGCCGTCGACGACATGGCGCGGGCGATCACGCATCGCGAACGGGCGCTAGAAGCAGAGATCGCCGAGCTTCGGGAAGATCTCTACCAGGCGAGGCGTCGCAAGCGACTGCCCGGGCGGTTACCCGCCGCTGGCAGCCATCGCACGTCGACCATCGAGGAGGTGCCATGAGCGCTCGGCTTGACCGGTTGGGTGTTCAAACCCTGCTCTTTGTGGTGTGTGGGTTTATTACATTGATCGCTGCCGTCGCCGTGGGATGGGATACATTGAACACTGTGCGCGTCCAGACTGAAAACGCGATCCTTCTCCGCCTGTTCGACGGGTTGGAGGCCACCTACGAGGCCCGGACTATTCTACAGCAGGTCGAGTTGTTGGAACGGCAATACGTTCGCAGCCCCGACTTTTTTCTCATCGACGAAATGGAGGGTTATCGGATCCAACTCGACACCTTTCTGCGTAAAGCATCACTCAAGGCTGAAAGCGCGGAGGAAAAGATGGCTCTCTACCACCTGGAGCAGAGCGGGCAGGATTATGAAGAGACCTTTCTCGCCCTCGTCCAGGCTGTGAGCGCCGGGGATGACGCAGAAGTGATCCGCTTCGTGGCACTATCTGGCGAGCAGATGGGCGCAATGGAGGAGCAGATCGACGTTCTGACCTATCAGAGCCGCGCTGCATTTGCCGAGACGGACGAAAAGATGCTCACGCGCGACATCACGACGCTGGTTGTCACTTGCCTTGGCCTGGTTTCTTTTGTCCTCCTGGCGATTGCCACGGCGCGGATCATTGATCGTCGCGTGAACCGGCCCGTGCTGCTCCTGAGCGAAGCAGCCGGTGCCGTAACCCGGGCCGCCTTGGCCGGCGAGCCCGTCGAAACAGACTCTGAGCGTCTCGCCCCAGGCCTCCACGACCTCGCACAGCGCGAGGATGAGTTGGGCCAGCTCGCCCGCGCTTTCCTCCACATGGAGGACGCGATCCGCCTTCGCCACGACGATCTCGAGCGGCAGGCCGATCAGATCCGTGCCAAGATCGACCCATCCCCAAGGTGATACCCCATAGCGGCGCCCCTTCAAGATAGTGAGTACGAGCACAGACGCCCGGAGCAAGACCATCTGCCGCTGGGGGAACTGCTGCGCGCGATGGCGCGGGACGGTTATGCGGGGACGGTGACGCTGGAGCTGGGGCCGGACGTGCTGGAGGCGGAGGATGAGGGGAAGGTGCGGGCGCACCTGAAGCGCGCGCTTGATTTCTGTCGGGAGCACCTGGCCGCCGGATAGGCCGGTTGCGCGGCAGAGCGTTTGCACCTTCGAGCTGTTCATAGTCTTTGATGCGGACGATGGCGGCCTTGGGTTTCTCCCTGGAGGTCGGCACGATCCGCTCTCCCCCGTAGGCGACTCGGTTGACGAGTATGGCGGCCTCAGCCCATCGTCGGAGGTGCGCCAGTAGGGAAAGCGTCTCACGCTGGGGACATGAATAACGGGGGAAAAGCGCCTTTTTGGCGTCTGGAACGGTGCAAAAAGCCGAAAAACGGGGG
>JAFGIA010000428.1 GCA_016929795.1 Anaerolineae bacterium
CAGTCGAGTTCGGTGTGGACCTGGAGCCCGAGTTCGCCAGTGCCCCCTTTACCTACACGGTCGACTATGGCGACGGGGAAGTGGAGGACGCCGCCGCCGCCCAGGCATCGTTCACGCTCCAACACGTCTACACCCAGCCCGGCACCTACACTGTCTCGGTCGACGTCTGGAACTGTGACATGGAGCCCCTCGAGGCCGTGACCGATTCCATGGTCATAGCCATTACCGACCTGTGCACCCCCGTGGCGACGCCCACCCTGTCAGTGCTCACGCCGCTGCCGGCCTACCTCGCCAACCCTGTCGAGTTCAGCGTCGCACTGACCCCCACCGCCGCCACCGCCCCCTTTAGCTACACCGTCGATTTTGGCGACGAGGGGGTTGAGGGCGGGGCGGCAGGCCAGGCCCCCTTCACCTTCGAGCACGTTTACACCCAGCCTGGCACCTACACCGTCTCTGTCGGCGTCTGGAACTGCGACATGGAGCCACTCGAGGCTGTGACCGATTCCGTGGTCGTTTCCGTGACCGACGTGTGCGCCACGGTGATGACCGTTACCCTGTCAATGCTCACGCCTCCACCTGCCGCTGCCGGCGTGCCGGTGGAGCTGGGGGTCGACCTCTACCCGGCCAATGCGACGCCGCCCTTTAGCTACACCGTCGACTTGGGCGACGAATCGATCCTCCAGGGGTTGGCTGCCACGGCCCCCTTTACCATACAACATACCTACGCGCAGCCCGGTCCCTATACCGTGACCATCTACGTCTTGAACTGTGAAGCCACCGACCCGATCTCGGCTCTGCTCAACCTGGAGGTGTTTATCATCCACCGCACCTACCTGCCGGTCGTTCTCAAATAGCGCTTGCGCCAGCCAGGGCAGCGTGCGGGGCCATGCCCCGCACGCTGCCCTCCTCTGCTTCTCGGACAGGGTCCGAGCCCTGTCCCAGGGGGCGGGGCAGTATGGCGAATCCTGTGCAAATTACACAACTTTCGGCATACCGTCTGGGGCGGCCCGAGATGGGGGCTTGAGCCCAGAAATACACTCCTGTACCGCGTCTTTAGCTGCGACCATAGACAGGCACGGCGGCCCCGCTCACCGCCCTGGCCGCCTCCGAGGCGAGGAAGAGGATCACGTCGGCGATGGCTTCCGGCGGCACCCAGCGGCTATGGTCGGCCTTGGGCATCGACGCTCTGTTCTGGGGGGTATCGATCGTGCCCGGCAGCACACAATTTACGTTGACGTTGGCCTGTCTCAGTTCGGCCGCCAGGCTTTCTACCAGGCGCACCGTGGCGGCCTTGGAGGCGCTGTAGGCGGCGGCCTTGCCGGCTCCTGCCAGCGCAGCGCGCGCCGCCACGTGGACGATCTTGCCCGAGCCGTGGGCGATCATGTGCGGCACGACGGCGCGGCTGAGGATAAAGGCCGTGCGCGCGTTCAGGCTCAGCATGAAATCCCACGTGTCCAGCGGCGTCTCGTGGACAGGCAGGCCGGCCCGGTAGCCGCCCACTGTGTTGGCCAGCACGTCTATGCGGCCCAGGTGCTCCAGGGCGCTCTGCACCGCGCGCTCGACCGAGTCCGCATCGGCCGCGTCCACCGAGCCGAGCAGGAGATGGTCGGGCGAGGCGGCCAGCTCGGGAAAGGTGTGCACCAACCGGTCAGGGTCGCGATCCAACAAGACCAGATTGGCGCCCGCTGTGTGAAAGGCAGTGGCGACTGCCTGGCCCAGGTTGCCGGCTGCGCCGGCGACCAGGACGACACGGCTAGTAAAGTCGAACATCCCTCCCCTCCTTATCCGGCTTCTCACCGCAGCCTGACCAGCGTCTCTGCCCAGTCACGCATCGGACCGGGCCGGCTGCGCGCCACGTACTCCTCGAACAGCCGAATCGTCTCTTCGCGCAGCACCCCACCCCTGATCCGGGGCACCTGGTAGCCGGGCAGGTCCTCTTTCTTCCTGGCCCAGCCCCGCACCAGCTCGACGGCGCCATCGCCCGGCGACTCCAGGCTGTAGACGACCTCGCCCAGGAAAAAGGACATGGCCGCGCCCAGGCACATCAGGCACGGCTCCAGGTTCGTATAGAGGCAGGCCCGGCGTCGCTCTTGGATCGAGAGGTGCTGCCTGTCAGCCTCTTCGAGCGCCACCAGCTCCGCGTGCCCCAGAAAGCGCTTCTCGCGCTGCTCCGACGTGGACGCACGGGCAATGATCTCGCCGTCGAGCACGACGAGGGCCGCGATCGGAAACTCGCCCTGTTCCAGCGCCTCGGCAGCCAACGCCACCACCTGGCGCATGTACTGCTCCTGTGTCTCGCCCTGGCTCGTCACTTTTCTGATAGTGTCCCGATCTGATCCAGTGGCCAATAGACAAAGAGCGCGTGCCCCACGAGCTGATCGACCGGCACCGGGCCAAAGCTGCGCGAATCGCGCGAGCTGGGCCGGTTGTCGCCCAGCACAAAAACGTGGAGCGGAGGCACAGGGAGCGGTGGAGAGTCGCGCCCCCCCCAATGGGTGACCCACGGCTCGTCCAGTGGCTGCCCGTCGATCAAGACGTGCCCTCCGCGCACCTCGACCGTCTCCCCGGGCAGGGCTACCACTCGCTTGATGAGCGGGATCTCTTCGCCCGGCATGGCGATCACTACCACGTCACCGCGCTGTGGCCCGTGCAGGTAGTGGTAGGTGATCTTTTCTGTCATCACCCGGTAGCCTCGATACAGGTTGGGCTGCATGCTCGGCCCGTCTATGCTGGTGGCCTGCACGACAAAAACGTTGATCAGGAGGGCCATCAACACGGCAGGGACGACGGTGCAGACGACCTCCCACCCAGCCTTGAGCAGGAAACGCCCAACACGCCGTAGCAGGCGCGGCTCCCTTTCTTCCATCGATGGTTCCTCTGGCAATCCTAACACACTTGCCCCCTTTGTCATCGGTTGACCGCCTGCCGGCGGTAACGCGCGAGGAGCATCTGTGTGCCATCGCGCCGCTGTTTCACCTGCCGGGCGCCGTCGGCCACAAAGCCCGCCGCCTGGTAGAACGCGATGGCTGGCTCGTTGTTGTGCAGAACCCACAACACGATCTCTGTGGCACCTTTCCCTCCGAGCCGGGCTACCGCCTCTCGCACCAGGGCTATGCCATAGCCCTGCCGCCACTGCTCGGGCGCCACGTACAGCATATAGATCTCGCCAACCTGCTGCGGGTCCACATCCTCGTCGTGCGCCGGCCCATACCCGACAAAGCCTGCCACCCGCCCCGTGTCTGCCAGGACCAGGTACTCACCGGCAGGATCCGACAGGCGCTCTCGCCACTGCTTCTCCGCCGCCTCCACTGTGAGGCGGTCCAGGGTGCTGTCGGGCAGCAGGCCACGGTACGCCACCTGCCACGCCGCCACCTGCACCTGCGCCATGCCGGCGGCGTCGGCATGGTGTGCGTCGCGCAGACACGCCCGGCGCTCCATCGACATCCCTGATCACAGGCTCTCGAGCAGGGCCGGGAGATCGGCCATGACCGTCACCTGGGCGTCGTACAGCGGGCGCGCGTGCGGGCAGGGAGCGCCTGCCTCGTTGAACCAGATCGCCCTCAGGCCAGTCTCCTTGGCGCCAGCCACGTCTGTTTGGTAGTCGTCGCCGACCATCACGGTCTCATCGGCCCGGCTGCCCAGCCACTCGAGCAGGGCCTGGAAAAAGCGCGGGTCGGGCTTGCCGGCACCGAGATCCCGCGCCGTCAACACAAAATCGAAATAGGCCTCGAGCCCGACCCGGCGCAGGGCAGCGCGTACTAACTCGGTGCCCGAGTCGCGAGCGTTCGTGGCCATGGCCAGCTTGTAGGTGGCGTTCAGCCTGCGCAATGCCTCCTCGATCCCCGGCACAACCTCCACGACCGGCCAGTGGACCATCGGCCCGCTGTAGCCGGGCAGGTTGCGCATGACCGTGTCACCCCAATCAAACACGACGGCCCGGATCATGCCTGCTCCCTCCGATGAGCTGTCATAGGATCTTGAACTCGATACCGAACAGATCCGTTCGTCCCCGGTGCGGCTGTTCACCGGCCAGCTCTTTGCGCAGCTCGATCGTGTTCAGCGTGTCATAGCCGCGCTTGTGCGCAAAGGCCAGCATCGACCGGTTGTGGGGCACGATCGAGATGAAAAACGCGTCTGCGACGATGATCTGGCTCCTCGGGTCGAGCACCATCTCTTCCACAATTTCCCGCGCTTTGTCGTCTGTCAGCGGGTCGGCCCCCCCAAAAAGCTCGCGATGCAGGCTGTAAAAGCCACGCACCAGTGGGAGCAAGGCCGGCACGTCCCTTTCGGTCAATGTACGAATATCCACCACGCGAATCTTCCTTCCGTGTACCTCTGGTGCGCGCTCTTGGCCACGACCAGGCCGCTGGACGTCTCGACCCTGCGCCACGATCTGCAACGTGTAGATTCTAACACGGCTCTCCGGCCTTGTAAAGGAGCACGGCGGGCGAGGATAGACCCATCGCGTCCGAATATGAACACGCCGGACTTGATTTGACAGCTCGCCCGATCCATGATAGCGTGTAGATGCACTTGGCGCAGGAACGTGCATTCGTCATCGAATCACCGCTGCGAAACGACGAGGGGGAAATGGCATGTTTACCGAGACGGCAGCCTATTACGACAAGATCTACTCTTTCAAGGACTATGCCGCCGAGTCCAGGCAGGTCATCCAGATCGTCGACGCTCATCTCGGATCGGACGCCAGACGCCTGCTCGACGTCGCATGTGGCACGGGCCATCACCTGGAATATCTGAAACCGCGGTTCCACGTCGAGGGGCTGGATCTTGCAGATGGACTGCTCGCGCAGGCCCGCAAGCGCCTGCCGGGCGTCAAATTCCACCACGCCGACATGGTGGATTTCGACCTGGGCCGCACGTTCGACGTGATCACCTGCCTGTTCAGCTCGATCGGCTACGTCGAGACGATCGACCGGCTCGCCCGGGCGATCGGCTCGATGGCCCGGCACCTGGTGCCCGGCGGGCTGCTCCTCGTCGAGCCGTGGTTCACGCCTGAAGAGTGGCACCCCAACACCGTGCACAGTGTCTTTGTGGAAGAGCCCGACTTGCGGATGGCACGGATCAACACCAGCTTTCAGGAAGGCAGGATCTCTTACTTTGACCTACACTACCTGATCGGTACTCCGAAAAGGACCGAGCATTTCGTGGAGCACCACAGGCTGGGCCTCTTTACGCGGCAGGAGATGGAGGCCGCGTTCCGCCAGGCGGGTCTCAATGTGGCGTACGACGAGCAAGGTCTGACGGGCCGCGGGCTGTACACTGGCACGCGCCCTGGCTGAGAACCGTGCGCGGGCTGGCTGCCTCGGCCTTGGCGGCTGGAGTTGAATGCCCTCTGAAGCCCACGCGCCTGGTTACTGCAGAAGGGCAGTCAATTCTTCCTGCGCCCGAGACCCGTTGCTTGGCTGTTGCAGCGCCGACACATCGAGTGGGCTGGAAAGCACCTGATCAAGGGCGGGCAGGATGCGCACGACATAGTCGACCGTCTCGGCACGATCCAGGTGTGGGGCGATCCACCCGATCAGGTCACAGGCGAGGCCGATCTTGAATCGCCGCAGCTCTATGCCAAGTTGTTCACACTCGTGCTGCAACTGCTGGAGGTGGGCGACCTGGCGGGCCACGTCAGTGGCCCGCCATTCATCGCCACCCGTGTTGCCGTTCAGGCGAGATCGGGCTTCCAGCGCCTCGATCCTCGCCCTCTCGGCCGCCGCCTCTTTTTCTGCGATCAGTACGCGGCAGGCCATCTCGTCGATGAGGCGTCGTTGCGGCGAAACCGTCTGTTGTATCACCGCTGCCGCTGCCCGAATCCCCTCGACCGTCGCAACGATGGGTGAGTCATGTCTGATCGCCACCACTCGCAGCTTGCTCGATGGATTGCCCTCCAGCTCGTCGATGCAGTGCTGAATGTCGGCCACTGCACGCAGATAGGGGTTGACGACGTCGAGCAGGCGATCGGAGAAAGGCGCCTGGAAAGGAGAGCAAGTGTGATCCTGGTGGAGGACAATGTCTACATGGTGCGGGGCCATATCATCTACCACCGGGACCGGGGGCTCTCCATTTTTCCTGGCAGCCGCCCCGGATCGCTGCTCCAGATCCTCGATCCGCCGGGCATTCTCGAGCGCGATCGCCGCGTAGCCGGCAAGGATGACCAAGAACTCTTGGTCGTCGTCACTGAATGGCTCAGAGGCAACCTGGTTATCGACAGACAACACGCCGATGACGCCATTCTGGCCAGAAACTGGCACGTACATAATCGCGTTTACCATATAGCCGGTGACGACTTTTAGATCACGGTTCTTGCTGATCAACCTCTGTGGCTTGCCGGCCCGTACTACCTCGCCGGCAATGCTGTCCTCGACAGGCAAGCGGTAGCCGTTGGCATATTTTTCGCCCAGCCCCTTCTGCGCCCGCAGGTAGAACTCCTCTGTACCCGCGTCCAGCAGAAGCAAAGACCCCTCTTCCGCATTGCTGATAAACACGGCGGCTTCCACCACCCGCGTGAGCACCTTGTCGACATCCGCCGACGAGGCAATAATCGTCCCGATGTTGTGCAGAATGCGCAGCTTTTCTGCCCTCTGGCGTGCGCGATCCGCTTCGCGACGCAGGATGGCCCGACCAAGGAGGCCGATATCGTGTGACATTGCTACCCTCCGAACAACGAGACAGCACACTGATGGTAAAAGATCGCGGGTTGGCTACGAGCAGCTTTGATGAAGGATGAAGGAGCCTTGATGACCGCGGACCGTTTGTCTATGACTCTGTGATTCTACCACAATGACCTGGAAAACGCAAAGAGAGCATAGCACAGGTTCACCTGGCCCAAGTGGAATGAGCAGGTGGGATGGAAGAACGATGCATCGGCTGTGACAGGCGTTTGACTTTTCCCTGTGCTTATTGTAGAATATGCGCTCAGCAGCCTCGCCGTGGGCTGGTAGATGCCCCGTGCCGCATGGCACAAGAAACAGAAACGTGATCAGGGAGGAGCAGAGAATGTCAGAACTCAATGCAGTAGAGCAGGGTTTGCTCTGGGGCGTGATCGCTGTCGCGTTCATCAGCCTCGCGTATGCATACTGGCTGTGGCGCGACACGTTGCGCCGGCCAAAGGGCACGCCCGAGATGCAAAAGGTGTGGCTGGCCATCAAAACAGGGGCCAACGCCTACCTGCAGCGCCAACTGCGCACCATGCTCCCGATCTTGGGACTGCTGGCGATCATCCTCTTCTTCAGTGTCTATGTCGTGCGTCCAACGGAGCAGGCACTCCACGTATTCAACGACGACATCAGCGCCGCCCAGCTCTGGATCGGAATTGGCCGCAGCCTGGCCTTTATCGTCGGCGCCTCCTTCTCGATGATTGTCGGGCAGCTCGGCATGCGCGTGGCGATCGAGGGCAACATCCGTGTGGCGGCCATGGCGGCGGCCAACAACTATAACGGGGCGCTCACCGTCGCCTACCGGGCCGGCACCTTTACCGGGATGCTGACCGACGGCCTCGGCCTGCTCGGCGGCACGATCATCTTTATGATTTTTGGGCGGGCTGCACCCGATGCCCTGCTCGGATTTGGGTTCGGCGGCACCCTGGTGGCGCTCTTTATGCGCATCGGCGGCGGCATTTTCACCAAGGCGGCGGACGTGGGCGCCGACCTGGTGGGCAAGGTGGAGCAGGGCCTGCCTGAGGACGACCCACGCAACGCGGCCGTCATTGCCGACCTGGTAGGCGACAATGTGGGCGACTGCGCCGGCATGGCCGCCGACATTTTCGAGAGCTATGAGGTGACGATCGTCTCGACTCTGATCCTCGGCCTGGTGCTGATGGGGATCACGGGGAGTACTTATTGGATCGTCTACCCGCTGATCGTGCGCGCCATCGGCGTCATCTCTTCGATCATGGGTACGTTCACCGTGCCCATCTGGGAGAACTTTCCGATCAAGTTCCTGCGCGCGCACGACGCCGAAGAGGCCATGTTCCGCTCCTACGAGGTGTCGTCGATCAACACCGTCATCTTTGCCTTCCTCTTTTCGCTCCTCTACGCCGATGGGGAATGGCAATTGGCGACGCTCAACGCCATCGGTGTCGGGTTGGCCGTCATCTTTAATCCACTCACGTCGCTCTTTACGTCGATCAAGCGCCGGCCGGTGCAAGAGATCGCTGAATCGACCCAAACGGGCTCCGCGACCACCATTCTCTCCGGCCTCGCCGTGGGGATGGAGGCCAGCGTGTGGAGCCTGGTGGCCATCGTCGTCGCGCTCGCCGCGAGCCTGATCATCTTTCGCGATGACGGCATTATCTACATGCTCTATGGCGTGGCCATGGTCGGCATCGGCATGTTGTCGCACACGGGCAACAATGTAGCGATGGACTCGTACGGGCCGATCGCCGACAATGCGAATGGCATCGGCGAGATGGCAGGGGTCGGCCCCGAAGCGTGGCAGCTCCTGGCCCAACTCGACGCTGTGGGCAACACGACCAAGGCGATCACCAAGCAGATCGCCATCGCCTCGGCGGTCGTGGCGGCCACCGCCCTCTTTTTCTCCTACGTGACCGACGCCCTCACCCTGGCCAATCCTGGCGTCCCCGTGCTCGACCTGCTCAATGCCGGCATTCCAGTTTCTACGCTGGACGGGACCATCGGCTTTTTGCTCGGCGGTGCCATGCCCTTCCTGTTTGCCGCCTTTTCGCTGCGCGCCGTGGCGCGCGGCGCCAACCTGGTGGTGAACGAAGTGCGGCGCCAGTTCAAGATCCCGGGCGTGATCGAGGGCACGCAGACGCCCGACTATGGCCGGGTGGTGACGATCACGACGGCGTCGGCACAGAAGGAGCTGGTGAGCCTGGTGGCGCTGTCGGTGGGCACGCCGCTCCTGGTGGGGCTCATCTTCGAGGTCAAGGCGCTCGGCGCTTTCCTGGCGGGCGTGATCCTGACCGGCCAGCTCCTGGCAGTGTTCATGGCCATCGCCGGCGGTGCGCTCGACAATGCGAAAAAGTACGTCGAGGACGGCCATTTTGGCGGCAAGGGCTCGCCGGCACACAAAGCGGGCGTCGAGGGTGACACGGTGGGCGACCCGTTGAAAGACACGGCCGGCCCGGCGCTCAACCCGATGATCAAGGTCGTGAACCTGGTCAGCCTGCTCGCCGCGCCGCTGATCGTCGAGAGCCGCGGCACGATCGGCATGTGGATCGCCACCGTGATCCTGGCCGCGCTCGTGATCTGGGCGATCTGGCAGAGCAAGCGCGACGTGGGGGTGGGGATCGCCTAGAACGCGGACGCGCGGGATTTACGGATCGAAGGGGCCTGAGGTTTTTCCTCAGGCCCCTTTATTTCATGGTATGGAAGAGTGGAAGGCTGGAAGGTTGTCCAGCCTTCCACTCTTCCACCTAACTCACGGGCACGATCCGATGATAGCGCTTTTTGCCGGCACGGAGCAGGATGCCGCCGCCGTCCAGGTCGGCGGCGGTGATCACGTCATCCACGCTGCCCACTGGCCGGTCGTTGACGTACGCTCCCCCCTGCTCGATCAGGCGCCGCGCGTCACTCTTTGAGCGGGCCAGGCCGACGCGCTGAAAGAGGTCTGGCGCGGGGATGCCGGCTGCCAGCTCGGCGGCTTTTACTTCAGTGGTGGGCACCGCGTCGGTCACCACCCCTTCGCTGAACAGCTTGCGCGATGTGTCGCGCGCCTCTTCCGCCGCCCGCTCGCCGTGCAGCACGCGCGTGGCCTCGTAGGCGAGCACTTCTTTGGCACGGCGGATGTCGGCCCCTTGCAGGCTGCCTAACTCGCGCACGCGCTCCATCGGCAGGAAGGTAAAGATCGCCAAAAAGCGCTCGACATCCGCATCCTCGGTGTTGATCCAGTACTGGTAGTACTCGTAGGGCGACACTAACTCGGGATCGAGCCACACAGCCCCTGCCGCCGACTTGCCCATCTTGGCACCAGAGCTGGTGGTGACGAGTGGGAAGGTGGCGGCGTACGCCTGCACACCCTCCACGCGCCGGATCAGGTCGGCCCCGGCCAGGATGTTGCCCCACTGGTCGTTGCCGCCCATCTGGAGCGTGCAGCCGTACTCACGGTAGAGGTGCAAAAAGTCGTACGCCTGGAGCAGCATGTAGTTGAATTCGAGAAAACTCAGGCCGCTCTCACTGTCGTAGCGGCTGCGATACGCCTCAGCGGCGAGCATGCGGTTGACGCTGAAATGGCGGCCGATCTCGCGCATGAACTCCAGGTAGTTGAGCGGGCGCAGCCACTCGGCGTTGTTGATCATCAACGCCTGGCCCTCTGCAAAGTCGAGCAGCCTGCCCATCTGGGCCTTGAGGCGTTCCAGGTTGGCGTCGATCCGCTCCACGGTCATGAGCTGGCGCATCTCGTCCTTGCCACTCGGGTCGCCCACCATGCCGGTGCCGCCGCCGATGACGGCGATCGGCCGGTGTCCGTGGCGCTGCATCTGGGCCAGGGCCATGATCGGCACCAGGTTGCCGATGTGAAAGCTGGTGGCTGTCGGGTCAAAGCCGACGTAGCACGTGATCGGCTCCTCCACCGCCTCGCGCAGGCCCAACGTGTCGGATACCTGCTCGATAAAGCCGCGCTCCACGAGTACGTCGAATACGTTGTCGGTCATGTTTTGTCTGTCCCTTCTGAGTGCTTCGAAGGTATCATCTCAATAAAGGGGGGAAGTGTGGGTGTGTGCGAGCACCGCACACACCCATACCCCCAATTGTTGAGCAGATAGCTTCGAAGGGTTAGTATAGCACGACAGAACGAGTTTTGCCAAATACGCCCTCAGGGAATCAGGAGAACGCTTGCACAGCCCTTGGGGGGATTGGGTGGGGCAGCCGTCGCAGGGCGGCACCAAATCAGAAGCGAATGCCCAGGTAACCTTGTATTCAGGGGTGGGATCGAGTATAATGGTTGCGCGTCGAGAAAGGAGCCGACATGCTGTGCCCGCAGTGTCAGGCGGAGAATCCAGATCAGGCCAAGTTCTGCCTGGAGTGTGGCACCAAGCTGCAGGCCGTCTGCCCGCAGTGCGGTGCCGCCCTGCCGCCCCAGGCTAAATTCTGCTTCGAGTGCGGCGCCAAAATCGGCGCGCCGCCGCCGCCGCCGCCGTCGCCACCGCCTCCACCCGCCCCCTCTGCCGACCTGATGCTCGCCGAGGCGTTAAAGCGCCTGGTGCCCCAGGAGTTTGCCGACCGCCTCCTCTCCACCCGTGGCAAGGTGGGTAGCGAGCGGCGGATGGTCACCATGCTCTTTTCCGACGTCAAGGGCTCCACGGCCATGGGCGAGCAGCTCGACCCCGAAGACCTGATGGATATCATGAATGGGGCATTCGAGGTGCTCATCCCGCCCGTCTACCGCCACGAAGGGACCCTGGCCCGGCTGATGGGCGATGCCATCCTCGCCTTTTTCGGCGCCCCCCTGGCCCACGAGGACGACGCCGAGCGCGCCGTGCGTGCGGCGCTAGAGATCGTCGCCGGGGCGCAAGAGTACGCCGCCCGGTTGGAGCGAGCGCACGGGATCAAGGGCTTCCACGTGCGCGTGGGCATCAATACGGGGTTGGTCGTCGTCGGTGAGGTGGGCAGCGACCTGCGCGTGGAGTACACGGCCATGGGCGACGCCATCAACCTGGCGGCGCGCATGGAGCAGAACGCGCCAGTGGGCGGCGTGCTCATCTCGCACGACACTTACCTGCAGGTGCGCGGGCTGTTCGATGTCCAGGCGCTGGCGCCGATCGAGGTCAAGGGCAAAACCGAGCCGGTGCGGGTGTATGTAGTGCAGGGTGCGCGTCCACGCGCGTTTCGGATGGCGACACGCGGGGTGGAGGGCGTCGAGACGCGCATGGTGGGACGCGACGCCGATCTCAAGCGCCTGCAAGATGCCTTCTACCTGGCCGTCGAAGATGCCGAGTGCCAGGTGGTGACGGTGGTAGGTGAGGCGGGGGTGGGCAAGACGCGGCTGCTGTGGGAGTTTGAGAACTGGCTGGATGAGCAGCCGGACGCGACCCGGCATTTCCACGCCCGCGCCAGCCACGAGATGCAAAGCGTCCCCTACGCCCTGCTGCGCAACCTGTTCGTACTCTGTTTTGACATCCAGGAGAGCGACCCGGTGCAGGCGGTGCGCGACAAGCTGGAGCGGGGCATCGGCCGCATGCTCGGCGCCGACGAGCAGGGGCAGATGAAGACGCACCTCATCGGCCAGTTGCTCGGCTTTGATTTCGGCCACAGCCCCTTTGTCCACGCCGTGCGCGACGACGCCCGCCAGCTCCGCGACCGGGCGCTGATCTACCTTGGCGAGTTTTTCCAGACGGTGGCGGCTGTGAGCATCCCCGTCATCCTCTTTGAGGACATCCAATGGGCCGACGACAGCTCGCTCGACGCCATCGTGCACCTGGCGTCGGCGCTGGCCCACCAGCGCCTGTTGATCGCCTGTCTGGCGCGGCCCACCCTGTTCGACCACCGGCCCCATTGGGGTGAGGGCCAGGCCGGCCACACCCGCATCGACCTCCAGCCCCTGTCGCGCCGCGACAGCCGCCAATTGATAGAAGAGATCCTGCAGAGGATGGAGCAGGTGCCGGTGGCGCTGCGCGACATGGTCGTGTCCGGGTCGGAGGGCAACCCGCTGTATGTGGAAGAGCTAATCAAGGTGTTGATCGAGCAGGGGGTCATCACTAAAGCCAGCGACGGGACCCGTTGGACGGTGGACGAAGCCCGGCTGGCCGAGCTGCGCGTGCCCGCCACCCTGACTGGCGTGCTCCAGGCCCGGCTCGACAGCCTGCCCCTGGAGCAGCGCTCCATCCTCCAGCAAGCGGCCGTGGTGGGACGAACCTTCTGGGACATGGTGGTGCGGCGCATCGGCGAACGGAGCGGCGATGCCTGGGATGAGGAGGATGTCCCTGTCGTCTTGTCCACCCTGCGCAGTCGCGAGCTGGTGGCCCAACACGAGACGTCGGCCTTTGCCGGCAGCCAGGAGTTTATCTTCAAGCACGCCGCGCTGCGCGAGGTGGCCTACGAGAGCATCCTGAAAAAGGTGCGGCGCGGCTACCACTCGCTCGTGGCCGACTGGCTGATGGAGCAGAGCGGCGAGCGCGCCAGCGAGTACACCGGCCTGATCGCCGAGCACCTGGAGCTTGCCGGGCGTACGGAGGAGGCATTGGCCTATCTGCGCCAGGCCGGCGAGCAGGCGGCGGCCCAGTTCGCCAACGCCGAAGCCATCA
This sequence comes from Anaerolineae bacterium, assembly GCA_016929795.1. Next base: position 13,214 of record JAFGIA010000428.1, read on the forward strand.
CCTTTCACACGCGCGCACTCGCGCTCTTGGACCAACTTGAGTGGGAACAGCACCTCGCGGCCGAGGAGCGGTTCGCGCTGCTCCTAAACCGCGAGGCCGTGTATCACCTTCTCGGCCAGCGCGGCCTTCAGGCGGCCGACCTGGCCGCGCTGCATGCCCTCGTCGCTGAGCTGGACAGGGAAGGACCCCCTGACGCCGGACGCCGGGCAGAGCAGGCCCGGCGCCAGGCCCGCTACCACGAGGCGCTGAGTGACTTTTCCGCGGCCCTCGCCAGTGCCCAGGAGGCGGTCGCCTGGGCCGAGCAGGCCGCCGATCCCGCCGGCATGGCCAAAGGGTTGATTCAATGGGGTATCGTCCTGTGGCGACAGGGGCAGTACGATGCGGCCCGCAGGCCGCTCGACGAGGCCCTCAGCCTGGCACGCGAGCACGGGGACAGGCAGGCCGAGGCCGGCAGCCTGCACAACCTCGGGACCGTCGCCTACTTGCAGGGCGACAGCCAGGCGGCCCTCGACCACCTGGAAGAGGCGCTGCGCATCCGCCGCGAGCTGGGGGGGCGGCGGAACGAGGCGCTCAGCCTGAACAACCTCGTCGTCGCCTACCTGGGCGTGGGGGACCTGGCGCGGGCGCTGGTCGGTGGAGAACAGACGCTGGCCATCAACCAGGCCATTGGTGACAGGCTCGGCGAGGCGCGCGCGCTGTGCAACCTTGCGTTGGTCTATCACCAGGTGGGCGAGCTGGCACAGTCCCTTGATACGCACGAACGGGCGCTCGCGCTGGCCCGCCAGTTGGGCGATCGGAGCCTCGAAGCGGGCACGCTCAGCAACATGGCTCACACCCTGATCGACCTCGGCGATCCGGCCAACGCCCGAGCGCTGTGCGAGCAGGCGGTGGCGCTAAACCGCGAGACGGGCGATCGCCGCGGAGAGGGGTACAGCCTGACCCACCTGGCGTTCGCGCTCGAAGGGCTCGGTGAGATGGAGGCTGCCGCGGCCGCGTACGACGAGGCGCTGCGACTGCGGCGCGAGATCGGCCAGGATGGCCTGGCCATCGACGACCTGGCCGGGCTGGCGGCACTGGCCGCCCGCCAGGGGCGAAACGACGAGGCGATAGCCCGCGCCCGAGAGGCGCTCGATTGGATGACAGCCCACGAGGTGGCGAGCATGAGCTACCCCGTGCGTGCCTATGCCCTCGCCGCCGACGCGCTCGCCGCCGGCGGCGAGCACGAGCAGGCCGCAGTGGCCCTATCCGCCGCCCGCGCCCTCGTTCACGAGCGCGCCGCCAGGATCAGCGATCCCGAGGTGCGTGCCGGCTTTTTGCAGAACGTCGCCCTCCACGCCAGCCTGTTGGCAGACGCCTGAAGCACCAGGCAGGGTCCAAGATTTCTCGTTGGCCGTAACGACTTCGGTCGTTTTTGCACGGCTGAAAGCCGTTACTACGAACGCTGCTAGTTCCCCGCCAGCGCCCCCTGGCTCATGTGACAGAACGTAAAGCGGATCACGTTGTTGTCCACGTCGCGCTCGTAGGCCGGCGCCTGACCACACGTACCCGCCATGTCCTCCCACGTGCTCCCTGTCCAGTACACCACGCGCAGCGTGCTCTCGTCGGCGATGCCCGCGATGTCGGCGTCGCTGTACTCGATCGTCATGGTCACGGGCTCGTGGAACAGTGGATCGGCTGGGTCCTGTGCGAGCCATGGCCGGGCCGTCCCCCTCTCCCCGGCGCTTGCCGCAGGCGATCCACGCACCACCAGCGGCAGGTACACACGCTGCATGTGCGCACAGGGATAGGCGTGCAAGAAGAAGGCGTGGTTCGCATACGTGTCACCCGGGTCGAGCGCCTCGGTGGGCGACAGCAGCGGCGTGTAGACCAGGTCGGTGCACAGGGTGACGGCGGCAGGCGGGACCTGGAGCGTCGTCGTCAGGCCCTGCATGTCGGTGAACACCAGTGTGCCACCGTTGATCTGGTCGACGCTTGTCACGGTGGTGGCCGCGATTTTCAGCACCATCAAGTCAGCGTCCCCACTGTAGGGGTGCAGTGGCTCCACCCCGCCGTCGCCATACCAGTTGTTCCAGTCAGCCGCCACGGCGTGCATATTGCCCGCGCGGTCCAGCGCGATGCTGGCCCCCTCGCCGTTGTAGCCGTAGAAGGCGTGCCACTGGTAAGTGCCGCTGCCGTCCAGCTTGAGCACCACCAGGCCGCCGGATCCACTCTCATGGAGTGGCGGCTCGCCGCCGCTGCCGTTCCAGGAATCGTAGCTCTCCCCCGCGACGTACACGTAGCCGGCGCCATCCACGGCCACGGACCCGCCGTAATCCCAGTCGGTCCCGCCGTAGAAAGTGTGCCACTGGTAGGCACCGTTGCTGTCCAGCTTGAGCAGGGCCAGGTCTCCATATCCGTCGCCCGTGTGGGGGTGGAGCGGCTCCGCTCCTCCGTCGCCCTGCCAGGTGGCGTACGAGCAGCTCGCGACATACACGCCGCCCGCCCCGTCTGTGGCGACGCCCATTCTCCACCACCACGACGAGTAGTCGAGGCTCTCCCCGTAGAAGGTGTGCCATTGGTAGGCCCCACTGCTGTTCAGCTTGAGCACCACCAGGTCATAGTTGCCATCGGCTGTATAGGGGTGGAGCGGCTCCTGGCTGCCATCGCCCTGCCACGTCGCATCGCTTCCCCCCACCAGATAGACGCCGCCCGCCCCGTCGACGGCCACGGCCGCGCCATAGTCCTCACCGCCGCTGCCGTAGAAGGTGTGCCACTGGTAGGCGCCATCCGTGTCCAGCTTGAGCACCGCCAGATCTCTGTAACCCGAATGGGTGTGGATCGGCAGCTCATTCGCGGGTCCCAGCCACGACTGGTAGCTCGTGCCGGCCACATAGAGACCGCCCGCCGCGTCGAGGGCCAGCCCGTGGCTCCAGCTCCAGTAGTAGTAGTCACTGCTGCCATAGAAAGTATGCCATTGGTAGCTGCCGTTGCTGTCCAGCTTGAGCACCACCAGGTCGTCGTTGCCCAAGCCGCGATGAGGATGGAGGGGGTCCTCGGACACCGGGCCGCTCCAGGTGTCCTGGCTGCTGCCCGTGACATAGACGTTGCCGGCTGCGTCCAGGACGATCGATCCACCGTAATCCCAACTGCTGCCCGCGCCGTAGAAGGTATGCCACTGGTACGCGCCGCTGGTGTCCAGCTTGACCACAAAGATGTCAGCCGCGCCGCCGCCGCTGTGTGGGTGAAGCGGCTCTGTGCCCCCGTCGCCCTGCCACGTGGCGTCGCTGTAGCCCGCGATGTACATGTTGCCGGCCGCGTCCACGGCTACTCCCTGACCGTAATCGTTGCCCTGTTCGCTGCCATAGAAGGTGTGCCACTGATAAGCACCGCTGCTATCCAGCTTTAGTGCCGCGATCTCTGACCCACTGTTGAATGAGTGGAGCGGCTCGACAGCGCCATCGCCCTGCCAACTGTTCCAGCTTGACCCGGCAACGTGGATGTTGCCCGTGCTGTCCAACGCGATGTTGAGTCCGCCATTGCTCGACCCATACCCGTAGAAGGTGTGCCACTGGTAGGCGCCGCTGCCATCCAGCTTGAGCACCACCAGGCCGCCGGATCCGCTGTCGTGGAGTGGCAGCTCGCCGCCACTGCCATTCCAGGAGTTGTCGCTCTCGCCCGCGACGTACACGTACCCGGCGCCATCCACGGTCACGGACCCGCCATAGTCCCAGTAGGTCCCGCCGTAGAAGGTGTGCCACTGGTAGGCGCCGCTGCTATTCAGCTTGAGCACGGCGATGTCCGGGTATCCGTCGCCTGTGTGCGCGTGCAGCGGCGCCGTCCCCCCGTCGCCCTGCCAGGTGGCGTCCGAGCAGCTCACCACGTACAGGCCGCCGGCCCCGTCCGTGGCCACGCCCGTTCTCCGCCACCACGAATAGTAGTTGTAGTCGCTGCTCTCCCCGTAGAAGGTGTGCCATTGGTAGACCCCACTGCCGTCCAGCTTGAGCACGACAAGGTTGTAGCTGCCGCTGCCCGTAAAGGCGTGGAGCGGCTCCTGGCTGCCATCCCCCTGCCACGTCGCGCTGCTCACCCCCGCCACGTACACGCCCCCTGCCCCGTCCAGGGCCAGGCCCGAGCCATAGTCGGAATCAACGCTGCCGTAGAAGGTGTGCCATTGGTAGGCGCCATCCGTGTCCAGCTTGAGCACCGTCAGATCGACGTAACCCGAATGGGCGTGGATCGGCGGCGCGCTGCCAGCCCCCAGCCAGGACGCGTAGCTCGTGCCGGCTACGTACAGGCCGCCGGCCGCGTCAAGGGCCAGCCCGTGGTTCCACCCCCAGTAGTAATACCTGGTGCCGTAAAAGGTATGCCATTGGTAGGCGCCACTGCCATCCAGCTTGAGCACCACCGCGCTGGACGATGAGCCAAAGGGATGGAGCGGGCTCTGGCCCGCCGGGCCGTCCCACGTGGCATAGCTGCTGCCCGTGACATAGACGTTGCCCGCCGCGTCCAGGACGATCCCACCCCCATAGTCCCAACTGCTGCCCGCGCCGTAGAAGGTGTGCCACTGGTACGCCCCACTCGCGTCCAGCTTGGCCACGAAAATGTCGGCCCCCCACCCGCCGCTGTGCGCGTGCAGCGGCTCCGCCCCCCCGTCGCCCTGCCACGGCGCGTCGCTGTAGCCCGTGATGTACACGTTGCCGGCCGCGTCCACGGCCATCCCGATGCCGTAATCGTCGCCGCCCACCGAGCCATAGAAGGTGTGCCATTCGTAGGTCGGGTCGATCGTCAGGGGGTAGCGCGGATCGTAGGCGCCCAGCCGAAAGCTCACGGTCGAGTCGCCCGCCACGACGAAGGCCACGGCCACTGCGGCACGCCGGCCGCCGATCTCCTGCCACGCCACGGGCGCCGACTCGGTCAGTGCGCCCCGGTCAGAGGCCACCTGGAAGCGCAGCGATCCGTCGGGCTGCAGCCGGGCCGGCACGTTGTAGCGCAGGCGGATCAGCGCCGGGTCGGCGCCGGGGGCGAGGTGGTACGTCGCCTTGGCGCTGCCTCCCACCCCGCTGTACACCAGGTCGATGCCCGGCCACAGCCTCTCGTAGTGCACCTCCCCCAGCGCATCCGGCCGGCTGCCGGCTTCAGCGCCACCCTGCACGTCCGCAGCGCCCGTCGACCGGGGCGCGGTGCCGGCAGCGCCGGCGAACTCGACACAGAGCGCGTGGTCGAGCGCCGCCAGGCAGGCCCGGCCCGGCAGGAAGGTGACCAGGTGCCCGTCGACGCGAAATACGAGCGGGCTGCCGGTTCCTACCGCTTCCTGCGCTGTCGGCGGTGCCGGCAGCACTGCCGAGCTTTCGACCCGAGCTGCCACGGGCGTCGTGCCGAGCAGGCCGACACACAGAACCACCGTCAAGATCATGCGGATGGTCATCATTACGTCCTCCTTTGGAGCACACATGGATCTGTTCACCCCCGCATTGTTGTCTCAAGTAGAGACTGCTGGCGTCGTTGGGTTTGGCCGGCGAGGAACGACATTGCAGCAACGACGGCAGCGCAAAAATACGAGCGGCAGGTTATTCACGACCCCCGCCTGCGAGTGCATGATCCAGGCTCTGACCGGGCCTCGAATCAGGTCGACTCGCACAACCGGCTGTGGAGTCTAGTAACAGAGTATCATACAATTGAGCGCGCTGCAATCGTACCTGGGGAGGATTCTAGTCCTATCGAATCAAAGAACCTACGAGAAACAATATCTCTGTGTACTAGATCGCCCGCATCATCTCCCCCACCTGCTCGATGTAATCGAGCGACTGGTGCCGGAAATAGGTGTTGTAGAGGTCGGCATAGTGACCGCCGCTGGCGAGCAAGCTCTCGTGGCTGCCCTCCTCGATGATGCGGCCCTGGTCCATCACCAGGATCCGGTCGGCGTGCCGCACCGTGGACAGGCGGTGGGCGATGATGATCGCCGTCCTGTCGCGCATGACGGTCTCCAACCCTTCCTGGATCTGCGCCTCGGTGAAGGGGTCGATGCTGGCCGTCGCTTCGTCGAGGATAAAGATCGCCGGGTCCTTGAGCAGGACGCGCGCCAGGGCCACCAACTGTCGCTGGCCCATCGACAGGTTGGCGCCGCGCTCGCCCACGTCGGTATCGAGCCCGTCGGGCAGGCCGGCCAGCCACTCGCCGCCACTGATCTGCATGGCAGCCGCTACTACCGCCTCATCCCCCGCCTCGGGCCGGGCGTAGCGGACGTTGTCGCGCACCGTGCCCGAAAAGAGGAAAGGCTCCTGGGGCACGACCCCGATGGCGCGCCGGTAACCGGCCAGGTCGAGCCGGCGCACGTCGCGCCCGTCGACCAGCAACTCGCCGCCCTGGAACTCGTAGAAGCGGGCGATCAGGCGCGCTACGCTGCTCTTGCCCGCCCCGGTATGGCCCACCAGGGCGACCGTCTCGCGTGGCTGGATCTTGAGGGAAAAGTCGGGCAGCACCTGTTCGGTGTCGGTGTAGCTGAACCGCAGGCGGCGGAACTCGATCCGCCCGTTCAGCGAGTCCACCGGCTCGGCGGCGGTCTGCACCACCTGTGGCGCGGCGTCGATCAGGGCAAAGGCCCGCTCGGCCGCCGACAGCCCGTCCTGGAACTGGCTCCAGAACGAGGCGATGTTGATCAGCGGCCACCAGAAAAAGCCCACGGCCTGCATAAAGAGGTACCAGTTGCCGGGGCTCAGGCCGGCGCGCGTGGCGAGCCCGCCGGCATACACGAGCAGCGCGATCCCCAGCCCGGACGCCATGCCCATCACTGGAAAGATCGTGTTCAGCGTCAGGCCACGGCGCAGGCCGACGCGATAGGCCTGCCGGTTGTTGGCCAGGAAGGTGGCATAGATGGCCCACTCCTGGCGAAAGCTCTTGGCCACCACGATGCCGCTGATCGACTCCTGGATCTGGGCGTTGATCTTGGCCGTCACGCGCCGGGCGTGCTGCGTGACGCGGCGCGCCACGCGCCGGAAGCTGAGGGCGATCCCCACGGCGAAGGGGGTCATGCCCAGCAGCAGCAGCGTGAGCCAGGGGTTGATGGTCACCAGCACCAGCGACAGGATGGCGACGAGCAGCACCTGGCTGATCAGGTTCATCGTCAGGCTGGCGACCTCGGAAAAGTCCTGCGTGTCGGACGTGACGCGGCTGACGATCTTGCCCGATGGGTGCTCGTCAAAGAAGGAGAGGTCGTTGTGCACCACGGCGTCGAACACGTCCTCGCGCAGCTTGAGGACGACATTGCCGACCACCTGGAAGCCGAACCACTGGTTGATATAGTTAAAGCCCCAGGCCGCCATGCCGAGCAGCAACACGCCGCCCGCGAGCAGCAGCAGCATCTCGGTGGATGGGTTCTGGGGCACCAGGTCGATCGCACGCGCAATGAGGATCGGCCCACCCGTGCCGGCTGCCGAATTCAACGCGATCGCCGCGCCCACCAACGCCATCTTGCGCCGGTAGGGCTGGAAATAGCCCAGGATGCGCGCCACGAGCTCGCGGTCGCTATAGCTGCGGTCGTATGCCTCGGTTTCGAGGCCATCTAGGACAAAACCCATTACTCACACCGGCTAAAGATGCGGCAATAGTCGGGGCTCCGCGCCAGCAGCTCCTCGTGCGTGCCCTGGTCGACCAGCTCGCCGCCGCGCAGCACCAGGATGCGGTCCGCCCACCGGATCTGGCTCAGCCGGTGGGTGATCAGAAACGTGGTCCGCTCGCGGCTGATGCGCCGCATGGCGCGCTGGATCTGGTCCTCGGTGGCGCTGTCGATGGCGCTGGTGCTGTCGTCGAGGATCAGGATGCGCGGGTTGGTGAGAAAGGCACGGGCAATGGCGATCCGCTGCCGCTGCCCGCCCGACAAGGTGACGCCGCGCTCGCCCACCTCGGTCTCGTAACCCTCGGCAAAGGTCTGCACAAAGTCGTGCGCCTGCGCCTCGCGCGCGGCCCGCTCGATATCGGCCCTCTGTGCGTCGGTGGTGCCAAAGGCGATGTTGTCGGCCAGGCTGCGTGAGAACAAAAAGATGTCCTGCTCGATGGTCGAGATCTGGGATCTGAGCGACTCCAGGTTCCAGTTGCGCACATCTATGCCGTCCACCAGCACACGCCCACTGCTTGCATCAAAGATGCGGTTGATCAGGCGCGTCAGCGTGGTCTTGCCCGAGCCTGTCTGGCCCACGATGGCCACGGTCTGGCCCGGATACGCCGTAAAGCTGACGTCCCGGAGCACCGGCCTGCCGTTGTAGCCAAAGCTGACGCGGTCGAAGGTCACCTCGCCGCGCATCGGCAGGGCGACGCCTGCCGGGTTTTCATCCAAATCTGTCTCGGTGTTGATCATCTCCAGGATGCGCTCGCTGCTGGCGATGCCCAACTGCACCAGGTTGAAGGTAAAGATCGAGATAAAGGTAGGGAAGCGCAGCGCGTTCATCAGGCCCATGAAGGAGATCGCCTGCCCGAGGGTGATGCCGCCCGCGCGCCAGAGCCACAGCGCATGCAAAAAGGCGGCGGCCCAGGCGACGCTAAAGACGAGCATGGGGATGTAGCGCGCCTGAATACGCCCCTGCTGGATGAATAGGTCGCGGTAGCGGCGCGCGCCCCCGACGAACTTTTGCCACTCGTGCTGTTCCTGCACGTTGGCCTTGACGACCTCGATGCCGGCGATCGCCTCTGCCAGCCCGGCGTTCATGGTGCCAAACTCCTCGCGCAAGGCGACGCTCACCGGGTTGAGGCGCCGGTTGTAGTCGATCAGTGTCAGCGCCAACAGGACGACAAAGATGCCCGGCACCAGCATCAGCCGTGGGTCGAGCGCCAGGATCATGGCCAGCGGCACCACGGTGCCCATGGCCGAGTCGGTGATGAGCATAACGCCCGGGCTGAACATCAGGTTCAACATGCGCACGTCGTTGGTGGCGCGGGCCATGATGTCGCCAATGCGCTGCCGCCCGTGAAAGGTCTGGCTCTTGCCGAGCAAGCTGGCGTACAACTCGTCACGGGCGTCGCGCTCTACGCTCTGCGCCAGGAACTCGGCGGAGTAGTTGCGCAACAGGCCGGTCAACCCCTGCCCGGCCGCCCAGCCAAAGATGGTCAGCGCCACTGCCAGCAAAGCGGCGTTTGTCCACCCTGGCGCCGTGATCACGTCGAATGCCCGGCCGACGTAGACGGACACCGAGCTGTAGAAAAAGTTGTTCAGGATGGCAGCCACGAGAAGGCTGAGGGGGAACCAGGGGTAGCGCACGACGTGCGACACGATCCAGCGCACCGTGCCGGAGCGATTGTACGCATACTCGGATTCAGGCCGGAACTCGCGTTTACTCATAGCCGGCTGATTGTAATTGATTTGAGGGCGCGCGTCAAGACGCGACCTGGCTCACACCGCGCTCGGGATTGCCAGGCGCCAGCCCAACCCCCGATTCTTGAGCAGATACCGATTGGCTTACGTCGCGGGGTGGAGCCAGAAACGGCGTAGGAAACGGGGCAGCCAGTCGGGAAAGGTTGGGCTGTCGAGCGCCGATAGGGCAGCCGTGATGTGGGCCGCGCTGCCTTCGCGCCCGTTAAAGGGGTCGCCGCTGCGGCTGCGATCTAGAACCGTCTGCACGACGTCCTGGGTGATATATTTGATCCCCTGCTGGTATGCCATCCACATCGACAGCAGGCATAGGATGGTCACGCGGCGCGGCATGCCGCGCGCCTCCTGGTAGATGAGCTGCACAGCACTCGGCGCAAAGAGGTCGCCCTCCCGCCCGGCGCGCCGTAGCCGCTCGGCAACCATGCGCTGCACGTCGGCAGGGGTCATCGCCGCGAGGGGAAAGTCAACCACTACGCGGTCACACAGGGCGGGGATGCGCATCACATGCGCCTGCAGGGCTGGCTGCCCGGCGAGAATCACCTGCAGCAGTTGCACGCCACCCTCCTGCCAATTCAACAGCTTGCACACCTGCTGTAGCACGCGCCGCGACAGGATGTGGGCCTCGTCGACGATCAGCACCATCGTCAGATCGTCGTCCAGCACGGATTGTGTCAGAAACTTGAGGGCGGCTGCTTCCAGTTCCTGCAACGAGCGCCGGCGCTCTGGGGCGATTCCCCACGCGGCCAGCAGGTCGCTCATGAAGGCATATTCCGTCTTGTGGCTCGGGGTGAGCATCAAGCCGACGGCACAGCGCGGGTTGGCAGCCATCTCTTCGGCCATGGCGCGCAATAGGAGGGTCTTGCCGCTGCCCACAGGGCCGTAGAGCAGGGCCAGCCCATGCCTGCGCTCGACCAGCCAGCGCAGCGCCGCGTGGGCCTGCTGCTGCGCACGCGATTCGGCCAGGAAGCGGGGCTGCGGCACGATGGAGAAAGGCTCTTCGCGCAGGCCAAAGAATTCGAAAAAAGTCTGCTGCCGCCCACTCTGCGCGTCGCCCTGCGCACCCACAATCCGGCGCAAATAAACCGGGCACACGGTGTGATCCGACGTGAGGCAGTACTCACGCTGATGATCCAGATCGACAGGCAGGAAATCGCTCAAGCTGTCCCTGTCGGCATAACACACGTTCAGGCTGTTTGGATATGAATAGCGCACCTGCTTATCGCCGGGAACACCAAGGTACCGACACACTTCACTCACAATTGTCACGCGCCCTTTCCTATGCCCTGCGCATATGATCAGCGGGGAGGAATACCCTCTAGGCCAGCATATCATAAAGGAGATCGTGTGTCAATGGGCCGGAGGGAGTAAATGTATCGGCCCAAGGGTGGAAGGCCAGGGGGCTGCCCGCGCCTGATGAATGACATTGACAGCAGGGCAGGGACGATCTATAATGGCATGGCGCAAAGAGCAAAAGTGGTGCGCGAGGTGATAGATAGGGAACGGCAAAATGAGTGACGAAACCCGCAAAGAGGCAGTCCAGAAGCGCCTGATGGGGCACATGGAGTCGGACACTCTGCCGGACCGTGGACAGTGGTTCCGGTTGATCGCTGATTTTACGTACGACTGGGAGTATCTGCTCGGGCGCGATGGGAGATACTTGTTTGTCTCGCCGGCATGTGAGCGGATCACCGGCTACGCGCCAGAGGAGTTTATGCAGGACGCGGGGCTGATGCTACGCATCGTTCACCCCGACGATCGCCCCCTCATGGCGAGGCACCTGGCAGAGAAACGGGAGGAAGAGGAGTCACACGAGTTCGACTTTCGGATCATCACGCGTGCCGGCGAGGAGCGGTGGATCGGCCACGCGTGCCGGCCGGTATATGGGCCCGACGGTGCGTGGCTCGGGTGGCGCGGCAGCAACCGGGATGTGACCGACAGGAAAGAGACCACCGCAGCGCTCAGGCGAGAGCGAGACTTTGCCTCGGCCATCCTCCGGACTGCCGGCGCCCTCGTGGTGGTGCTCGATCGGGAAGGACGGATCGAACGCTTTAATGAAGCGTGCGAGCGGACGACTGGCTACCTGGCAGAGGAGGTAGAGGGCCAACCCTTTTGGGATATTTTTTTGATCGACCAAGAGATCGAGCCTGTGAAGGCGGTGTTTGCCCGGCTGCGCGCAGGCGAGTTTCCAAGCCGGCACGAAAACTTTTGGATTTCAAAAGATGGACAGCGGCGGTGGATCGCGTGGTCCAACACAGCGCTACAGGATGAGGCAGGCCAGGTCGAGCACGTCATCGGCATCGGCATTGATGTGACAGAACAGCGCCAGGCCGAAGCGGAGCGTGAGCAGTTGTTGGCCCAGGCCAGGCGCGACCGCGAGGAAATCGAAAAACTGGCAGGCAACCTGGCCCGCGAGTGGGCCATCCTGCAGACGATCATGGAGAACACCCCCGCCAACCTGGCCTACCTTGACGCGGAGTTTCACTTTGTGCGCGTCAACACGGCGTATGCCCGCCATGCGGGCTACTCGGAAGAGGATCTCCTGGGGCGCAATCACTTTGACCTCTTTCCCAACGAGGAAAACCAGGCGATCTTTCAGCGCGTGCGCGACACGGGAGAGGCTGTCGAGTTTCGAGCCAAGCCTTTCGAGTACGCCGACCAACCGGCGCGAGGCGTGACCTACTGGGACTGGACGCTTGTGCCGGTCAAGAACCCGCGGGGCGAGGTAGAGGGCCTGGTTTTTTCGCTGCTCGACGTGAGCGACAAGGTGCAGGCACAGGAAACGCTGCGCCAGCAAAACGAGGCGCTGCAACAACTGACGCACGAGCTGGATGCCTATGCACACACGGTCGCCCACGATCTGAAGCAGCCCCTGGGCGTGCTCATTGGGCTTGCCAGCATGTTGGAGGAGGATCTGGCGGACCTGAGCAGAGAGGAGGTGGCCCGTCTTGCGACCAAGATCGTAGAAACGGGGTACAAGATGACCCAGATCATCGACGGGCTGCTGCTTCTGGCAAGTGCACGCCAGGCGGACGTGGCGGTAGGGACGCTCGACATGGAGGATGTGGTGGGCCAGGTGCTGAAAACGCTCGCTCCTGCTCTCGATGCGGCGGGCGCCGAGCTCGTCGTGCCCGACCAGTGGCCGGCTGCGCTCGGCTTTGCCCCCTGGGTCGAGAGTGTCTGGACCAACTATATCAGCAACGCTCTCAAGTACGGGGGCACCCCGCCCCATATCGAGATCGGTTATACCCTGGGCGAGCCTGGTTCATCGAAAACCCTCTTCTGGGTGCGTGACAACGGCGCAGGGCTCGCGCCCGAGGAGCAAGCACAGTTATTCAACCCGTTCACGCGGCTCAACCGCCGGCAGAAGTTGGGGCATGGATTGGGCCTGACTATCGTCCATCGCATCGTCACGCGCCTCGGCGGCGAGGTGGGCGTGGACAGCGAGCCCGGGAAGGGCAGTACCTTCTGGTTCACCCTGCCCTAGGTTCTGGAACGAGCTACGGGGCGGCGCCGACCTCACTATTCCACCTTGCCCTCCTCTCTCCCCTGGGGTATAATGGCGCGCAGGGAAAGGGAGATGGACATCGTGCTTGCAAGGTGGAAGGGGGGGGGGATCGTCCTGGCGATCGCTGCGGTGATAGTGGCAGCGGTCGGCGTGCAGTCGCGGGCACAGGCCAGCGGCGATAGGCTGGTCCTCGCCTTTTATTATGCGTGGTATGATCAAAAGACGTGGAACTCGGGCAAGGTACCCGACGTGCCGGCAGAGCCATACGCATCGGCGAACCGCGATGCTATCGCACGCCACGTCGACCAGGCGAAGGGAGCCGGCATCGACGCGCTGGTGCTTAATTGGTGGGGCAAGGGAAACCCGACAGAAAAGAACCTGAAGACGCTCCTCGACGTGGCGGCGGAGAAGGGGTTCAAGGTCGCCGTCGATTTCGACATCAACTCGCCTTTTATGAGCCCGGGTACCTACGCCGAGCACCTGGCACACCTGCACTCGGTGCATGCCAACCACTCCGCCTATCTGCGCTGGCAAGGCCGGCCGGTAGTCTTTTTCTACAATGTGGCGCGCATCCCGGTCGGCACGTGGCGCAATCTGCGCGACAGCGTGGACCCCAACCACACGGCCCTCTGGATCGCCGAAGGCACCGATCTCAGTTACCAGTCCGTGTTCGACGGGCATCACCTGTACAGCATCGCCTGGCGCAACAACGTTCCGCCAGCGCAAACACTGCCCAAGTGGGGCGACCGCGTGCGCAAGTATAACCAAGAGCATGGCGCGGCCAAGGTGTGGGTGGCGACGGTGATGCCGGGCTATGACGACCGCAAGGCGCGCGGTGGGGGGTTTGTCGTCGGGCGCAACGGTGGAGAGTATTACCGCGCCTGCTGGCAGGCAGCGATCGCCAGCAGGCCGCAGTGGGTGATCGTCAACTCGTTCAACGAGTGGCCCGAGGGAACCTACGTCGAGCCGAGCCGGGCGTACGGCAGTGCCTATCTCGACCTGACGCGGGAGTGGGCGGCGCGTTTCAAGGGCGCCGACCTGGCCGCCGCTCCTATCCCGGAAGCCCCCGCCCAGGCGAAAAAACCCACACCGCCACCCACCGCCAACCCCCGACCGAGCCCCACGCCGGTGCCCACTCCCACCCCGCTACCGCCTCGTCCGTTTTTGCCCTACGAGCCGGCGACGGCGAGCAGCTACCTCGCGCTCCACTGCGGGTACCTGCTCATTGACCTCGGCGCCGGGCCAATGTGGGCTGTGCTCTGCCCGCCCTACATTCTGCCGGCAGACGCACCCCATTTGATGCAGTAGCGCCGCACCCCACCAGCTCCTGTACCACAATCCTCTGGATTGTGTCGTTCGCAACCCGGAGGGTTGCGCCACACCGGCTTGTTACTTGTTCAGATCCTGCCACAGCGCGTCGATCTCGCCTAGCGCCAGCTCGCGCCACTCGCCAGGGACGAGGTCGCCAAGGGAGAGGGGACCCATGCCGACGCGGATGAGGCGCAGGGTGGGATAACCAACAGCGGCCGTCATGTGGCGCACCTGGCGCTTGCGTCCCTCGGTGAGCACGATGCGCAGCCAACTGGTGGGGATGTTCTGGCGCTTGCGGATCGGGGTGGAGCGCTCGGGCAGATCGGGTGGATCGGGCAAGCGCTCGATCTGGGCGCGTGCCGTGCGCTTGCCCTTGACCATCACCCCACGCCGCAGATCGACGAGTGAGTCGGCATCGGGCAGGCCCTCTACCTGCACCAGGTAGGTCTTGGGCTGGTGGTAGCGCGGGTGCGACAAACGATGGATCAACCAGCCATCGTCGGTGAGCAGCACCAACCCCTCGCTGTCGAGGTCGAGGCGCCCGGCTGCATACACTCCTGGCAGGTCGATGTAATCGGCCAGTGTGGGGCGGCCCTCGTCGTCGGTGAACGCGCACAACACATTGTACGGCTTGTGCAAAAGGATATAGTGGCAGGCGTTATCGAGGGGCAGTGGCTCACCGTCGACGGTGACTGCGTCGCGGAAGGGATCGGCGCGCGCCCTTGGATCACGGGCGGGCCGGCCATTGACGGCAACCCGACCGCCCTGGATTATCCCTGTCGTGCTCTCTGCCGGGCCGAACCCTGCTGCCGCCAGCACGCGGTTCAGTTGCTGCTGCCCGGCCACCCGGCTCAGGCAATCGCGTTGATGCTCACTCATGGCTTTGGCTCTTTCTTTTCTGTGTATATCTATCACTACAAAGTATCATCTCAATAAAGGGGGGAAGTTGGGGTGTGTGCGGTGCCCGCACACCCCAACCCCCGATGATTGAGCAGATACACTACAAGGTCCGCGAGCGGATGACGGTGATGATGTACCAGAACCCGAACCCAATTGCAGCCAGGAACGCGATCTGGACGACGGGGATGCGAATACCCAGGATTGGGAGCTGCCACGCATCTCGGCCTCCGTGGAGGATGAGGGCAGAGCCAACGATCAGTGCGGCGACGATGATGCTGTAGGTGAGGCGATTGACCATGCCGTTCAGCTTGCCGATGATCAGCGATAGGCGGCGCACCTCGACACCAAAGGTGAGATCGCCGGCTTCGAGCTGATCCCACAGGTCGTCAAGGCGGCGTGGGAAGGCCTGGGCAAAGTCGGCACCCTGGCGTACGGCACGCAGTGCGCGGCGGCCAGCGACAAGGGGCGACAGCCGGTCCTGCACCAGGCGCACAGCAAAGGGGCGCAGCGCGTCGACGATCATGATCTCGGGATCGAGCATGCGCCCGGTACCCTCCATAGTAATGATCGTGCGGGCGAGCAGCGCCAGATCGCCCGGCAGGTAGACGCGATGCTGGTAGGCCACCTTAAAGATCTCGGCGATCGCCTCGCCCACAGGCAGGTCTTGGAGCGGCAGCCCCCAGTAGCGCATCAGCAACCGCTCTACGTCGCGCTCCATGGCCTCGAGCGACGGCCTGCCGCGCGACGCCCCCATCTTGATCACTGTGCGCGCCACGCCCTCGGCGTCCTCATCGAGGATGGCGATAAAGAGGTCACCCAGTTGGCGCTTCTGTCCCTCCGTCAGGTGCCCCATGTTGCCAAAATCGAGAACCCCCACCTGCTTGCCGACGACGAGCAGGTTGGCAGGATGAGGGTCGGCGTGGAAAAAACCGTCGACAAAGATTTGATCGAGATAACCCTCGATGGTCACCTGGGCCACGGAACCGAGATCGTAGCCAGCCTCGCGCATGCGGCCAATCTGGTTGAACTGAATGCCTTCCAGGTATTCCATTGTGATCACGCGCTGGGTAGTCAGGTTCCAGTAGACGCAGGGCACGACGAAGCGTGGATCGTCGGCGACGTTGGCGCGCAGACGCTCGGCGTTGCGCCCCTCCCGTCGATAATCAAGCTCTTCGCGTACTGAGGCAGCCAGCCCTTCGGCGATGCCCGCCACGTTCTGGTCGCGCATCGCCTCGGAGCGGCGCTCGAGGAAGCGCGCCTGGCGCAGAAGCAGGTCGAGGTCCGCTTCCACCTCGTCCTCGATGCCCGGGCGCTGCACCTTGACCACCACCCTCTCGCCTCCCGACAGCACAGCCCGGTGCACCTGGCCGATAGATGCCGAAGCGATTGGCACCTCTTCGATGCTATCGAACAGAATGTCGACCGGGGCGCCCAACTCGTCCTCGATGACGGCTCGCACGGCTTCGAACGATACAGGCGGCGCGGCGTCGAGCAGCTTAGTCAGCTCTTCGATGTACTCTGGCGGCAGCAGGTCAGTGCGGCCACTCAGGAACTGGCCGAGCTTGATGTACGCGGCGCCGAGCTCCTCAAGCGTGTGACGCAGGCGCTCTGGCACGGCACGCCGGCTCGCGGCAGCATCAGCGCGGATCGGCCGCCGTCGCCAGAAGCGGGGCAGGAAGCGATCCAGGGCCAGCAACTCGACCACAAAGCCGAGGCCATTGCGGATGAGGACTTCGATGATGTGGCGCACGCGCATCATCTCTGCCATGCGCCGCCGCCACCCAAAGAAAAAAGACACGATTGAGCCTCCAGGCGGGTTATGCCATATTGCGAGCGTATTATACTCGAGATCGGGGATGGCGGCAAGAAGGTTGGAAGAGTGGAAGGGAGTTGCCATGCCCGGTGGGGCGCCACGAGGGATGAAAATGGGGGGCCAAGGTCCCTGGGGTACAGGGCGCGCTCGGCGATCCCAGAGGGGGATTTGCGAAGGGGGAGGTGATCGGCCTAGGGGCACTATTGCATGAGAGGCAAATCACTGGTATAATCGGTTGAAACACGGATGATGAGTAGATGAAATATGATGTAATCGTGGTGGGGGCCGGGCACGCGGGGTGCGAGGCGGCACTGGCTGCAGCGCGCATGGGCGCGCAGACGCTGTTGCTGACGATGAACCTCGATCTTGTGGCGCAGATGCCGTGCAACCCGAGCATCGGCGGGCCGGGCAAGGCGCACCTGGTGCGCGAGATCGATGCCCTCGGCGGCGAGATGGCGCGCGCCATCGACGCGACGTTCATCCAGATCCGGATGCTGAACCAGAGCCGCGGGCCGGCGGTGCAGGCG
>JAFGIA010000429.1 GCA_016929795.1 Anaerolineae bacterium
AACTCTCCTTCCGTAGATGCCCGCCAGCTCCACGATCGCCGGCACCAGCGCCGGTAGATGCTCCAGGAACAGACGCACCGAGCGCTCCGCCCGCGGCTCAAGCCGCCCCGGCCGCAACGCCTCGCGCCGGCCCTGCAGAAACGCCGCTGGCTCGTTCGGGTGATAGCCACCACTCATGTGGCTGAATTTGTGTCTTTCGTGGTCCAGATGCTCACACCCCCCAGGCAGCGCGGACACTTCCTCAACGCTCTGATTCTACCCCGCCCCTGCAGAAAAGGAAAAACAGACCGGCCGCCGGTGGAAACAGTGCCCGCCTCAGCCCCCGCGGTGAATGACCTGGGTGGGAGGAGCAGCGGTGGCGCTGCGCAGCTTGAGCAGCACCTGCCCGAGCTGCACCGAGTCCCCGTCCCAGATCTCTTGCCTGCCTGCCACCTGGCGCCCGTTGACAAATGTCCCGTTCGTGCTCTTCAGGTCGACAATCTCGCATCGCCCGCCACTGCAAATCAACGTGGCGTGCTGGCGCGATACCGACCAGTGTGTGAGGACAATGTGGTTTCGGCCTTGCCGCCCGATGGCCAGGCGCGCCTCGGCGGCAACCGGATACCAGCCAGGCCGTGCCCCCTCGACAACTTCCAACACGTACGAGCTGGTCATCGGCACGGCAGATCGCCGATCTGGCGGGGCAGCTCCTCCGTTCGGATCAAAGTAGCGATCTGCACCGCCCGCGGCAGCGACAGCGGCGGATGGCGGCCTCCCCTTGCGCGCGAGGCGTGCCTGCGTCAGCAGGCGCTGCGCCTGCTCGGATTCCGGATCGAGGTCGAGCGCCTGCTCAAAGAAAGCAATCGCGTCGTCATGGTCGCCGGCATTCAACGCCGATTTGCCCTTGCTGATCAGCGCCCTGACCTGGCGCTCGAGCGAGACCTGTGGCACGTCCGCGCGTGCCTGGCTGCGCTGCTCGCGCTCTACCTGGGCAAGCAGGCGGGTGGCCACTTCGTTGCCGGGATCGAGCGCGAGGGCGCTCCGGAATTCGGCGATGGCATCCTGATAGTCCTCGGCTTGCAGGGCCGATTTCCCCTTGGCG
Organism: Anaerolineae bacterium; assembly: GCA_016929795.1. Next base: position 1,082 of record JAFGIA010000429.1, read on the forward strand.
ATGTGTGAGCGCACCGTTCTGCTCAAGTCGGGAGCAGGCTGCCTGCCAGGGCCATGCACGATAGTCGGGAGAGGCTGCGCCGGTGGAAACCCTGCGCGGCCGAGTCCCGGCAGGTCGTCGACGAGAAGCTCGTCGCCGTAAAAGGGTGCGCACTGTGCCAGTGCGTTGCGCATATCACGCATCGACTGCAATCGCGACGATGGAACAGGGTTCATCGCCTGCCGGATCGTCCCTTTCAGCTCGGCCGACAGGCGCTCCTCATACTCCCCAAAATAGACCGGCCAGGTGATGCCCTCGGCAGTGACTTCGAACCCGGGGTCCACTCGCATAGGATTTGTCTGATCGTACGAGACCTCACTCCTCTGTGAGGCTGGTTCCGCATGACCGGTCGCAGGGTTGTCCCTGGCATCCCAGCCGGTAAAAATCGCATACATCACCGTGCCGAACTCCAGAATGTCGCCCGCGTAGGGCGAGTGGATCGGCGGCGGCACCGGGGTTGGGAGCGTGAAGGAGGGCGCCGGCTCGGGCTGGGGCCGCTTCAACATGTTGTCGAACAGGCGAGACAACCCGCGTCGCCGCTCCTGGCGCGGCGCACCGGGCATGGGAATCTCGTAGGCCGTGATCTGTGGGCTTGGCGCGCTCGGCTGCACGAACTTGGACACATTCCAATCAATCACCGACACCATGCGGCCGTCCCAGAAAAAGTGCTCGGGCTTGACGTCATTGTGGATAATACCCAGCTCGTGCGCATCACACAGCACGTCACACGCCTGGATGCAGATCCGCAAGCCCTCCTCTTCCGAGAAGGGGCCGTGCTCGTGGATGAGGTCGATCAGGTTCTTGCCGGGGACATAGGACAGCACGAGGTACGGAATTTGCTGCTCTCCGATGAACGAGTAGCGCTCTCCCACCAATTTCACGACAGACGGGTTGTTTCGAAGACGGTCGAGCACCTCTTTTTCGCGGTCGAACGCCGTTCTCGCCCGTTCGTCGTATACCAGCTCCTCTTTCATCACCTTGATCGCGACCTGGCGGTAAGGGGCATAGTTCTCCTCGGCCAGGTAGACGTTGGCAAAACGGCCCTCTCCGAGCCAGCGCAAGGTATTGTAGCGGTGCACCTGGTTGCTCACCATCCACAGACTCCTCTCCGCTCACCTTACGGAGGTGCGGCGCACCTGTCGTTCGGTGCGCTGCACATTTCATCCTCCATACCTTCTGCCGCGCTTGCGCGCGATGCGCGCCTGCGTCAGCAGCTCGGCGGCCGGGTAGTGGTCGGGGTCGATTTCGAGTGCCCGGCCAAAGCAGGCAATAGCATCATCGTACCTGCCCGATCGCATCGCTTCCTCGCCCCTTTGCAGCCAGCCGTTCAGCTCAAACCTGCTCGCTCCATCGCCCGTGCCGCCCACTCCTTCGGCGAGCCTGTGGCGCGCGATCTGCAGGTAGCGGCGGGCGGGCTCGCTACCCGGATCCAGCTTTAGCGCCTGCTCAAAGTAATAGATCGCGCTGTCCAGGTCCTGGTCGCGGAGCGACGACTCGCCGATGCTGATATAGGTGCGGACCATGCGGCGGCGGTCATTACCGCTCGCAGCGCGCGTCTGGCTTTGTTGGTCCTCGGCCACTTCCACCAGCCTCTTGAGCTTTTCATTCCGCGGATCGAGCGCCAGCCCACGTTGGAAGTGAGCGATCGCCTCGCCGGCGGCGCCATCGTTCAGCGCCGACATCCCCCAATCGACGTAATCGCGCACCTTGCGCTCACTGTCGAGCCGGCGCCGCTGTTCGAGCACGGCGGGCACAGGACGATCAAGCAGCGCCGCACGCATCTCTGCCGCATTGCGGTAGCGCCGCTCCACGTCTCGCTCGAGTGCGTGCATCACCACCTGCGCCAGCCACTCGGGTGCGTCCTGCACGGGGTGCGGCGTCTCTGTCTGGATGAGCCACTCCTTATGCTTGCGCGCCTCTGTGGTGTCTGCCATCTCAAAGTCAAGATGGAAGCGGCCGGTGAGCATGTAGTAGAGCAGCGCCCCGAGCGCGTACACGTCCACGGCTGGGGTGCTTGCACCCCCTTCTACCTGTTCGGGCGCCATGTACCAGGGCTGGGCCTTGACGGGCGGTGCCTCCGCCGGCTCGGCGTGCGAGCCAAAGCCGCCGCGCATGGCACTGCCATCGGCGTAGAGCCTGCCGGCGTGCCTTTCGTACTGCCTGGGATTGGCTTGCGCTATCTCTGCCAGCAGAAGGTCGAACAACAGCCGCGTTTGACAATAGGTGAGCAGGCTCGTGATCATGTCGTCAAAGCTAAAGGCCGGGCCAAAGTAGCGCAGAGCGGGACGGAACGGCGCTCGATCCTGGCAAAAAGATACGATCTCGTTCGGCATGAACGCGTCGCCCAACAGCGCACGCACTGTGGCAAGGTTCAGCTCGAGACGGGGGGCGGTGCGCTGGTGGGGGGAGAGCCAGGAGCCATGGGCGATCCCAAAATCTGCAACCTTGGCGCGGCCCTGGCCGTCTAGTAGGATGTTCGCCGGGGTGATGCCGCCGTGGACGATGCCCATGTCGTGTGCGGCGCTCACGGCGTCGCACACCTCTGCGGCCAACCTGAGTACGTCGTCGAGCTCCAGGCGGTCGGGTCGCTGCAGGCGATCCTCGAGAGATCCGCTTGCCATGTACTCCATCGCGATGCAGAAGGCGTGCTGCTCTCGAAAGAAATCGTACGTTCGGACGATCCGGGGGTGGTTCAGGCGTACCATGTTTGCCTTTGTCCGCACCCACGCTCGCTCCAGGTCGGGGCCGTACTCACTCCAGCTCGACTCGAGGATCTTGATGGCGACGGTCTCTGCCAACAGAGCGTCGTGCGCCTTCCAGACGGAGGAAAGCGGTCCCACACCGGCACACTCGACAAGCCGGTATCGTCCCGCCTGGAGATCTGCCCCCGGTATCGTTGGCATCATTGTTCCCTGGCTCGTGGCGCCGTCAGCACCACACACACTTCTTGCGACTGTACCAGCGCAGTGGCTATGAACCACAGGTGTTCTGCTCCAACCCAGACACACGCCCGTGCACACGATTATACCATCATTCATCTGTCCGAGCAACCCAGAAAGCTCAAGCATGGGCGTATTTCAGAATCGCCCGCCCTCTCGCTATGGAGGTCCGAGCTTGCGCTACGTCTGAAAGAGTACGGATGCAAGAAATAGACGATTGCGCCCTGACGCCAGAGCAGGCACGCGCACGATTTCTCCTGCATGGCAGCAAGCGACGCGCACAGAATCCCGTGTTCTGATTGATGATTATGCAACACTGGTGCAGATTTTTCAGTTTTCGCTCGCATCGGGAGGCCCGCCGGCGTTCTCGACGTGGCACAGAGGGTGAGGGACCTCTCTCACGGCGCGAGGCGCCGGACAGGGCCGTGGGCCGGATAGGCCGTCGTCACGCCCAGCCGGCGTAGCGCCTCCCAGCTTGCGCCCAGCCGCGCCAGCTCTTCCCCGACCGCCAGGCCGGGCGGCG
>JAFGIA010000067.1 GCA_016929795.1 Anaerolineae bacterium
CAGGACGACGGCGCCACGCTGGAGGGCGTGTACAAGGAGACGCTGTGGGGGTACGCGCCCGAGCCGTCGACGGTGGTCGGCACGTTTCGGCTGCGCCGCCCCGTCTATGCGAGTGAGGAAGGCGACTATAACACCTATCTGCCGCTGGTGCTGAAAGCGACGAATTAGGCCACTGTATGGTTGTGTGCGGACCTGAATAAGGGACCGCCCCGGGGGTATCCAGAACGCCCTGCCGGTTTCCACGGAAACAGGTAGGGCGTTTTGCGATTCCAAAGGTATGTCTATCAGGAAACGTTCTCCAACTCCTTCGCCTCGATGAGGGCGGGTACGTTGCTCGTGCCCTGGGCTATTCTATCTTTACGGAAGCGAATTCGTGGGATGAGCTGAAGCAGGCGATTCGAGATGCGGTGCAGTGTCACTTTGAGGAAGGGGAGCAGCCGGACCTGATTCGCCTGCACGCAGTGCGCGAGGAGGTCGTGCGCGTGTGAGGCTGCCAAGGGATATCGGCGGCGAGGACCTGGCCGCTCGGCTGACAAGGTACGGCTACGAGGTGACACGCCAGACGGGTAGTCGCATGCGATTGACTACGACAGAGGGTGGAGAGCACCACATCACGGTTCCGCGCCACAAGCCGTTGCGGGTAGGGACGTTGATGAGCAGGTGAGTGCTGAGTCGATTGTGTCTGAGGTGGGTGATCTCGTCGAATTTGACAAGGACGCCTCCAGAGGATATACTATGAGGAGCTATTCAATCTAAATTGTAAGGAGGGCAGATGCCCTGTAGGAGTCATTACAAACGAGCCGGCAAACGAGGCGGCGAGACAACCAAATCGCGCCACGGCCACGGCTTTTATCGCAGGATCGGCGCCCTGGGAGGCAGACGGACGATGGAGCTGCACGGCGACGAGTACGACGAGGTGCGGCAGCGGGCAGGAGAGAGTACGCGGGACAAGTACGGAAGAGAGCACTATCACGACCTCGCCGCCCGCTCGGCGCAGAAGAGGCGAGCCAGTAACAGGCTGAGGGACCAATCTATCCAGAACATGCTGGATGACGGGTGGAAGATACCGACGATTATCGGCTTGACGTGGGAAGATTTACCAAGGCTGGACAAGTACCTTCAAAACGGATTGGGAGAATATCTGGCACAGGAACGCCCCTCGACGGACGCCGAGCACCTATTCGTGTCACGGTCGGGCAAGCCGCTGGGGTTGGCGAACACGTATGCGGTGATGAAACGCTTCCGGGAGCGCCAGGGCGCGGGCAATTAGTAGTCTGTCAGTTGTGAATTCATAGGTTGCCATGGGCCGAAAAGCGGCTGAAGCCGCTACTACGAACCTATCAATCGCGCTTGACGCGGTAGTCACTGGCCGGCAGCAGTACGCACTTTTTCTTCTTTGATCTGAAATTTGACACGCACTCGGAAGTGTGGTATATTATAAGCAGCTAAGCAAGCAAGGGCTTTTTGCCGGGGGGGAGTGCAATCGCCCCGGATGATTGAGAAGATACGGCGAGGATGGAGACGTTGCGAACAAAACAGGGACAACCGGACAAGTGGATAGTGTGTGACGCTGGGCTGTTTGGCAGTCCAGCACTACACAGTCTATGGTTCGGCCGTGCTCGCACCCAAGGGCAAGCGATGGCATGATTCAGGAATCGCTTGCCTGATTCCAGGGACGTGAGGGCCGGACCGGTCGAACTCACGTCCTTTTTTGTTTTCGGGGAAAGGGGGCCCACGATGGTTGAGCAGATGATTCCTTACGAGGAGCGCATGGTCCACGTCCGATTCGAGGGCCAGAGCTGGAGCCTGGCTTTCAACGTCCTCGATATCGGCGATCTGAGCACCGACCAGGACGTGCGCGGGGCGCTGGCGCGCTACTTGGGCATTCCGGAGCGCCAGCTTGCACCTTACGTCGTGGACCGGCACGCGAATGGCAACATCACCGTCCGGCCCGAGGCAGTGTTCGGCTAGGAGATCGCGTGCATCGCGTTTTCCTCCATACGTCCAATCTCGGTCTGCACCCGAACATGGGAAGCTTACAAACTGGGCTCTCCTGAGCTGAGGTCCGACACCTCCCCCATGGCAGGGTTATGCCTAACCAAGAACAGACGCTGCCCTAACTTGTGCAGGCCGATGATTGGAGTCTTTGGGTGTTGGCTCGGACCTGGCGCCTACGGCCGTAGGCAGCTCCTACGGTAATAGGCGGCGCAGGCGGTCGAGGGATGGCGACCGGCACAATCCATCCCCGGAGTGGTCGTGTGGTGGCAAGGGGCTCCGGCCTCGTAGGTTCGAATCCTACCCACTCCGTTTGTCACAAATCCATAGGGCGTACCCTTACCTGAGAAGCGTACATACCCAAGATCCCTGACGTGGATGAGATTCTGGTTCGAGCCCAGACGCGTGCACTCGGGCACGCGTAGCTCAAAAGGCAGAGCAGGTTGCTAACGGCTTTCCTAACTTGTACGCCCTGTGGGTTTGTGATGAAGGATGCAGCGCATCTTATGATTGAGAATGGATCGGGCGTATCCCGATCGGAAGGGCCTACAAACTCATAGAGAAGAGCACCAGATGCTGAGTCTGGAGGTTCCCGGTTCAAGTCCGGGCGCGGGTGCTCGAGCCCGTGTAGCTCAAGAAGCTTTGACAAGCCCTTTAAACTTGCACGCCCGGTTTTTTTAAGAGCTGGAGGGTGTGTAACCGGCGCCGGGCTGCACGCGGGCGCACGCCGCCGGACACCGTCCGGCGGCGAAGAACTGCCAGGAGGAGGAGGATCATGAGCATGAATGAGCAGGATCTGCGTCTGCGGCTGCTGAACACGCTGCTGGCGACGCCACACCGGGACCTGGACAGCGTCTACCCGGTTCACCGAGAGATCCTGGAGCAGGACCCACGCTTTTACGTGCAGATGGCGGCCTGGTACGCGGACGAGGGCGAGGTGCGCGACCACAAGGAGATGTTTGTGGTGAACCTGTGCCTGAGCGACTTTCCAGGGCACCGTGACGTGGGCCTGGCGCTGCTGCGCGAGATGCCTCCCTACCAGGTCGGCCGCGTGTTCGACTTTGTGAAGGGTGCGACCCTGCGGCGCCGGGTGAACCAGGATGGGCAGACCCGGATCATCACGGAGCGGCGGGGCCTGTTCCGCAACGTGCCGCGCTCGATGAAGACCGAGATCACGCGCTATCTGCGCGAGCGCGAGGCGAATGCGGCGTGGTTCGACAGCACCGTGCTGCAGGCGCGACGGGCGACCAAGCGGCTGTACGCCAGCCTGCACATCGAGCCCTCGGAACGGGCGCAGGCGATCCTGTTCGACGACGACCCGCTGGCGGACTCGCGGCTGCACGCACTGAAGGCGATCGCCCGGACGCGCGCGCCGGCCGAGCAGGCGCGGGCCATCGTCGAGCAGCAGATCCCGTACCGGGTGGCGGCTTCGGTGGTCCACCAGATGACGCCGACCGTGCTGGTGGCGCTCATCGACAGGATGAGCCCGCAGGAGGTGATCAACAACATGGGCTCGCTCAAGCGGCACGGCGCGCTGGACAACCGCGAGGTGAAGGCGCTGATCGAGGCCAAGCTGGAGCAGGCCCAGACCGACGGCAGGGTGTCGGCCTACAAGGCGAAGGTTGCCGCCGAGGCCGCAGGCGTACCGGCCGACGTGGCGGCCAAGCTGGACGCGGTGACCGAGGCGCGGGTGCAGGCGAAGGGTGCGATCGTCCGCTCCACGGCGCTGCTGATCGACAAGAGCGGCTCGATGAGCCAGGCGATCGAGATCGGCAAGCGGCTGGGCGCCATGATCGCCGGCATCTGCGAGGCGGAGCTGTACGCCTACGCGTTCGACTCGATGCCGTACGAGATCGAGGTGCCCGTCAAGCCGGGCGCGATCGAGAGGCTGCGAGGCAAGCTGTCCGGGGCACCTGCGGCCGAGGACCGGGCGGTGACACTGGCCGACTGGGAGCGGGCGCTGGCCGGCATCAAGGCCGGCGGCACCACGTCGTGCGGTGTGGCGGTCGAGATGATGCGCCGCAACGGCCAGGTGGTCGAGCAGATCATCATGGTCACGGACGAGGGGGAGAACGAGAGCCCGCGCTTTGTGGATGCGCTACAGCATTACCGCAAGGAGCTGGGGGCCGACCCGCACGTGGTTTTTGTCAAGACACAGGGTGCTGCGAACCGGCTGGAGGGGGATTGCCGGCGGGCCGACATCGCCTACGACGCCTACGACTTTGCCGGTGACTACTATGCCCTGCCGAACCTGCTGCCGCTGCTGACGCGGCCCAGCAAGCTCGACCTGCTGCTGGATATCATGGCCTACCCACTGCCGCGGCGCAAGCCGGGGTGATGCGGCGGGTACGCGTAACAGGAGGTGCAATATGAAACTGGCCGAGGCCCTGATCCTGCGGGCCGACTATCAGGAGCGGATGCGTGAGCTCGGGTACCGGCTCGGGCGCAGCGCCCGAGTGCAGGAGGGTGACAAGCCGCCTGAGGACCCGCAGATGCTGCTGGCCGAGCTGGAGAAGGTGGCCAGCGAGCTGGAGCGCCTGATCCAGGCGATCAACCGGACGAACAGTGCCAGCGAGCTGGCCGAGGGGGTGACGATCACCGACGCCCTGGCGACGCGCGACGTGCTGCGCGCCAAGCAGGAGATCTATCGCGACCTGGCGTCGACGGCGAGTGTGACCCAGGGCCGGGTGAGCCGGTCAGAGGTCAAGTACAGGAGCACGGTGGACGTGGCCGAAATCCAGAAGCGGGCCGACGAGGTCGCGATGGCGCACCGTGAGCTCGACACGCGGATCCAGGAGGCCAACTGGCGCGTGGAGCTGGTGGAGTAGAAGGGAATGGCAGTTGGGGCCTGCGCCCCAACTGCCGACTTGGGGAAGGACAGATAGTTGGTAGCCATGTCGACGGGGGCGAGCACAAACCGTGCCAACGGGTACGTTGGCGCACTGGCTAAAATAGCCACCATGGGTCCCGCAAAGGGCTGCGGGCGGGTTCAAATCCCGGATCGCACAGTGTATGCCCGGCACAGATACAAGAAAACACGTGACCGAGAACCTGTTACTACCACGTGCTGACTCGAGACATGGTGAGGGTGGGTAAGGGGAATCGTGAACATGAGCATTCATGACCTGCTAGACAGGATGGAATCGGCAGAGGACGACTTCCTGAAGACCGAGTTCCTGGCCCCGGTGCTGCCCGGCGGCCAGGTGCGGGTGCGGATCGAGGGATTGGTGTGCACGCTGCGCGTGACGGGCCAGGCCGATCCTGGCTGGGCCATCCTGAAGCCGGTGTCGATGGAGCGGGCAAGGGTGGTCGCTGAGCCGAGCCTGCGGCAGCTCCGAGACTACCTGGCGCTGTTTCCGGCGGTGCGCATGCTGCTGCTGGCCCGTGCCGGGGACTACTGGCTGGCGGTTCCCGCGCACCGGGGCGACCGCCGCATTCAGATCGAAGGGCAGGCCCGTGTCCACCTGGCGACCGGTGTCGAGCCGTTTCAGCAGGTGGTCACGCGGTTCGACGGCTCGGTGTTTTTGTTTCAGGAGGTCGACAGGCGGCGCAGTCCGGCGATCGCCGCGTATCTGCGCGACGAGCTGAACGCAGGGACGCAGGTAGGGGATCTGCACAAGGCGACGCTGACTGCCGAGGAACGAGACGTGTATCAGCTCGCCCGAGAGGCGATTGATGCTGCGCGGCAGGCGGCGGAAGCGGCGCGACGTGACCGGGCGGAAGTTCGACTGGCCGACGCCCTGGCCCACGCCGGGGCGGAGCTGGCCTCGTACATCGAGCAGGCGGACGCCTACGCGGTGTCGTACACCGTGGACGGCAGCACGCACCGCTCTATCGTGCGCAAGGACGACCTGACGGTGCTGACCGCCGGTATCTGCCTGGAAGGGGGCGACCGCGACTTTGACCTGCAGAGCCTGGTGGGTGTGCTGCGCGAAGAAACATCGGGGCGGCGGCTAAGGGGTGGGTGACCCGGGGGGAGCGCGTCGCCGGGCAGCCGGCGGCTGTGTCCAGAGGAGCGAGAGGGACGACCGTGAACGAGATTTCTTACACCCTGGTGGGCTACCACCGGCGCGGCATCTGGTATGGGCGGCTGCGGCAGCGACAGGTGGGCGGTCCTGCGTGTGTCGAGTTTGACTGGGCGTGGGTGATGGCGCGCGAAGAACGGTATGGCGACGTGGCCGGCTTTTTCCACACCCACCCGCGCGGCCTGGCGACGCCCTCGGATCGCGACCTGCGCGCCATGCGCGGCTGGGTCAGTTGCTTCGGCAAGCCCTTGTTATGCCTGATCGACAGTGGCGACCGGCTGTCGGCCTATCTCTTCCAGACGGATGAGGACGAGGGGCGGCCGGTGGCGCGGGTGGAACGTTTCCCACGGAACGCGATCGTGGCGGTGGAGTAGGGGGAAGGACGATGCACGAAGCCTTTCATCACGAAGCGCTTTACCGGGGCGAGGAGGCCCTGGAGGGGCTGGCCCGGGTGCGGCTCGTCGTGTGCGGGGCCGGGGCCGTCGGCTCGAACCTGGTGGACAGCCTGGTGCGGCAGGGCTACCGGGAGCTGGCGGTGATCGACTTTGACCGGATCGAGGCGCACAACGTAGGCACTCAGACTTACGCCGAGAGCGACGTGGGCGCATTCAAAGTAGATATCCTGCAGGCCGAGGTGTTTCGCGCCGTGGGCGTCGAGATCGGGGCGGTGCGCCAGCGGCTGACGGCGCGGAACGTGGGCAAGCTGCTGCGGGGAGCGGACCTGGTGATCGATGGCTTTGACAACCACGAGTCGCGGGCGGTGGTGACGGAGCATTGCCGGGCGGGAGGCATTCCGTGCCTGCACGTGGGCCTGAGCGCGGACTATGCCGAGGTGGTGTGGAACGAATCGTACCGTGTGCCACGCGACGTCGAGCAGCCCGGGGGAGACGTGTGCGACTATCCCCTGGCGCGCAACTTGATCCAGTTCGCCGTCGCCCTGGCTGCAGAGGCGGTCATCCGCTTCGTGTTGGAGGGCCGGCAGCAGGGTTATTCGTTCACCTTGCAGGACTTGCAAGTCAACAGGGAAGGGGACGCTGCGCAGGCCTGAACCAGTTCTACCCTTTGACCTGGCTCGCGAGCTCCTCGAGGCGTGCCTGGTCGTGGACGACGAACTCGGTACGGGTGATGTCGATCAGGCCCTCGTCGGCGAAACGGTGGAGGAAGCGGCAGGCGACCTCACGCGTCGTCCCGGTGCGTGCCGCGATCTCGTCGAGGGTCATGGCGCGCGGGATGGGCTCGGACTCGCGGCCCGCAGAGAAGGATACGAGCAGGCGCGCCAGGCGGCCGGCTACAGGCTGAAAGACCATTTCCTCTACGACGGTGCTGGCGCGCTGCATGCGCTCGACCATCAGGCGGCACAGCGCCCACAGGATGCATCCGTTGGCGAGCAGGAGTGACTCGACGCTGTGGCGGGACCAGAGATGCACGCGCGCGAGGCCGGGCGCTTCGAGCGTTGCCGGCAGCGCCGCACCCTCCTGAAAAAAGGCCGGACCCCAGAAGAGTTCGCCCTCTCCAAAGGTCGTGACGAGCAGGCTGCGCCCCTCGCTGGACGCCTTGGCTGCATCGATCCGCCCCTTGACGACCAGGAACAGGTAAGGCCACACGTCGCCCTGCAGCGCCAGGACCTGGCCCTTGCGCAACTCGCGCGCGTGCGCGTGCTCTACAAGGAATTCTCGTTCCCGCTCTCCCAGGGAGGCAAAGACGGGATGGACTTGCAACGACTGTTCCAGGGTTCTCATCGATCCGATCCTTTTTGATGTGTGCCGCGTGGGAGAGTGTATCATATGTCGATCCGTTGGGCAAGTTGGCAAAGGCGATCCGCGGGCGTGAGGGCCTGGAATGTCCGAGCGTGGCCGCCAGGACTTGACCAAAGTTCAAGACTTCTGGCGCCGGTTGTGCTATGCTAGACCATAGTGAGCCAGGTGTTTCCTGTGCGGGAGACGTGCCATGTTTCGAACGAGGTCGACGATGAAAAGATACGTGCTCTTCTGGCTGGCGCTGGTGGCTGTGCTGTGCGCTTCGTGCGGCCAGGGCGCGCCTGCCGCCGATTCGCCTGCCTGCCCGCGGCCGAGCGGCACGCCCCACTACCTGGAGGTGCCGCCGGAGCTACTGCCGGCGCCCGGGCCGACGACGGGGGCCAGGGAGGTGGAGATCGGGGGGAAACGCATCGTCGTGGACAGGGTGGTGGAGGGGCCGCTGTGCAACGACACCTGGCGCGGCACGGTGTATG
>JAFGIA010000430.1 GCA_016929795.1 Anaerolineae bacterium
AATTCCCTAATCCCTCTCCCCGTTGGCCCAATCCTGCCCCCTGTGCTATAATCATCCCCATAGGCGAGACACCGCTGCTCGCCCTGGACCAATCACCATCTTTACGAGGAGGAAGGATATGACCCGAGAAATTGTCGCGACCGATCACGCCCCTGCCGCCGTTGGACCCTATTCGCAGGCTGTGCGCACGGAAGAGTTTGTGTACACGGCAGGCCAGCTCGGCCTGGTGCCTGGCACCAAGGAGTTTGCCGGCCCCGAGATCGAGGCGCAAACGCGCCAGGCACTCCAGAACCTGAAGGCGGTGCTGGAGGCCGGTGGCTCCTGCCTCGAGTGCGTCGTCAAGACGTCCGTTTTTCTCGCCGACATGGGCGAGTTTGCGCGTATGAACGGCATCTATGCCGAGTTTTTCCCCTCGAACCCACCGGCACGCTCTGCCGTCCAGGCCGCCGCGCTGCCCCTCGGCGGGCGGGTCGAGATCGAAGCGGTCGCGCTGCGCTGTAGCAGTGGGAGCTGCGGCACGGCATGACGGCCGGCGAGTTCGTCGTCGACAAGGGGTGGGATAGCGACCGCCGCGGCCCCGTGCGCTGGGTGCTGTCGCACGTCCGGCGCAACAAGGTCCTTGTCGTCGGCCTCTTTTTGGGCGCCCTGAGCAACGCCGCCCTCGCCGCCCTCGTGCCCCTGCTCACGGGCGAGGCATTCGACGCAGTCACGTCCAGCCCGCCCGACCTGGGCGGCATCGGCCAGGCGGCGCTGCTCATCGCCGGCTCGCAGCTCCTGCGCGGCGGGCTTCAGCTCCTGCGCAACTTTTCATCCGAAGCGCTCGGCCAGCGCATGGAACGCGACGCGCGCGACGAGCTCTACGCGAGCCTGATCGGCAAGAGCATGTCGTTCCACGACCTGCGCCCCACGGGCGAGGTGATGGCGCGCGCCACCAACGACGTGCGCGAGGTGAACCTGATGCTCAATCCGGGCATCAACCTCGTCGTCGGCTCGCTCAACTTTCTCTTTATGCCCTTCCTTTTCGCGCCGGGCATCCATCCGCAGCTCCTCCTCGCGCCCGTACTCTATCTCGGACTCTACGTGTGGAGCGTGTCCGACTATTTGCGGCGCCTGCGGCCCGCCACCGAGGCGGTGCGCGCCCGGTTCGGCGACATGAACGCGGCGTTGGCCGAGGCGATCGAGGGCATCGAGACAGTCAAAGCCGCCGCCCAGGAGGATGCGGAGAGCCGCCGGTTTCTCGACCGCGTCAGAGCGTGGCGCGATGCCTACGTACGCCAGGGTGACATTGAAGCATTTTTCATCCCGCTCTTGCTCCTCGCCTTTGTGCAGGCCACCGGGCTGTGCCACAGCCTGCTGCTGTGGCGTGCCGGCGCGGTCGGCATCGGCGACGTCGTCGCCTTTAACGGCCTGCTCCTCCTCTTCAACTTTCCCACCTTTACCGCGCAGTGGGCCTACTCGCGCGTAGCCACCGGCCTGTCGAGCGCGCGCCGCATCCTGGAGCTGATCAACGCCGAGACCACGCTGGACCAGAACGTGACAGGCTATGAAGCGACCATCCGGGGCGAGGTGCAGTTCGACGACGTCTCTTTCTGCTACGAGTCAGGCGACGATCTGTGCGAGGTGCACGAGACGGCCTTGCATCGTGTCAGCTTTTACGCCCTGCCGGGACAGACCGTCGCCATCGTAGGCCAGACCGGCTCGGGCAAAAGCACGCTCGCCAAGCTCATGAACCGGACCTACGACACGGACGCCGGCCGCATCCTCGTCGACGGCGTCGACGTGCGCGACTGGAACCTGGAGGCGCTGCGCCGCCAGATCTCGATCATCGAGCAGGATGTCTTTTTATTCTCGCGCTCGATCGCCGAGAACATTGCGTTCGGCTGTCCCGGTGCCAGTCAGGAAGAGATCGAGGGCGCGGCCCAAGCGGCGCAGGCGCACGGTTTTATCAAACGCTTTGAGGATGGCTATGATACCGTCGTCGGTGAGCGCGGCGCCACGCTATCAGGGGGACAGCGCCAGCGCATCGCCCTCGCCCGGGCCTTTCTCACCCAGCCGCGCATTCTCATCCTCGACGACTCGACGAGCGCCATCGACAGCGCGACCGAGGACCGCATCCAGCGCGCTATCGAGCGCGCCGGCAAGGACCGCACCATGTTCCTGATCACCCACCGCCTGAGCCAGATCCGGCGCGCCGATCTGATCGTCGTCATGCGCCAGGGGCGCGTCGCCGCGGTCGGCAGCCACGACCAGCTCATGCGCGAGTCGGAAGCCTACCGCCGCATCTTTGCGCGCTACGAGGAGTGACATGCTCGCTGAGGATACGCAGCCCGAGATCGAGCAGATGCAGATCGAGCTGCTGCGCCAGATGCCCATCGCGCGCAAGTTCGAGCTGGTGGCGCAGATGCACGAGACCGGACGAATTCTTGCACTTACCGGTCTCCGTCACCGCTACCCGAACGACAGCCCGGCGCAGCTTCGCCGGCGTCTGGCAGACTTGATACTGGGAGAAGAGCTTGCGACTCGGGTCTATGGACCAGGGCCAGAGGCGGTTGAGACATGAGTGAGACGGCCGACGTAGTGATGGCTGTGGTGCGAGTTCTGGACCACCTTGGTGTCCCTTATGTGCTCGGGGGTTCCTTTGCCAGCTCTATCTTTGGCTTGATGCGCTTTACGGAGGACGCGGACCTGATCGCCGACCTGGATACAGAGCACGCGGCACCGCTTGTAGAAGCGTTAGGTGATGATTTTTACGCCGACATCGAGATGATCTTGGGCGCAATCCGCAACCAAGGCTCATTCAACCTCATCCACTTTGCTACCACGTTCAAGGTAGACGTATTCGTGTCCCAACCGCGCGCCTTCGATCGGGCACAACTGGCGCGCCGGGAGGCACACGATCTGGGCGGGGTACCGGGCAATAGGGTGTATCTGTCAAGCCCTGAGGACACGGTGCTCGCCAAGCTGGAGTGGTACCGGATGGGCGGCGAGGTGTCCGACCGCCAGTGGCGCGACGTGCTCGGCGTCCTGCGTGTCCAGGGGGAGCGCCTCGATCGCGACTATATGATGGACATGGCCGCCACGCTCGGTGTGGTCGATCTCTTGGAGCGTGCCCTCGATCACGAGCGTAGCGCCTGACCGAAAGGAATGGATGGGCGTTTTCTACGGCCTCAACACCGAGGCATACGACCGGGAATATAGCGACCGCCAGCTCATCCGCCGCATCGTGAGCTATTTCAAGCCACACCTGAAAAAGGTCGCGGCCATCGGCTTGTTCATCCTGTTCTCGTCCGGCCTGAACGCCGTGCAGCCACTGGTCGTGTCGCGCGGCCTCGACCTGCTCGCCGCATCACAGAACCTCAGCCTGCTGATCGGCATCGTGGTGGCCGTCCTCATGGTGGGGATCGGCAACTGGCTCATCAGCTGGGCGCGGCGCCGCTTCCTAGTGCGCGTCGTGGGCGACGTCGTCCTCACCCTGCGCGGCAACGCCTTCCGCGCCTCGGTCAACCACGACATGTCCTTCTTTGACGAGTTCCAGTCCGGGCGCATCATCAGCCGCATCACGTCCGACACGGACGAGTTCTACCAGGTCGTCACCCTCGTCACCGACCTGCTGGCCCAGGTCCTGCTGGTCCTGATCCTGACCGTGGTGCTGCTGAACGTGTCGGTGCAGCTCACTTTGCTCATCCTGGGCTTTACCCCGGTCGTCTTTCTCCTGGCCCTCGGCTTTCGGCGCATCGCCCGCTTTGTGACACGCAAGGGTTTTCGCGCCATCGCCGAGGTGAACACGGCCATCCAGGAAGCGGTGACAGGCATCGGCGTCGCCAAGAACTTTCGCCAGGAGGCGGCCATTTACGAGCGCTTTGCCGGCGTGAACCGGCAGTCGTACGGCATCAATCTGCGGCGCGGGTTTGTCATGGCCAGCATCTTTCCCGTGCTCAACGCCCTCTCCGGCCTGGGCACGGCCGCCCTCGTCTACTGGGGGGGATTGCGTGCCGCCGAGGGGGCCATCTCGATCGGCGCCTGGTACCTCTTTATCGTCAGCGTCGACCGCTTCTGGTTCCCGATGATCAGCGTGTCCGCCTTCTGGAGCCAGTTCCAGGCCGGCCTGTCTGCCGCCGAGCGCCTTTTCGCCCTGATCGACGCCGAGCCCACCGTGCGCCAGGCCGACGATAGGCCCGCCCATGACCTGCAGGGCGAGATCGACTTTGTCGACGTCGGCTTTCGCTACTCCGAGCAGGAGCAGGTCCTGGAGCACTTTGACCTGCACATCGAGCCGGGCGAGAGCATCGCCCTGGTCGGGCACACGGGGGCCGGCAAGAGCAGCATCGCGCGCCTCATCGCCCGCTTCTACGAGTTCCAGGGCGGCCAGATCCTGATCGACGGCCGCGACATCCGCACCTTTGACCTGGTGAGCTATCGCCGCCAGCTCGGCGTCGTGTCGCAGAGCCCTTTCCTCTTTTCCGGCAGCGTGGCGGACAACATCCGCTACGCCCGTCCCGGCCTGTCGAGCGCCGAGATCGAGCGCGTGGCGCGCGCCATCGGTGGCGGCGAGTGGCTCGACGCCCTGCCGGAAGGGCTGGAGACCGACGTCGGCGAGCGCGGGTCACGCCTGTCGATGGGCCAGCGCCAGCTCGTCGCCCTCATGCGCGTGCTGGTGCAAGAGCCGGCCATCTTTGTCCTCGACGAGGCGACGGCCAGTATCGACCCCTTCACCGAGGCGCAGATCCAGGAGGCCACCGACCTGATCCTGGCGCGCAGCACGTCGATCCTGATCGCCCACCGCCTGTCGACCGTGCGCAAGGTGGACCGGATCGTCGTCCTGGAAGAGGGGCAGATCATCGAGCAAGGCAGCCACGCCGAGCTGATGGCGCGCGGCGGCCATTATGCCGAGCTGTACGACACCTACTTTCGCCACCAATCCCCCGACTACCGCCCGCCGTCCGAGGAAGAGACGGCGCCAGAGACCGTGGCGGTGCCGGGGGATTGATACCGTTCGGTGCCTAACGCACGATTAGCGGCAGATATACTCCCCACAGCCGCCGCGTCACCAGCCTCTGCTCCGCATACACAGCGGCATCCCACGACGACGTGGCCCGCACCATCACCGTGTCCATATCGGCTGCCGGGTTGGCCGGCACGTGTACGCGCACCACGACCTGTGCTGCACTGCCGGGGGCCAGCTCCGGCGTCTGCGCCGGGCTCCCCTCCACCGGCCACACGTTGCCGCCCCACGAGAGCGTGTACGTGTCAGAATAGGCGCCGCTGTTGGTCACCGTCAGCGTGTAGGTGACGGTCTGCCCTGCCAGCGCCGAGCCAGCCGTCGCGTCGACCGCCATGACGACGGCCAGGCCGGTCACGGCCCGCGTCACCAGGCTCTGCTCCGCGTACACAGCGGCATCCCATGACGACGTGGTCCGCACCGTCACCGTGTCCATCTCCGCCACCGGGTTGGCCGGCACCTGTACGCGCACCGCGACGTGAGCCGCACCGCCGGGGGCCAGCTCCGGCGTCTGCGCCGGGCTCACCTCCACCGGCCACACGTTGCCGCCCCACGAGAGCGTGTACGTGTCAGAATAGGCGCCGCTGTTGGTCACCGTCAGCATGTAGGTGACGGTCTGCCCTGCCAGCGCCGTGTCATCCGTCGCGTCGGCCGCCATGACGACGGCCAGGTCGGTCGCGGCCAGTGTCACCCCTTCGGCCCCGGCCGTCACCCCGGGCGCCGCCACCGACGCGGCCTCGATGGTCAAGGTGTCGGTCGCGATGACGGCCCTGCCGGCCGGCTGGGCCGGGATCTGGACCGCCACGCGCACCTGGCCAGCCTCCATCGGCTGCAGCGGCCCGACCGCCAGGTCGAGCAGAGTCGCCAGCCAGTTGCCCGGCGTCAGGGCGATGGTGTAGCTGTCCTCGGTCGTGCCCAGATTGGTGATGGGAAACGTATGCGTCACCGTCTCGCCCGGCGCACCGACGATGTGGCTGTCGGCGGCCGCGACGGCATATTCCTCCATCCCGCAGCCGCCCAGCCAGGCCAGTGTCCGCGACATCACTTCGGTGCGGTCCACCGCGTTGTCGATCGCTTCGAAGCCGAACGCGAAATAAGTCACACCGTAGATGCCGTCCTGGTAGGCCACGCCGGCCGAATGGTAGGGCGAGGGATAGTGATAGACCGCGGTGCCGCCGTTGGCAGGCACGATATCGCTGGGATAGGCCTGGTTGTTCGCCCCGTCGCCGCCCTGGATCGTGACGTCCGCGCCCGCCAGATAGTCCGCGCCGGTCAGGGTGTACCGGTTCGTGTCATCGCTAAGGTAGGTTGCGTGCAGATAGTTGGCATAAAAGTCGGTCGTGCCGATGTCATAGCCGATATCCTGCCCCGACAGGAAGAGCCGGCCGCCGCCACCCAGGTAGGTGGTCAACGCCGCCTGGTCGCTGCTCGTCAGCGTGCTGCTCGAGTCGTCGCCGGTCAGCCAGACCACCCGCCCATAGCTTGCCAGGTCTGCGGCTGTCGGGCTGTCGCCGCCGGCCACCGTCCACACGTCATACGCCTGGCCGGCAGCCGCCAGCGCGCTCTGATACCAGGACTGGTAGTTGTCGCCCTGGTCGTCGTCCACCAGCAGTGTGCACGGTGCGGGCTCTAGCACAAAGTCCTGCACCTGGTCGCCGTTCACCTCCACCACGCGGCTCGCCGGCCGGTGGCCGGCGGCTGTCACCGTCATCGTGTACGTGCCGGCGCACACCGTCGCCTCATAGTGCCCCGTCGCAGGGTTCGTGTGCGTCACAATGCCCGTCCCCTCGAACTCGACCGCTGCCGCCAGTGGCCGGCCTGTCGCCTGCTCGGTCACAGTGCCCTGCACTGTCCAGGCGTCTGCGGGATAGAGGCCAAAATCCTGTACCGTGGCCATGCCCGATGTGACCGTGACCGTGGCGGTCAGCGGCAGGTAACAAGGGGCGCTCGCCACGAGCGTGTACGTGCCGGGCAGCAGCAGCCGGTGATAGTCGCCCACGTCTGGATCGGTGAACACCGGCTTGCCGATCTCGACCACGTCCACCATCGCGTCGAGCGGTGCCCCGCTGTTCGCATCGGTCACCAGCCCACGCGCGCCGCGCAGCGCCCGCTGCATCCACCACACCATCGCGTCCTGGTTCTCGCCCCAGTACGTGTCCATCTGCTCATAGGGTGGCTTTTTCGTGTCCCCCAGCTCGATCGTCACATGGTGCTCGCCGCGCCAGTGATAGGCCCAGTCCTGCATGCCGCCATACACGATGTACCACTCCCAGCCGCGCGTCACCCCATTCGGGAACCCGCCATTCCAGATCCGGGTGTTGCGGCTCGAATAGCCCACGCTGTACTCGTAGAACAGGCTGTCGTCAGGGGCATAATACGAAAAGCCCGGCCCCACGCTGTCCCACGGATAATTCACCACCGCCGCGCCGCCATGATAGTTGGCGCCCATCACGAACCGGTGCGCGTACCCCCAGTTCATCGCCGCCTGCGTTTCAGGCTCGCGCCCGGCTGGGTCATCCACCGGGTCGTCGATCCGGTCGGGGAAATTGCGGTTCAGATCCTCGCCGTGGGCGTTGTAGCGGGTGCTCGCCACATAGCCATCCGGGTTATAGACGGGCCACAGCCAGATCTCCATCTCGTCCACCAGCTCGGTCATCTCCGGGTCGGTGCCATAGCCATTCACCAGCAACTCGGCCAGCCGCAGCGTCATCTCGATGCCGACCGTCTCGTCGCCATGATGGGTGGAGCTGTATTTGAACTCTGGCTCGTCCTCTTCCATGTCGGGATTGTCGGTGATTTTCAGCACCCACAGCTCCCGGCCCTGCACCGACTGGCCGATCGACATCATGCGCACAATGTCGGGATGGCCCGTCTCGAGTCCTTGCATGCGTATCACAAACTGCTCATACGTCGGCCAGGCCTCGGGCCCTGTCGTGCCCGGCCCATACAGAGCCTGCGCGCGCAGGCTCTCGTTGGGGATCGGCTGCGCGGCCAGCCCCTCGGCCGCCAACCGCTTCACCTCTTTGTCATTCACATAGATCGTCGCGATGAGCGGCTCGAACGGCGCACCGGGGACCTCCGTCCACGACCCATCGGCCGGGCGCACGTCTCCGACGTCGATCCCGGTTTTCAGCAGCACCGCCACGTCGTCTTCAGAATTGAGGAGCACCTCCGCGGGGTAGCGGTCGGAAAAGGGGAACGGCTCGGGCGCCACCACCTGGGCCGCAGCCGGCCCGGCCGGCGTCGAGAGGATCACCAACGTCCCCACCACCAACAACAACACAGCCCCAAACGACAGCCATCGCACCCACACACGCGTCATCGCGCCACGCCTCCAAGTGAGATGGCACCATTATAATCCCGCACGCCCAGATGGGCAAACCGGTCCTCCCCCTCACCCCCAACCCCTCTCCCCAGGGGGAGAGGGGAGCCGCCGGCCCTCTCTCTCCCCCCGTTTGAGGGGGGGGGGCGGGGGGGGGTGAAGCTTACCACCCCGGCTTCTGCTCCCACACCCGCAGCCCATAGCGGCTCAGGTAGATGGGAATGTTGCGAAACAGCGGATTCTCCCCCTCGATCTCTCGGATCATGGCCCGCTTCACGTCCGACTCGGCCCCCGCCAGGATCGTCAGCGAGCCCCCCTCCCCGCCGGCCCCATTCACCTTCCACCCCAGCGCCCCGTGCTCCCGCGCGATCTCGACGATGCGCCGCGCGTCGGGGTTGATCAGCTCCGGATGTAGGTTGCCCTGCGCCTCCGTGTTCTGGATCATCGCCCGCCCCAGCGCGGCGAAATCCGCCGCGTACACCGCGTCACGCGACAGCTCGGCCGTCACCCTCAGCGCGGCGATCGGCGGGCAGTCGGGGCCGGCGCCTTCCAGGTCGCGGATCACCTTCTCGTGCACCGCCGACGAATGGTGCGAGCGCCCCAGGTAGATCAGCACCAGCCGTCGCTCCAACTCCCACCACGTGGCATTCGGCACCAGGATCGGAGATAGGGACGCATGTGGGTAGCGGAACATCTCGATGTAATTGATCCCGCCGTACGCCGCGCATAGTTGGTCCTGGATGCCACACTGCTGGTGCAGCATGTCGACCTCGATCGACTGGGCGATGTAGGCGATCTCGTGTGGGCTCGACCGCGACGGGGTGAGCGCACCGAGCGCGCCCACCAGCGCCACCGTCACCGCGGCCGACGTGCCCGTCGACGCCCCGCCCGGCGCCTCGGAGAAAATCGTGACCTGGAAGGCCACGTCACGCGGCACCTGCATCCGTTCGATCGCCGCCTCCAGCAGGGGGTGGCGGTCCCAACCGCGCGTCTCGGGGTGGAGTGCATAGCGCTCGCCATAGTTCTCGGCATGGATCACGATCCGGTCACCCGAGCCGTCGTAGGGCCGCACCTGGATCTGCACCTCGGCATAGGGATAGACGCCGATGTTGAATATCTTGCCATGCCCGGCGAACCATGTATCGGTCCAGCCACCATTGTCGCAGATCCGGATCGGCGCCACGCTGTTGATGATGCGCTGAGACAGAACCCCGCCTGTTGCACTCTCGATACCCACGGCTCGCTCCTCTCCTTTCGGCAGCGTGCGGCTCTCATTCACGGTTCCCCGCTATTATGCCACATCCTGCCGCCTATTCCAACTCTGCCGGCTGGAATACCCTTCGGTCCTGCGGTGTTTTGTCCGGTGTGTCGAGAAGCGAAAACGCGGGAACAATCATCGGCATCGGGAGGTGAGGGGTGGCAAAGCGGCCAACGAGGCTGCGACGAAACCCGACAGGGCAAGGCAAGATGGCAGCGTTTTGCCTTTTCTCAACAGCAATGGTATAATGGCCATGTGGTCCAAGGCAAAACCTCGCGGATCCGACGAAAGGTAGCAGATGGCAAAAGGAGGCAAAGGCCATGCCGCCCGAAGAAACCGAGCTGATCCCCTCATTCTCTATCGATCCCGACAACCCACCCATCGCCGCCATCCACGAGCTGCTGGCGGCGTCGTTCACAGCCGAGACGCTGGCGCGGTTCTGCAAGGACGATCCGCTCTTCCGGCCTGTCGTCGACACCTTTGGGCCGGGCCATGGGCTGGCCGCTATGGTCGATCGCGTGATCGAATATTGCGAAAAGATGCTGTTGTGGGACGATCTGCTGAAGGGGGTGAAGGACGTCAACCCACGCCAGCACGCGCGGTTCGCCTCTAGCTTCACCCAACGCGGCACAACCGGCAGTACCGCCCCGCCTGCCGCGCCGCCCACACCAGCAATCCCTACGCCGGAAACGACCGTCTTTGACCAGCAGGGCCAGACCGTGGGCACGCAGATCAACATCGCCGGGAACGTGTATGGCACCCTGCCCGAGCCCGTGCCGCCCGGCGCCGGCACCGCCACCCTGCGCGCGCGCCTGGGCCGCCTCGACGCCGTCGAGATCGAGAGCCTGTGCCTGGACCACTTTTCGGCCGTGTATGACAAGTTCGGGCGGGGCCAGCGCCGCGACGAGATGATCAACCTGCTGCTCGACCAGTGCCGGCGGAATCCGGGCGATGCTGCTCGGCTGGCAGCGTTGCTGAGGTGAGCTGCACCTCGAAGGTGCGGCTCACCTGGTGATGGAGTGAGACATCGATGACTGAAAACGATCCAGTTCTACAAGGCCAATTGGCGCTGCTGCGGGGTATGTATGAGAAAGGCCGGTTGGATGAAACGGCTTACCGCACAGAGTTGCAAGCACTCGGCGTGGATCCGAGCACCATATTCCCGTTCACCCCGGTGCCCCCGCCGTTGCCCGAGCTGCGCCAGCGCCTGGATCGCCTCGACGACCCACAGATTGAAGCGCTGGCTCTGGACCAGTTCCCGGACGTCAAGGGCAAATTCTCCACTGGAATGCAGCGCGACGCCAAGGTCAACTTGCTGCTCGACTACGTCCGGCGCAACCCGGAGGCGGCGCCGGCCTTGATCCACTGGCTCGACAACCAGCCCGTTACCTGCGACCCCGCCGACGCCCTGGCCTGCTACCTGAACCACGTCGTCGAGGCCAACCGCCGGCTGCAGCTCCAGGGCATCCGCTCCGCCTCCGGCCTGGTGAGCATCG
>JAFGIA010000431.1 GCA_016929795.1 Anaerolineae bacterium
GTGCGGTTCTCCCGGTCGGAGTAGAAGACGATTTTGCGCCCGTTATCGAACCAGCACGGGCACGTGTAATAGTAGTTACAACTTGCACAACTCATATATCTTTACGGCACGTATTGTACTACCAGACAAACCACAACGCAAATCAAAGGCAATGGCTTGACAACGACACGCAAAAAGAAGCCCCTACTATATCTCCGGTCCGCCTGGCAGTGAGGTCTTTGGCATATCGGTGACGGCTCTGCCTGTATGACGGCACCAGCGGCGCACTCATCAGCCTCCTCACCGGCAGCACAGCCAACGATCAGATCGGCTCCGGCGGCGTGGTAGTGTTGAGCAACGGCAACTTCGTAGTGATGAGTCCCCAATGGCAAGGCGTCGGAGCAGTGACGTGGGGCAGTGGGACGAGCGGCATCGGCGGCATCGTTTCTTCTCGTGGGACGGCCAGCCGATAACGTCGTCACACTCCTGCGTTTCTCGCGCATCTATCTCCCGCTCGTGCTCAAGAACTTCACGCCGTGAGTAAGCGTCTCCCCATCTCCCGATTTCTTGGTGGAGTTTCCATGTGGGATGCTACACCAACGATGATGAATCAACACCTTTACTGATGGCGGTGCATAGGAACGTCAGCGACGTCGAGAACGAGATCGATTACCACCACCCTGTCACTGAGTACGGCGGGTATTTCCAAGGGCGGGGAAGTCGCAGCGTAATGCTAGCAAGCGGGCCGGCTCAGGACCGCTGGCGCGATCTTGCGCTTCACCAGGCATCCTTCGCCGGGTTGGCCCAACAACTGCCCATCCTCCACGATCACCTTGCCGCGCAGGATCGTCATCGTCGGCCAGCCTTCGACCTCCCAACCGGCAAAGGGGGTATAGTCGGTCTCGTGCAGCTCGTCGGCCGCGAGCCGGCGCCGGATCGCCGGATCGATGATGACAATGTCGGCGTCGCTGCCGGGGGCGATGGCGCCCTTTTGCGGGTACATGCCAAAAATCCTGGCCGCGTTCGTCGAGGTGATCTCGGCGAAGCGCTCCAGCGAAAAACCGCGCTTGACCACCGCCTCGGTGTACATGACGCCCATGCGCACTTCGACGCCCGCATGCCCGCCCGTTACGTCGTCGATCGTCTTGCCGCGCAACTTGACGGCCAGCGTGGTGCACATCTCGTCGGTGGCGACGGTGCTCAGGGTCGTGTTGGCGACCCCCTTCCAAAGCTCCTGGCGGTCCTCCTCCGTCTTGAGCGACGGGTAGGTGTGATAGATCGCCCCTTGCGGCTGCCGGTAGTCGTCGGCCGTAAAGCTCATATAGTGCACCAGGGTCTCACCGTAGACCGGCAGGCCCCTGGCGCGCGCCTCGGCAATCGCGGCGACGCCCTCGGCCGCGCTCACGTGCACCATATAGATAGCTGCCCCCACGCGCTCGGCAAGGTCGATGACCCGCCGGAAAGAGATGGCCTCGGAAAGCTGGTTGTGGGCGAGGTAAATGTTCTCGTAGCCCCAACGCCCCTCGTGTTGCAGCCGCTTGTACTGGAACATGACGATGTCGTCGTCCTCGCCGTGTACGGCCAGGATGCCCCCGTGTTGAGCCGTCTGCTCCAGGATCGCCCAGATATAGCCCAGGTCGGTCTTTTGGGGCGGACGGCTGGGCGTCGTGTTGGTCATCCAAACTTTAAAGCTGGGATAGCCGTCTGCGATCACCTCGCCGATCTCGTCGATGACCTCGAAGGGGATCTCGCCCTTGAAGGTGACGTGATACCCGTAATCCACGTAGCTCCGGCCGGCCCATTCCGCTTCCTTGGCGGCGATCGTGTCGACGAGCGACTCTCCGGGTTTCCTGATCGCAAAGTCCAGCAGCGTCGTCGTGCCGCCGTAGGCTGCCGCCCGGCTCACCTGGTTGGAATCCCCGCAGACGATGCCCTCGGCAGCGGCGGTGGGCACGGTCCACGAGGTGTGGCAGTGTGGGTCGATCCCGCCGGGCACGGCTATCTTGCCCGCAAGATCGACGACCCGCGCGCCCTCGGTGGGGAGCGTGCCAGGCTCCGCCAGCGCCGCAATCCGGTTCTCGTAAATGCCGATCTCCCAGTTGCCCACCCCTGCGGGCGTGACAACCGTTGCGTTACGTAATACTAAGTCAAGCATGGTTTGTCTTCCTTTATCCATTTTATGAACCATTCGAGAACGATTTTCATCACCTCGGCAAAGAGCGGGTCCAGGTAGACGTCGTGGTGATAGGCGCCGGGCAGGACAACCAGTTTCTTGGGTTCTCCCGCTGCCGTGTAAAGAGCCTGGGCTTCCTCGACGGGCGTGATGTCATCCTCCGCGCCATGGATAATCAGTAGAGGCCTCGGCGAAAACCGGGCGACGTACTGCTCCGGCCGGTATTCGAGGATGCGCTCGGCCGTCTGCAGGGTGGCGTCGGGGGTGTGGTAGGGCGGCGAGGGCGGCGCAATCTCTTCGATGATGCGGCGTCGGCCTGCCTTGGCCATGGGACTGCCGATCAGTATCTCGCCAAAGCGCACCCGCTCCGATGCGCCGGTCAATACGCGCCTTACTCGATCCGCCTCAACGCGGCGCAGGAACTCTTTCCACTCCCAGCATGGGCGCAGGCTGCGCAGCCAGCGCGTCCCGTCGCCGACGCTACCCACCGCGACCACGCACCGGACACGGGGATCAATGGCCCCCGTGTAGACCGCGTGCGTGCCGCCCCAGCAAAAGCCCAGCAGCGCCAGCCGTGAGGCATCCACGCGCGGCTGCGCGGCCAGGCAGGTCAGCGCGTTGCGTACGTCCTGGACCTGCGCCAGCGGCACGATCTCTTCGCCCGGCCCTTCGCTCTCGCCAAACCCTCGATAATCAAAGGTCAATGCGGCAAAACCTGCCCGCGCCAGCATGCCACAAATCTCCGGGGAACGATAGTGTTCCTTCAGCCCCACCGTCCCCTGGGGAATCACGATCCCCGGACAAGGCCCGTCCCCCTCCGGCATGACGGCGATGCCGGCGATTTTGAGACCGTCGCTGTAAAAGGTGACCCGCTCCAGTTCACGCATACGCCCTCTTTCACAGGCGCGATCAACCGGACTGCGCTGCCCGAGCCTCGGCAATGTGCTCGGCGATACGCTCAGGCAAGGGCCGTCGTCTCCAGTCGAACTCGGCCTCGGCCCGGCTGGAGTCCACCCAGTATGGCAAACTCAACCGTCCGGTTCCCCAAATATATTCAGCATCCGGGATGATCCGGCGTACCTGGTCTACCAACTCGTCCAGGCTGACATTGTCGCCCCCTGCGTTGTAAATCGCGTGCAGCGGGCTTGTGGCCGCCAGGATGCGCGCAAAAAGCTCCGCCACGTCGTCCACATGGATCAGCGAGGCGCGTGTGTTGCCGGTAAACGGCAACGCGGCGGGCTTGCCGACGGCCGGCTCCGAGGCGAACTGGGCCGCCCACAACCCCTGACCGCGCAGGCGGCCGTGCCCAAACACAACGCCGATGCGAACGCCGATCAGGCTCATGCCGAAAGATTGGCGGTAGAGGGCTGCTTCGTGCTCATTCAGGAGCTTGGTCACACCGTACAGACTGGCCGGCGCCGGCATATCCTGCTCGGCAACGGGGCGCTCACCGTACAGGCTTTGATCTCCATAGACAGAGATCGAACTGGCATAGACCACCCGTTCCACGTCGAGCAGGCGCGCCGCCTCAAAGGCGTTGCTGACACCCAGGACATTCACGCGAACCGCCGTATGCGCCTCTTGGTCGGACTCGGAATTCAGGATGTAGGCCATATCAACGATCCGAGTCACCCGGTGGCTCTTGACGGCGCTCAGCACGTCTTCGATCCTGCCGACGTCGCCGTGCAGCAGCGTCACCTTGTCGCGCAGGGACGCAACCGAGGCGGCATCGGGAACGACATCGAGACTGACCACGCGCTCGCCGCCCTCTACCAGCCGGTGGGCGACGCGCGCGCCGATAAAGCCGGTTCCACCCAGTATGAGCGTTGTCATTCTACACCTTCCTCCAGTTGGAGATCCGTGGCAGATTCTTTTTCCCTGACCGCCGCCCGTCCTTATTGGGCAATGACCAGGGTAATGCGTGGGTCCGTTTTTGCATCGGCCAATTCTCCCTGGATGCGGACCACGGGTATAGTTCCCAACGCCGAGCGGATCGTCGCCTGGGTCAGCTTGCTGTCTTCCCACTCGAGGTCCACCTCGTAGCCGGTGCGGGCGCGCAGGCCGAGCACCTTGCCGCTCGTCCAGGAAGTGGGCAGGGCCGGCAAAAGCTCCACCTCGCCGGCGTGGCTCTGGATCAACATCTCCGGGAACCCCGCGTACTCGTGGGGGTACCGCGCAGGCCCGTGGGGAGAGGGGAGAGCGTCCAGCACCCTGTCGCCCTCAAACAGCCGGGCCCACCAGCCGTCCTTGGTCGGCAAAAAGCCGCCCTCCCCGCGCAGCTCGAGGGAGCGCCGGGCGGCGGCAAAAAGCTCCGGCGTCCCGCGCGCGGTGATCAGTCCCAGCGGATAGAGCGCCATCAGGTGAGAGGCGTGCCGGTGGTCGGGTTCGGCGTCCGGCCAGTCCTGCGCCCACTCCTGCAACTGCCCGCGGCTGCCGATCTTGAA
>JAFGIA010000432.1 GCA_016929795.1 Anaerolineae bacterium
CGTGCAGGAATACCTGGAGCGTTGGGTCGAAGACTGGCCCGAAGTACCTAAAAAAGAGGACTGAGATCCTGTCATAAGAAACGGGCTATGCCGGTGCTGGAACACCGACATAGCCCTGACCCGACCCGCTGGTAGCTCCCAGGCCAGACAGCGAGTCAGGCTACGGCTATTGTAGCATAGCCTGATTATGTCGTCAACTAGACGGCGGCCAACCGTTTTGCCAGTGGGCAACGGTTGGCCGCTTTTTTGTTTTGACCAGATCGAGAGATGAGAGGAGCAAGGAGATGAATGTTGGGATCGACATCGGCGGCAAGACCACAAACCTGTTGAGCGTCAACCGCCTGGCCGAGATCGGCCGCGAAACCGCGAGCGTCAATCTCGGAGCCTGGGACGTGGCGCGCGCCGTGCGCGAGTACCTGGCCGACCACTGCCCCGGGCTGGAGCTGCGCGACCACCTCGTCGTGGAAGCGGTGGTCAACCGGCGCGTCAAGTACTTTGGATCGCCGGTGGAGCTGGGGGCCGTGATCGACGCGACGCTGGAGCCGATGGCCAACCAGGTCCTGGCTCAGGCCAGCCAACTGTGGAACGGCGCGGCAGGGTTGGACGCGATTCTCGTGGCCGGCGGCGGCGCCTTGTTGCTGGGACCGCATCTGCAGCGCGCCTTCCCGCACGTACGCATCGTGGAGAATCCTGTCTTTGCGAACGCCCTGGGATACTGGCGCTTTGCGCAACGTTTGGGGTAGGGTCGGACCGCTGGCGGCATTGCCGGGCAATATCGCCCGGTATTGCCCGGAGGGGGAGCGTATGACCAAGGTGACTATTTCCTTCACACTCGACAGCGAGCGCGACCGGCGCATTCTGCGCCACCTCGAGAGCTTGCCCCGCGGCGAGAAATCGGCAGCCATCCGCCAGGCGCTCGACCTACAGATGGGCGGTGGGGGCATGACGCTGGGTGATATCTACCAGGCGATCAAGGACCTGGAGCGCAAGGTGGCGAACCGACCTGTCGTGGTACAGGCCAATGGCGCAGACAGCGAATTTCAGACACCCGTCGATGAGCCGGTCGACGTGGCTGCGAATCTCGACAGCCTCGGGTTGTGACAACCTGTGCTTGTAGGCGAGATCTGATCATCTACACAGAGAGGAAGGGGGGTGAGAGCAGTGCTTATTCGGTGGTTCCTGTTCGAGACGCGTGTCGGAGAGTGGATGCTGACTCTACTCGAAAAGGCGGCAGGGCTGGCGGTAGTCCATGCCGAATGGCTGGGTGCGCAGCCCAGCGGAGCGCCACAGGCAGAAGGTGGCGAGTAGAAAGCGGGCAAACGTGTAAGCGTTTGCCCGCCCCTGGGCCGGGTGTCTGACCTATGGATGCGGCGGACACCCGGTCTATCTTCAGTATAACACGAACGAGTGGGTGGCGCAACAAGGGGGCAGAAAGAGAAATGGTGACAACCAGAATACGGGCCTGGCGATGGGGATTGATCGCCCTAGTGCTCATGACGCTGGTCGCTGGTATTTGGCACATGTGCCAACCGGCGACGAGCGTGGGCAGCGACACCGACCAGGAGCAACCCATCAGCGTCCACAGCGGTGAGGGCAAAAGTCTTGCCGCTGCGGCGGTCGCGGTGCTGGCAGTGTTGTGGCTGGCCGGCAGATCAAGAAAGAGCGCAACCTACACCAGCGGATCAATCAAGACAGACAGAAAGTAGGCAAACAATGAGAGTAGGAGGGTATGCCAGAGTTTCGACGGCGGAGCAGGCGCAAGGGGAGGCACGATCCATCGATCAACAGCTTGCCGAGATCAAGGCGCTGTGTGAGCGGATGGACTGGACGCTTGTGGAAACGTTTGTGGACTGCGAGGATTATCGCGCGACGCAGACGCCGAACAAGGGCCGGGTTGTTAACCCGTCTGGCGAGCGGGCGGACCGGCCGGAATTCTTGAGGATGCTGGAACGGCTGAAAACCGGTGAGCTTGACGCCGTGGCCTGCTGGCGTGATGACCGGCTCGTGCGGCACCCGCGCGTCGCGGTTGCGCTGGAAGATGCTCTTGACCTTGGCGACGCCCGGCGGAATGGTAGGGGCAAGATCGAGATCTTTGACGCGACGGGCGGGCGGATCGACCGCTTTACGCTGAGCATCAAGGCGACGATCTGGCGGGAAGAGAACAAGAGAAGGGCGGAGCGGACCCGGATGGGCAAGATCGCCACGCTCCAAGAGGGACGTTGGCCTGGACCTTACGAGCGGCTGGGTTACACGTCTATAGCCGAGCCGGGCAAACGCGGGCGGGGGATCATCTTGGTGCCGGAAGAGGCGGAGCTGGTGCAACAGATTTTCAACTGGTACGACGTGGGCTTACCATTGGCCGAGGTGCGGCGAAAGCTGATCGCCAGTGGAGCGAATCAGAAGGGCGAGTCACACCGCAAGCACAATTGGGCGCAAAGCGTGATCTTTAAGGTGGTGACGTGCCCGGACTATATGGGCGCCGCGACGTGGGACTTTGGCGACGGTGAGCGGGTGAGCATCGAGATCCCGCGCATTATCGAGCCGGAACAATGGGAACGAGTGCAAGAGCGCATGGAGGGCAACAAGCAGCTCGCCACGCGCAACAGCAGGGGCGTCTACCTGCTCCAAGGGCTCGCGGAGTGCGGTGAGTGCGGCGGTTCAATATCGGTGACGGCACAACGCTACTGGTATTGGACGCTCGCGGATGGAACCAAGATCCGGCAGACGCGGGACGTTATGGGGCATACCTACCGATGTTTGCCAGCGGCGCTCTACCGGGGGGATGAGCCGCACCCGGCGCCCTACCATTGGAACGGACCGGATCTTGATTGGGCTGTATGGCGGCATCTTGTGGACAAGGGAATCAGCCAACCTGACCTGCTGAAACTCCAGATCATAGCACGGCAAGAAGAACTCCAGAAGCAGGGGGAGAGCGTGGACAGCGAGATCGCTCACGCCCGGCGCCGTCTGTCCGAGGTGGACGGCGAGCGGGCGTTTTACCAACGCCAAGCAGCAAGGGGCATGATAACAGAACTGGAATTCGATGCGCGCATGGCGGAAACGGAAGAGGCGGCAAGGTACTGGCAAGGCGAAATCAAGCGACTTACAGAACTGAGAGACGACGTGGAGAAGGTGGAAGCAGGGTTGGCCTACATCGACAGCCTGACAAGCAACCTGCGGGAACGTCTACCAAAGATCGACTTAGAACCGGACGAGCTGGACGCCTTGCCGGAAGAGCGGCGGCGCGAGATCCTGGAAGAACGGCGGACAATCATCCGGGCGCTATGCCAAAAGGTGAAAGTGTGGGCGGATGGGGGCGTGCGGGTGATCGGTGCCCTGGACGGCACCGAAGGCGAACGGTTTGACTTAACGGGTACACCGATTCGGCCAGCATCTGCGCCGCGGGGTTCTGGAACACCAGCCCGGCCTGCTCGGCGAGCTGCCACAGCGGCGCTTCTGTCGTGCGCTGCCCGCCGAGCCACACCGCGCCCTCCATCTCGCCCCGGTAGAGATGCGGGATGAGCCCGGTCAGGCAGCGGGTGAGCGTGCTCTTGCCCGAGCCCGATGCACCGGTCACGAGCAGCCGCTCGCCGCCGTGCAGCACCAGGTCTGTCGGGTTCAACCCATGGTTGTTCTGGGGGTAGCGGTAGGCCACCCGCTCCGCGCGTACGATGGGAGCCATCAGTCGAGCCGGATCGGCTCCCAATGTTCGCCGGCCCATTCGACCACGGCCACCGGCTGGCCCGCGCGCCGTGCTGGCCGCAGCTTGTCGGTGCGCACCAGCCCTGCCGTCACCGCTTGCCCGTCGATGGTTTCGACAGAGGCGACCCCGGCGTCGAGGATCGCCTGCACCGGTTGCAGCCCCACCAGGTCGCGATAGGAGCCAACCATCACGTACCGCCCATCCTCGCCGGTGGCGGCCAGCCCCACTGCCGAAAGCGCGCCGATCATGCCACTCTCGTCGCCACCCAGCCCTTCGAGCAGGATGCCATACGCTGCCGCCAGGCTGCGTGCTTCCTCCAGCGTCACCAACGCCTCTTTGGCGCGCCGTCCAAACTCCACCACTGCCCCCGGCACCTCGCGCGCCACGCACAGCCCCGGGTCGCTGCCCGGGACAAAATCAGCGCACATGATCGCACGCGCCTTGCCGAATAGCTCTTCGAGATCCAGGCGCTCGTCCTCCCAGATATGGATGACGGCACTGCTGTTGTTTTTGGTGCACGGCACGCGCGGGTCGACGAGCAGTTGGTGCCGGGTGACCCCTGCGACCTGATATCCCCCCCCCCCGTTGGCCATCTCGGCGGCGATGGTGCGGGCCAGGTGCCCTGTGCCCCTCGTCTCTAATGTGTCCGTGTCGTCCAGGCCGATAAAAAGCATTGACAAACCTCACATTCCAGGCTATAATAGTTTTGGGCATATGCCCAAAATAAACCGACGATCGAAAGGAACCGACCATGGCCAAGATCTTTGTCCGTGAACGACGCCATGCCGGGCGCGGCACAGGCCGTCCCCGCTTTGCCGTGATTGCCAGCCAGGGCCTCGACCTGAAAGTCTATATCACCCGCCTGCGCCGTGTCGAGCTCGAAGCCCTTGTGTCCGAAGTGGGCGCCGACATTGTCTACCTGCCGCGCGGCGAAGGCAGCGGCGAGCAGGAAGGCGAGGATCGACCACGCCGTAGGCGCCGGCAACACGATCCCGAATAGCTTCCATGCCGCGCCCACGCAAGCAGCGCCTCGTGAGCCGGCGCTGCCATCCGGCCATCTACAAGCCGGCCGGTGTCCCGCTGGATGACCTGCGCCGCATCGTGCTCCTCCACGAAGAGCTCGAAGCCCTGCGCCTGGCCGACCTTGAGGGGTTGAGCCAGGCGCAGGCTGCGGCGCAGATGGGCGTCTCGCGCTCTACCTTCCAACGCATCCTCTCCCGCGCCCGGCGACAGGTCGCCCTGGCCCTCAGCGAAGGACAGGCCCTCCAGGTCGAGCCGGGCATCTCCGAAGGCTCGTAGCAGGCTATCCGCGGTAGATCCGCGTCCCCACGTTCTCACCCTGCAGCGCCCGCGTCAGGTTCCCCGCCTCTCGCCCGTTCACCAGCAGCACTTCTTGCACGCTGCGCGCGTTTGCCAGCGCATAGAGCATGGCCCGCTCCACCGCCAGGTCCTCCAGGTTGCGTGCCAGCAGCTCGTTCACCTCGATCTCGGGGATGAACTCGGCCTGGGGGTCCTTTTTCGGGTCGGCCGTGAACAGCCCCTTTTCGTCCTTGACCAGGATGCAGCGCCTGGCGCCCACCACCTCGGCGGTGAGAAATGCGCCGCTATCGGTGCGGTGGGGGGGAATGCGCCCCGCCTGCGGGGGCTCCTCCCACAGGCTGTAGGGCGGCATGGCGTGCATTACCGGGATCGCGCCCAGCGCCAGGTAGGCTGCCATCTTGACCACGTCGTCGTGCCCGATCTTGACGCCGCCTGCCGGCGCCAGCAGCATCGACACCATCAGCGCATTCTGCTCGCTGATGCTTGACCCTAGCTTGGCCAGCACACCCGTCGGCATGTCCAGGTCCAGGGCGATGGCGTAGGCGTGGCGGCTGCGCGTCCCCCCACCCGTCATCACCAGCAGCTCGTGCTCCTTGCGTGCCGCCACAATCTCGGCCAGCAGCGGCAGCACCGTCTCGCGCCCGCGGTCGATGATGCTCTGCCCGCCGAGCTTGATTACATTCAGGTTGGGCAGCATGCGGAACACGCCCTCGCCCTGGGTGCTCGCCAGCAACCCCCTATCCATCAGCGACTCGGCCATCAGCCGCGTCTCGATGTGCAGCCTCCCGCTCTCGTCTCTTCTCAGGCCCATTCCAGTTTCTATTTCCCTTCGTTATATTTCTTTTTTGATGCGCACAGCACGTCCGCGTAACGCGGACGTGCTGTGGTAAAACAGCCGCTCCAGTATACAGGGTACGGCCCCATCCGTCAACAGGGCACTCTGATTTGGTGCCACCAGGCACCGGTCCGGGCGTCGCCTCTACTTGACCTGGATTTCGACGACGCCCTTTACCTGCACCTTGCCCGAAAATCCGGGCATCACGATGCTGAATCCACCCTTTTCGCGGAACGACACGATGCAGTCGGCGCATCCCTGCACCTCGGCCAGTGTCGCTTCGCCCGTGTAGCCATCGTCGGCCACAAACACCACCGTGGTGGCATCGGCGTTCGGGCCGGCCAACGTCAGCAGGTCATTGATCAGCACACCCGTGTAGGTGCTCGTCTCGCCGTCCTTGTTCGTCGACTGGGCCTCGATCGTCGGCATGGCCCGCACTTCTTCCTCAGTCCAGCCGATCTCGTTGGCCACGTTGCCCGTGATCTTGAGCGCAGCATCTGCAGCGCCGCCCGCCACCGGGTGGGCCTCGCGCCACAGCGCCGAGTCGGGAGTAAAGAGCGGCGCGCCAAACTCGGCCACGCCGAACTCGGCGATCATCTCCTGCGTCGGCATCGAGATCAGCCAGTCGATGAACTCGTTGGCCAGCTCGTTGTTGATCTTGTCACTCTTCTCAGGGTTCACGGCCAGCACGCCGTACGGGTTGAACAGGATCGGGTCCCCCTCGACCACGATCACCAGCTCCGTGCCCTCCAGTGTGCGCGCCAGGTAGGTTGCCCTGTCGCTGAGCGTGTACGCCTGCTGCTCGTCGGCCATCGTCAGCACGGCCCCCATCCCCTGGCCCGCCGAGATGTACCAGTCGCCTGTCGGCTCGATGCCCGCGGCGCTCCACACCGCCTTTTCTTTCGTGTGCGTTCCCGAGTCGTCGCCGCGCGACACAAAGGGCGCTTCCGCTTCGGCCATCTTGGCGAACGCGGCGGCTGCGTCGGTCATGCCCGCGATCCCGGCGGGATCGTCGGGCGGGCCGACGATGATAAAATCGTTATACATCACGTCCTCGCGGCGCACGCCGTGCCCCGCGTCCATGAAGGCATCCTCGCGCGAGCGGGCGTGCACCAGCAGCACGTCGGCGTCCCCTGCCTCGCCCAGCTCGATCGCCTGCCCTGTGCCCACGGCGATCACTTCGACCGGCACGCCGGCCTGCGCCTCAAAGTCGGGCAGGATCACGTCGAGCAGGCCCGAGTCCTGGGTGCTCGTCGTCGTCGCCAGGATCAGTCGTCCGCCCTCCGCTGCCGGCTCTGCTGTCGGTTCGGCTGGGGCCGCCGTCGGCTCTGCCGGCGCCGCCGTCGGTTCCGCTGGCACCGCCGTCGGTTCCGTGCCGCACCCCACCATCAGCCCCAGGATCAGGG
Source organism: Anaerolineae bacterium (assembly GCA_016929795.1). The sequence goes on from JAFGIA010000432.1 coordinate 7,265, forward strand.
CCACCAACAGAAACAGATTTACGACTCGCTTGTTCATTCTCTCCTCCTTATTTTATGAAACGACTTTCTCCAACTTGCTTCTTGCCGGCTCGTTCCTCATCCCCGCGTCTCCCAATCCAAAATCCAAAATCAATACACCATCTCTCCCGCCACGAACGCCCTTGTGCGTGGCTCCTCCGGCGCTTCAAAGAACGCCTCCACGTCTGCGAGCTCGACGATCTTGCCTTCGAGCATCAGTGCCACCCTGTCCGCCAGGCGCTTGGCCTGAAAGACGTTGTGCGTCACCAGTACCATCGTCGTCCCCTTGCTCCGGTTCAGCTCCGCCACGATCTCTTCGATGATGCTGATGTTGTACGGGTCGAGGTTGGCCGTCGGTTCGTCGAGGAGCAGCACATCGGGCTCGATCACGAGCGCGCGCGCCAGCGCCACGCGCTGCGCCTCGCCGCCCGAGAGGGTCCGGGCCCGCTGCCGTGCCAGGTGCGCCAGCCCCACCTGCTCCAGCGCCTGGGCGATGCGTCCATCCACGTCGCGCTGGCCGCGCAGGCCCAATCCGTATTTTACATTCGCGCGCACACTCCGGTTGAGCAGGAGCGGTCGCTGAAAGACCGTCGTCACCCGCCGGCGGTAGGCGAGCGGCATTGACTGCTGTGTGCTGAACTCGACGTCCAGGAAGCGGATGTGCCCTGTTGTCGGCGGCTCGAGAAAGTTGAGCAGGCGCAGCAGCGTGCTCTTGCCCGCGCCGCTCGGCCCCACCAGGGCCAGCACCTCGCCCCGCGCGATCTGGAGGTGCTCGACGTCCAGCACGGCCCTCTCGTCGTACCTCTTGCTGACGTTCTGCAGGCGGTAGATAGTTTCGCTCATTCGTCGAACGTCCTCCCCTGCAGGGCCAGCATGGCCAGGTTGGTGATGAACGAGATCGTCAACAATACCACGCCGATGGCCATCGCCAGGTCAAAGTTGCCCTTGCGTGTTTCGAGCACGATCGCCGTGGTCAGCACGCGCGTGCTCCCCTCAATGTTCCCGCCCACCATCATCACCGCACCCACCTCGGAGATGATGGAGCCGAACCCGGCAATGACCGATACGATCACGCCGATCCGCGCCTCCACCAGGACCGCCACCGCCGTCTGCCACGACGTGGCCCCCAGGGCCTGGACCTGCATTCGCAACTGCGGGTCAACGCCCATCACGGCTGCCATGGTAAAACCGGCGACGAGTGGGAATGAGATGATCGTCTGCGCCACCACCATCGCCCCCGGCGTGAACAGGTCGGGCACCCACGCTGCACCAATCTGGCCCAGCGGCCCGCTGCGCGACAGCATCAGGTACACGAACAGGCCCACCACCACCGGCGGAAACCCCATACCGGTGTAGAGCAGTGCGATCACCAGCCTGCGCCCCACGAACCGCCGCAGGCCCATCACCGCCCCCAGCGGGATGCCGATCACCGTACTGAACGCCAGTGCGATGCCCGACACGGTCATCGATAGTACAATGATCTCCATCAACGCTGGATCCAGCGTTGCGATCAGCCGGAAGGCTTCCAACAGGCCGTTGATAATCTCGTCTATCTTCCTACCTCCCGCTGGTCTTCTCCCGCTCGCGGCGGATCACGCCCGAGGGTACTCGGGACATCCACCGCACCGCGTCGCACGTCCCGCCTACTTGACCTGGATCTCGACGACCCCCTTGACCTGCACGTTCCCGGGAAATCCCGGCAGCACCGTGCTAAAGCCACCCTGGTTGCGGAACGACACGATGCAGTCGGCGCACCCCTGCACCTCGGCCAGTGTCACCTCGGCTGTGTAGCCATCGTCGGCGACAAACACCACCGTCGTCGCATCCGCCTTCGGCCCCGCGGCTTCGAGCAGGTCGTTGATCAGCACGCCCGTGTAGGTGCTCGTCTCGCCGGCCTTGTTCGTCGACTGCGCCTCGATGGTGTCCATCGCGCGCACCTTTTCCTCGCTCCAACCGATCTCATTCTCCACGTTGCCCGTGATCTTGAGCGCAGCGTTCTCGGGGATGCCGGCCGCGCCTGCACTCGTCTCGTTCACCTGGATTACCTGGAGCTGGAACACCCACCGGTTGGCCGGCGTAAAGGGGGTCACCAGCCGGATCGGCCCGTGATCCGGATCGGCCGTCGCGATCCACTCGCCCTCTTCCTTCAGCGCCACGATGGCGTCAGGCAGCTCGTCCTTGGGCACCTCGATCGCGTATCCGTCCGCGGCAATCGCCGTGATGCTCGCGAAATCGGCCGGGGCGCCTGCATCCGCCAGGATCTTGTCGAGCGACACGCCGCTCCACGACCCGACAGTGTCCTCGCCCGTCGACCTTTCCATCAAGATCTCTTTCAGATCGACCTGCTCCATCTCTGCCAGGTCGGCGTAGCTCAGGGCCAGCGGGTTCGACACCGCGCCGCCGATTTCCAGCGTCCAATCCGTTTTCGGCGCGCTGCTGCCACACGCCCCCAGGCTCACCACCAGCAGAACCGCCACCAGGGCCCAAACCTTTACACGCATCTTTCCCTCCTCTTGAGTGATCCCTTTCATTTTCATTCCGAGCGAAGCAAGGAACCTCCTGTTCCACTCCATCTTGTCATTCCGAGCGAAGCGAGGAATCTCCACCTTCGATCTCGGAAGCACCTCCCACAACCCTACTTTCTCACAATCCATATCGGAATCAGCATATCCTCTTCGATCAGATGCCCGTGATTGCCCAACCTCCCTTCCTCTTCGACCGTGTGCATGCCATGGTCCGCAAAAATGATCGTCATCGTGCCGGCGGGCAGTGCCGCCAGCAGCTCACCCACCGCCGCGTCCACCCCGTGGATGGCCGCTTCCTCCTCTGCCGTCCGTGGCCCATAGGTGTGGCCCGCGTCGTCGATGCCGTGAAAGTGGACCCAGAACAGGTCGGGCATGCCCGCGTCGAGCACGGCCAGCGCGTTCTGCCACACGTTATCGTCGGTGCTGCCGTTCCCGTCCCGGTCGCCCGACAGCGTCATCTCGGCATTGCGCAGGTTGAACGCCAGTGCGTTGCCCTCAACCGCCACCACCTGCATTCCTGCCGCGGTCGCCACGTCGAACAGCGTCTCTACCTCCGTCTTGCGGATGCCCCGCCATGCCACTCCGTTGACCGCCGGCAGTGCGCCTGTGAGCACCGCGGCCGATCCGACGCTTGTACAGGGCGGATAGACAGTCACGCCCGATAACGGCTCTCCGAGCGCCGCCAGGTTCGGGATCACCCCTTGCTCCAGTGCGTCGAGATAGCGCACATAGCCGAATCCGTCGAGAAAGACGAGCATCACGTGCTCCGCCGTGCCCGCCGCCAGCAAGTTCCCCGTCGCCTGTGCGGGCGCCGCCAGCCCGAGTGCCGACGCTGCCGTTGGCGCCACGTCCACGATCGAGGCCTCGATGCTGCCCGTCACCTCCGCTGGCACCACCTCCACCTGTGCTGGCGCAACCGTCTTCCCGCCAATGGTTACCTCGCCGTCGAGTGCCCACGTCGCATCCACTGCCACATCTGCGCCCCACTCGATCTCGTGGCGCGTGCCTTTGTCGTCGACTACGATGACCTTGTCAATCACCTGGTATCCGGCATTCCACAGCACGTGCTCCAATGGCACCGACTCGGCTTCTTCTTCATCCGGCGCCACCAGGCTTTTCAGCATCCCTCGATCGATCACCACTATCTCGCCGTCTGCCCTTACCAGCGCCGCATCCCACGACCCGGCACACGAGGCCATCGCTGCCGTCAAGAGAAGACTGACGACAAGGACAACTGCCCATCTCGTCCACGCCCTCCCGTCCCCGCTCCCCTTCCCTATGGTACCAACCACCGTCATCTCCTCAAAAGTTCCCCAGGCAAGCCAGGGTCCCCAACTGATTCTAATCTCTAATCTCTAATTTCTAATTATTCTTCCGACCGTATCTCCACCACATTCGCCACCCAGCTCGCCCGGCTCCGCTCCGGCAGCACCAGCATCACCGGCGGCACGCCGTCGATCCCGGGTCCCATCGGCTGCACCAGCAGTGCGCCCTGCGCTTGCCATCCCTCCACCACGTGCTCCTGGCCCGTGGCATCGGTCACCACCAGCAGGCGAAAGTCCTGGATCTTGACCAGCGACCCCACCGCCGCCCCTTCCATCCGCCCCGCCGTCTTGGCCCTGCGCACCTGGCCATCGGTCTCGCTCTTGAGCATTACATCGGTTTGCTCCACGGTGACGCTTGTCGTCGGCCCGAGCAACAGCCGCCCGATCGACGTCGCTTCGCCATCCACCCTGAGCGGCGTGGCGGGCCCGACGACGACGATGCGCCATATCCCCTTCAGCCATGTCGACACGTGCAAATTCTCTGCGGCAAAGCGCACGCCGTCCACGTGTGGCATCAGCAGCGCCTCGTCCGTCAGGTTCTCACGGTCGATCGTCACGAACCCACCGTCACGCGACGTGATCGTCACCGTCTCGAACGTTTCCACCCCGTATGTCGCCAGCAGGTCCGCCAGCCGGATGTGTGTGCCCGGCTGGTCGCGGTAGGGCAAGATCTCGTTCACCGGGATGTAGCGCGGCTCGGGCACATCGCCCACGAGCAGGATCAGGTTGTTGAATGGCATCAGGGCCATCTCGGCCGATCCATGGTCGTCGTGGCACGTCTCGCACGTATGGAATTTCTCCGGCTCGTGGCACTCGACGCAGTCGTTCATTGTCTCTGACTCGCTTGCCAGCATGCCCCATGGAAAGTGGAGTGCAGACCGCGCCGGTGCCGCCACCCGCGCCTCCATCGCCACCGCTGCCACCACACCGCCTACCACCAGCGCCCCGATCACCAACACAATCACGATCAAACGCGACATCCTCGCCCCCCCGATTTACGATTTACGACTTATGATTGCTGCCACGCTGCAAATATCGGCTCTTTGGGATTTTGCATGGTAGGGGCCATATATAGTGGTACCCCGACTAGGCGAAGCGACGATAGCCTTCAAGGTCGAGGTAA
>JAFGIA010000433.1 GCA_016929795.1 Anaerolineae bacterium
GGTGGCGCCGCTGGCGACGACGCGGTTGACAGAGGATGTGTTGCCGCCCGACTTGCTCGACCAGCTCAAGCCCGAGTTCGTCGTGCCCCTCGTCCTCTACTTCTGCTCCGAGCAGTGCGCCGACTCGGGCCTGGTGCTAAATGCCGGCATGGGGCACTACAGCCGGTCCGCCGTCATCAGTGCCCCGGGCGTGGTGCTTGTTGAGGGTGACAGGGCCCCTGACCTGGCCGACATTCACCAGAACTGGGCACGCATCGACAGTTTGCGCGGCGCCCGGACCTACGACGATGCCAACGCGATGCTGATGAGCATGCTCACCGGGCCGGCGGACTTGAGCGACGAGCCGGAGGAGACAGAGGCGCCGGCCCCAGCGCCGGCTGGCGCCGCCGGGAGCGTGCAGGCCGTCTTTGACAACCTGCCGGGCGCCTTTCAGGCCGGTGCCGCTGCGGGGGTGAGTGTCGTGTTTCAGTTTAGCATCTCGGGCCCGGGGGGCGGCGAGTGGTACGCCGCGATCGACAATGGCGCTCTGACGGTCGCTTTGGGCACCCACAGCAAGCCAACCACCACCCTCAAAATGTCGGATGACGATTTTCTCAAGTACGTCGGGGGCCAACTGCCCGCTATGCAAGCCTACAGCGCCGGCAAGCTCAAGATCGAAGGCGACCTGATGAAATCGCAGTTGGTGGAAAAACTGTTCAAATTTCGGTAGATTGGTAGCTTGGTAGATTGGGAACTGACCAATCTACCAGTTTACCAATCTACTTCGTGAGGAGAGAACACTATGGCCACAGGCATCAGAGACAAAGTTGTGATCCTCGGCATGGGCTGCACCAAGTTCGGCGAGCGGTGGGCGGTGGGCAGCGAGGAGCTGATGGTCGAGGCGTTCGAAGAGGCGGTGGCGGATGCCGGGATCGAGCGTGGTCAGATCCAGGCCGCGTGGTTCGGCACATGCATGGAAGAGGTCAGCGTCGGCAAGAGTGCCCTGGCGATGTCGCTGACGCTCCGCCTGCCCAAGATCCCGGTCACCCGTGTCGAGAACTATTGCGCCACGGGCACCGAGGCGTTTCGGGGCGCCTGCTACGCCGTGGCGTCGGGCGCATACGACATCGCCCTCGCGCTGGGCGTCGAAAAGTTGAAGGACATTGGCTATGGCGGGCTTCCTAACTGGGGGGCCAATGCCGGGTCGCTGACCTGGCAGTGGATGCCCAACATTACCGCGCCGGGCCTCTTTGCCCAGCTCGCCAGCGCCTACGCCGCCAAGCACAAGATCCCGATGAACGAGCTAAAGCGCGCCATGGCCCACGTCTCGGCCAAGAGCCACGCCAACGCCGTCCTCAATCCCAAGGCGCACCTGCGCAAGGCGGTGACCGTCGACCAGGTGATGGCAGCGCCGATCATTGCGCACCCGCTGGGCCTGTTCGACTGCTGCGGTGTCAGCGACGGGGCCGCGTGCGCCATTGTCACCACGCCCGACATGGCCCGGGGGCTGGGCAAGAAGGAACTGGTCAGCGTCAAGGCGCTCCAGCTCGCGCTCAGCAGCGGCGAGGAGATGGGATATAACGAGTGGGACGGCGATCACCTGGTCACCACCTCCCAGTGCAGCCAGATAGCCTACGACGAGGCGGGCATCACCGATCCGCGCGCCGAGATCAGCATGATGGAGGTCCACGACTGCTTTTCGATCACCGAGCTGGTGACGATGGAGGACCTGCACATCTCGGAGCGGGGCGGCGCGGTGCGCGACGTGCTCGACGGCTGTTTCGACCTGGATGGTGCCATCCCCTGCCAGCCCGATGGCGGGCTCAAGTGCTTTGGACATCCGATCGGCGCGTCGGGGCTGCGCATGTTGTACGAGATGTACCTGCAGCTCCACGGCCGCGCCGGCGACCGCCAGCTCGACAACCCGCGCTATGGCCTCACGCACAATCTCGGCGGCATGCCGCACATGAACATCAGCAGCATCACCATCGTGGGGCGCTATGGTGAGTGATTGGGTATTAGGAGCGGCTGCATATCTCACACCTAATATCTAATACCAGTTCCGAGAGGATGCAGTGGTACAGGAATACATCCATCAGCCACTCGGGCAGGAGGTGGCCGCTATCGGCGGGTATTACGTGTTGGTGAAAGAAGGTCGGCTGGTTTTTGAGGGGCGGGAGGTGCTCTACCTGGTGGGGCACGCGGCATTCGATGCGACCTGCTGTGGGGTGGGCGGCTGTGCCTACGCACTGGTGCCCGGGTTTGTGCTGAGGTGGAAAGAGAAAACGAACCAGGATGGTCTTGGTGTGTCCGGGATCGAGCCGATCCGTGACCAACGTGCGCAGCACGAGATTGAGCGGCTGATTCAGAAGCAGGAAATTGTGCCACAGGTGGTGTTTCTATAACGGGTTGGACAGGTCGCCGGATCGATCCGGCCTACACGAGAGGAGGAAAGGTCATGGACAAGCTGTGGTTAAAACACTATGACGAGGGGATACCGGCAACGATGGACTATCCCCGCATCCCCGTGGACCGGATGCTGGCCGATTCCGCCCGCAAGCATCCGGAGCAGACAGCCACCATCTTTGGAGCGATGGTCGGCTCGCGGCTGATGGATGCCAAGCTCACCTACCACCATCTCGACGACGCGGTCAACCGCTTTGCTGCCGGGCTGGAGCAGATGGGGGTGGGCAAGGGCGACAGGGTAGCGATCCAGCTTCCCAACAGCCCTCAGTTTATCATCGCCGCCTATGCTACCTGGCGGCTGGGTGCGATCGTCGTCTGCTGCAATCCCCTGTACATCGGGCGGGAGATCGAGCACCTCGTGCAGGACTCGGGTGCCGAAACATTCGTTGTGATGAGCCAGTTGTACGAGCGCGTCAAGGGCGTGCGCGCCCAAACCGGCCTGAAGCGCGTGATCGTCACCAACATCAAGGAGTATTTCCCCGGCATGCTCAAGCTCCTCTTTACGCTGGCCAAAGAGAAAAAAGATGGCCACAAGGTGGATATCTCGGGCGACGCCGGCACCTACTGGTTCCAGGATGTGATGAGGCGGGGTCGCGGCCGGCCCACCCCGGTCGAGATCGACCCCGACTCGGTTTCGACGCTCATCTACACCGGCGGCACGACGGGTGGTCCGAAGGGGGCGCAGCTCACCCACTTTAACCTGGTGTCCAACGCGGCCGCGCTGAGCCTGTGGGGCAAGGCCCGCGAGGCGGAGGACGTGATGCTTGCCGTGATGCCCTACTTTCACAGCTACGGCCTCACCGTCGGCATGAACGTGCCCATTTACAATGCCTCCAAGATCGTCATGATCCCGAACCCGCGCGACATGGTGCACGTGCTCAAGTCGATCGAGACGCACCGCGCTACCTATTATCCCGGTGTGCCGACCATGTTCGTGGGGCTGCTCAACTTTCCAGCGCGCGGCGACTATGATCTGACGTCGCTGCGCTTTGCCGTGAGCGCCGCCGCGCCGCTGGCGCCCGAGACGCAGGATCAGTTTCAGGCAGTGACCGGCGGCAAGATGCTCCAGGCTTACGGGCTGACAGAGACGAGCCCGTGCGCCACCATGGAGCCGATCGACCGCCCCAAGCCGCACTCCATCGGCTTGCCACTGCCCGACACCGATGTCAAGATCGTGGACCTGTTCACGGGCACGGAAGAGTGCCCTGTGGGCGAAAGCGGCGAGATCATTATCAAGGGGCCGCAGGTGATGAAGGGCTATTGGAACCTGCCTACCGAGACCGAGAACGCGCTGCGTGTCGGTCCCGACGGTGAGCCTGGCTGGTTCTTTTCCGGCGACATTGGCTTCATGGACGAGGAGGGCTACCTGCACATCACCGATCGTAAGAAGGACATCATCATTTCGGGCGGCTATAACATCTATCCGACTGAGGTCGAGACGGTGTTGTTCGAGCATCCCGCGATCAAGGAAGCGGCGGTCATCGGCGTGCCGCACGAGGAGTGGGGCGAGACGCCCAAGGCGTTCGTCGTGCTCAAAGAGGGCCAATCCGCCACCGCGGAGGAGATCATTGCCTTCTGCCGCGAACGGATGGCCCACTACCGTGCTCCACGGATCGTCGAGTTCCGCGACGACCTGCCCAAGAGCATTATCGGGAAGGTGCTGCGGCGGGAGCTGCGGGAGAAGTGATGCGTGGTGCGTGAGGCGTGAGCAGTGGGGGGTGAACACGTTTCACGTATCATGCACACGTATCACGTCTTGAAAGGAACGGCTGTATGACAGAAAAGTACGATGCCATCGTCATCGGGGCCGGGCTGGGGGGACTGGCGGCGGCGACGACGATGGCCCACAGCGGGTTGCGCGTGCTGCTGCTGGAGCGGCACAACGTGCCAGGCGGGTATGCAACAAGCTTTGTGCGCAGCCGCGCAGGGGGCGGCCAGTACGAGTTCGAGGTGGCCCTGCACGAACTATCGGGCATTGGCCCGCCAGAATCGCGGGGCAACGTCTATCGCGTGTTGGAGCACCTGGGCGTGACGGACAGGGTCGAGTTTTTGCACGTGCTCCACCTCTATCGCGCCGTCTTTGACCCTGGTTCCGGCCAGGGCCTCGACATCACCTTGCCCGTCGGCCGCGAGGCGTTCGAGGCCACGCTGGCGGCGGCCTTTCCCCACGAGGCAACGGGCATCCACCGCTTCCTGGGGCGCGTGTTCGACTTTGGCCGCGAGTATGCTCGCTTTTTGCGCGACAGGCGCGGCACCCACCCGCTGGTGGTCCCATTCCGTTTTCCCCACTTTGTGCGCTACCTGCCGACGACCTGGGGCCAGGTGCTTGACCGTGACGTCAAGGACCCGGCCGCACGCGCGGTCCTGTCCGCGTACTGGGGCTATGTCGGGCTGCCGCCCTCTCAGATCTCGTTCGTGTACATGGCCAGCACCCTGGCGGCGTACGTCCGGCGCGGCGCCGCTTTTCCGAAAGGCCGGTCGCAGGCGCTGTCCAACGCTTTTCTCTCCACCTTTGAGGCGCTGGGCGGCGAGGTGCGTTTCAACTGCGGCGTGCAGCGCATCACGACGGCGGGTGGCCGCGTCGCCGGCGTGATCACAGAAGAGGAAGAAGAGGTGCACGCCGACTGGATCGTGTCGAATGCCGATCCGATCACCACCTGCCGCGACCTGATCGGCCCCGAGAATGTGCCCCCGGCGTTTTTCACCAATCTCCAGTCAAGCGAGGTTGCCGCGTCCACGATCAATGTCTACATGGGGGTGGCCTGTCCGCCAGAGGAGTTGGGCCTGACCGAGCACGAGATTTTTATCAACACCGGCTATGACTTGGAGCGGCATTACCAGGGCATGAAGGCTATCATCCCGCCGCAGGCGATCGCCGTCACCTGCTACAATGCCGTCTATCCCAACATCTCTCCGCCCGGCACGTCGATGGTGGTGCTGACGGCGCTGGCCTACGGCGAGCCGTGGTACACGGTGCCGCCGGCCGAGTACGTGGATACAAAAAACCGGATGGCCGATGCCATGATCAACCTCGCCGAGCGGATTGCGCCTGGCCTGCGCCGTCACACGGAAGTGGTCGAGGTCTCGACCCCGTTGACCAACATGCGCTACGCAAGCACGCTGGGCGGCAGCATCTATGGCTTTAACCAACCGCCGCACGACAATATGGTGTGGCGGTTGGGCTACAAGGGGCCGCTCGACGGCCTTTACTTTGCCGGCGCCTGGACTCAACCCGGCGGCGGTTTCGAGCCGACGATGATGTCGGGGGTGCGTGCGGGGCGCGCGGTGTCGTTCAAGAGTGGGAAGGGATGAGGACAAGAAACCGTGACACCAGAGATCGTTCATTGGCTGCAGGATATCTACCAGTACCGGCGCGTGGCGCGGCGGCGGAAGGCGCTGCGCCGGCCGGGGCAGGGAGCGGACTATACGGCCGACAGGGATACAGTGCGCCGTGTGGTGTCTCGCCTGCACCCCAAGCGGATGCGGCTGCGCGTGGTCGAGGTCGTCGAGGAGACGCCGACGACCAAGACACTACGCCTCGCGCGTGTCGACGGGCCGCTGCCGCCGTGGCGGCCCGGGCAGTATGTCAATGCCTTTGTGGATGTGGACGGTGTGCTGACCAGCCGGCCCTACAGCATTTCGTCGGTCCCCGGCACGGAATATCTCGACCTGACGGTGCGCGACAAGCCCGGTGGCTTGGTGGCGCCCTACCTGTTGAACCAGGTGCAGGCGGGTGACGAGCTGGAGACGACTGGCCCGGCGGGCAGCTTTTACCACGAGCCGCTCATCGACGGCACAGACCTGGTCTTTCTGGCAGGGGGCAGCGGCGTCACGCCTTTTATGAGCATCATCCGTGACGCGCTCCAGAACGGCCGCGCGCTCGACATGCACCTGCTGTACGGCAGCCGCACGCCCGACGACGTGATTTTCGGCGCCGAGCTGGCCGATCTCGCCGCCCGTCATGCCCACTTGCACTACACACTGGTAGTGTCCGAGCCGCCGCCGGGCTACGATGGGGTGACCGGCTTTTTGACGGCAGATCTGATCCGGGCCAACGTGGGTGACGTGACGGGCAAGACCTTTTACATCTGCGGCCCTAACGTCATGGTTGACTTTTGCCTGGCGGCACTGGCGGAGCTGGGCGTGCCCGCCCAAAGAGTACTCGGCTCCAAGATCAAGCGCGAGCTGTACGGCCCACCCGCCGACGTGACGTGCGAGGCGAGCTGGCCCGTAGGGCTCGACCCCGACACGCTTTTTGACGTCGAGATCGAGGGGCACGAGACGATCTATGCACCTGCGGGCGAGCCACTGCTCAACTCGCTGGAGCGCTATGGCATTGTCGTGCCGGCAGTGTGCCGTGCCGGTGAGTGCAGTGCCTGCCGCACCCGGCTCCTTTCCGGCCGCGTCTTTCAGCCCGCCCACACCGGCCTGCGCGAATCGGATCGAGTGCACGGCTACATTCATGCGTGCGTGAGCTATCCGGTGGAGGATATACAAATTCGGCTGCCGTGATACGTGATCCGTGAGGCGTGAGGCGTGATCCGTGAACTCGTGCCTCACGGATCACCTATTACCAAGGAGCTACTCATGATCAAGACTCGCATCACCGAGCTGCTCGGCATCGAGCATCCGATCGTCGGCGGGTGCATGATGCACATTTCGGGGCCCGAGTTCGTGGCGGCGATCTCGAACGCCGGGGCACTCGGACTGATGGCATCGGCGATGTTCCATACGCAGGAAGAGTTCCGGGCGGCGGTGCGCATGGTCAAATCGCTGACCGACAAACCGTTTGGCGTCAACCTGAGCCTCTTTCCGGCGCTGCGGCCGATCGACAATGACCTGTACGTCGACGTGATCTTGGAGGAAGGCGTGCCCGTGGTCGAGACGAGCGGGAACCGGCCGCCCGAGGCACTGCTGGCGCGGCTGAAGGCGGGTGGCGTCAAGACAATGCACAAGTGCGTCGCGCCGCGCCACGCGCAGAGCGCGCAAAAGGTTGGCGTGGATGCGGTGACGGTGTTTGGCACGGAGGGTGGCGGTCACATCGGCGATCTGGGCCTGTCGACGATGATTCTGGTGCCACGCACAGTCGATCTGGTGGATGTGCCCGTGCTCGCTGCCGGCGGCATCGCCGACGGGCGCGGCCTGCTGGCCGCACTGGCCCTGGGGGCCGAGGGCGTGACCGTCGGCACCCGGCTGCTGGCGGCGTGGGAATGCCCCATCCACGAAAATGTCAAGCGGGCGCTGCTCGCCGCCACCGAGCACGACACCGTGCCGGTCCTCGGCTCGCTGCATAATACCATGCGTGTCTGGAAGAACGCGGCCGCCCTGCGGGTGCTCGACATCGAGGCCCAGCAGGGGGACATCATGGAAATCCTGTCGCTGGCGGCCGGCACCGAGACCAGGCGCATGCTGCACGGCGGGGATGTGGATGCCGGCGTGCTCGCGTGCAGCCAGGGCATCGGGCTCGTGGACGAGATCGCATCGGTTGCAGATGTGATCCAGGGGATGGTGCGGCAGGCGGAAGAGATCCGCACTGCCTGGTAACCGTGCCGCAATCCTCTGGACTGCGCAGTCCCGGGCAGTGCGATCTGCCGGAGGGAAGGAAAAGAACATGAACACGCAAACGCTCTTTGACACAAAATATCACAGCAAGGCGATCATCGCCCTGGTCGTCTGCCTGCTCGTCCTTCTCACATCGGTCGTCGTGGCGTGGCTGGTGCAGCGCGATTTTGGCAACGTCGAGGTGAGCAACGTGCGGTTCGCGAACGAGAACGGCATTCCGATCCGCGCCAAGCTGCTGCGCCCCGTCGCGGCGACGGCGGGCAACCCGCTGCCGGGCGCCGTCTATGTCCACGGCTACCAGAACAACCGCGAGACGAGCGATCCCTACTGCATCGAGATGGCGCGGCGGGGGTTCGTCATGCTGTGCATCGACGCCATCGGCCGCGGGAACTCGGGCGAGCCGGGCGACCCGGAGGCGGCCGATTTCGACGAGACGTATGGCGCGCGCACCTCGCTGGCGTACTTGCAGGCGCTGCCCTTCGTCGACCCGGCGCGCACCGGCCTGATGGGCCACAGCCTCGGCGCCGAGATGGCCTACGCCGTCGCTCTGACCGACCCGTCGGTCCACGCGCTGGTGATCTCGGGCTTTGCCTACAGAGAGGATGCCACGCCCGACAACCCGAAGAATATGCTGATGATGATCGGCCAGTACGACGAGTACAGGGAGCGGATGACTGGCGTGTCGGATATCAAGGCGGAGTGGATGAACAGCCCGCAGACGCAGGCCGCCTTTCCCGCCGGCACGCCCCAGATCGGCGTGACCTATGGAGATTTCGACCAGGGTACCGCGCGGCGCGTGTTCGTGCCGCGGGCCATCCACATCCAGGTCTCACATAGCAGCGCGCCGGTGGCCGAGGCAGTGACGTGGATGCGAGAGGCGCTTGACCCACCGGAAGCGCTCTGGAGAGACGCCGGCAGCCAGGTGTGGCACGTCAAAGAGTGGGCGACCCTGGTGGCGATGGTCGCCGCGTTTGCCTTGCTCATGCCCCTGGGGCTGCTGCTGCTCCGCACCCGGCTCTTTCGCCCACTGCAGGGGCCGATCGGGGGCGACTATGCGTGCGAAGGTGCCTGCGTCAGGTACGCGGTTGTGAATGGCCTGCTGATGTGGCTTTATCTGCCCCTGATTTTCGTCCTGTTTGGCGTGCACGTCTACCTTGTGCCGATTGATGGTCTCTTTCCCATGATGCTGGTCAACGGGATCGTCTGGTGGTTCGTCGTGATCAATGTCATCGGCTTTTTTCTCTTTCGCCGCTGGTTCAAAAAGCGGCACCAGGCGACGGGTCTGACCCTGGCCGACTTGGGTATCTCGTACCGGCCCGATCGCTTTGCGCTGGATTGGGGCTCGATCGGCAGGACCGCGCTCCTGGCGGCGCTGCTCTTCGCCTTTGTCTACCTGGTCGAGCATCTGTTGGAGGCGGTTTTCCTGGTCGACTACCGCTTCATCTTTCCTTTTGCCAACGACCTGACAGCCTACCGCTTTCTCATGTTCCTCCTCTACTTTCCCTTCCTGCTGCTGGGTTTTCTGCTCATGGCCTTCTTTGTGCATGGCCAGCTCCGGCGCAGGTTAAAGGACACCTGGCTCCAAACCTGGGCCTCGTGGTCGGCTACCAACGTCCTGGCGATGACGGTCCCGTTGATCCTGTTCCTGGCCATCCAGTATGTGCCGCTGCTCACCGTGGGCGCCATCCCTTTCACCGGCCCCGGCGGAGTGCTGGCAAACTTTACGATGGGTCTCTTCCACATCATTGGCGTCCTGATCCTGGTGCTGCCGTTGTCGACCTGGTTCTACCAGCTTACGGGCAAGATCTACCTGGGCGCGTTTCTCAACGCCGCGCTGGTGACCTGGATGTTCGTCTCGTCGCAGGTCATTGCGCCGATCCCTGTCTGATGCGTGATGCGTTAGGGAGGAGCATGTGATGAGTTCTGATCTGGTGTTGCTCGACAAGGCCAACGGAGTTGCCACGGTAACGCTCAACGAGCCGGAGACGTTGAACGCGCTGACGTACGACATGACTCTGCGGTTGGGCGAGGTGGTGGGGCAGGTGGCAAAGGACCCGGAGGTGCGGGCGGTGGTGCTGACGGGGGCGGGGCGTGGCTTTTGCTCGGGCGCGAACCTGCTGGGCAGCACTGGCGCGGCGCTCACGGGCGGGGGGATGGGCGTGCGCGCGGCGATCATGGAGATGAACGGTGTGCTGGTCGAGGTGGCCGAGATGCAAAAGCCGTGGGTGGCGGCCGTGAACGGGCCGGCGGTGGGCGGTGGCTGTAGCCTGGCCCTGGTGTGCGACCTGGCGCTGATCGCCGGGTCGGCTTACCTGTGCGTCGGGTATGTGAACGTCGGCATGGTGACCGACATGGGCGCTTCGTACCTGCTGCCCAAGCTGGTGGGGCTGCGCCGGGCGAACGAATTGGCCTTTTTCGGCGAGCGGATCCACGGGCCACTGGCGGCCGAGATGGGGCTCGTGAACCGCGCCGTGCCCGACGGCGAGCTGATGGACATGGCCCAGGCATGGGCGGCACGACTGGCCGCCGGCCCGACGCTGTCGATCGGCGCCATGAAGCTGGCGATGCGCAGGGCCCAGGAGGGCACCTTCCGCGACGCGCTCCTGTCGGAGGCGACGCTGCTGGCACTGATCGCGCAAACCGAGGACGCGGCCGAGGGGCTGATGGCCTTTTTCCAAAAGCGCAAGCCCGAGTTCAAGGGGCGCTAGGATGCGAGTGCTCGATCTCTCGCGGCTCTTTCCGGGTCCCTACTGCTCGTGCATCCTGGCCGATTTCGGCTTTGAGGTGATCAAGATCGAGCCACCAGGGGGCGGCGACTGGGCGCGCTATGTGCCGCCGCTCGACCCTGAGAGCGGGCAGGGGCTGCTCTTTCGCGCGCTCAACCGTGGCAAAAAGAGTATGACGCTCAATCTAAAGTCAGAAGAGGGCCGGGTGCTCTTTTTGCGGCTGGTGGAGACGGCCGACGTGGTGCTGGAGAGTTTCCGTCCGGGCGTGATGGAGCGGCTGGGCCTCGGCTACGAGGTGCTTTCCAGGGTCAACCCGCGCCTCGTCTACTGCTCTCTGAGCGGCTATGGCCACACGGGGCCCTATCGCGACAGGGCCGGCCATGACCTCAACTACCAGGGGTTGGCCGGCCTGCTCGATCTGACGGGGCGGCGTGGTGGGCCGCCTGACATGCCCGGCGCCCCGCTGGCCGACCTGGGTGGGGCATTGTGGGCGGCGGCAGGCATCCTCTTTGCACTGTTGCAGCGGGAGCAGGGGGGCGGGGGCCAGCGGGTGGAAGGCTCGCTGCTGGGCGGCGCACTGTCGACCATGACGCTGCCGCTGGCCCGGCACCTGGGCGGCGAGCCGATGCGCCGCGGGGCAAGCGACCTGAATGGTGGGGTCGTGTGCTACAACGTCTATGAGGCGGCGGATGGTGGCTATATGACCCTGTCGACCCTGGAGCCCGAGTTTTGGGCCGTCTTTTGCGCGGCGACAGGCCGCGAGGATCTGCTGGGGCAGCAGTTTGCCCCGGCCATTCCCGGCGAGCCGGCCTACGATGAGTTGTGCGCATTGTTCCGAACGCGCACGCGGGCCGAGTGGCTCGAGGTGTTTGCCGGCGTCGACGCCTGCTGCGAGCCGGTCTATAACATTGGCGAGGCGCTCGATTCGGAGCCGGTTCGCGCGCTGAATATGCTGGCCGGTGGATCGCTGCTGCCGCCCGTCACGCTATCGGCACATCCGCCACAGGGCACCGATCCGGCGCCCGCCCTCGGCGAGCACGTGAATGCATTGCTCGGCGCGCTGGGCTACAGCGCGGAGGCGATTGAGGGCTTGCGGGGGGGAGGGATCGTGTAGCCGGGCACGGGCTTTCGCAGCGAATAACGCAACCCCAATAAACTGAAGTCGCAACCCACAGAATCAAAGCGGCGCACCGTTTCCGAATGCGCCGCTTTGACTTGCCATGAGATTCCTCTTGTTCTAGGATAGGAGAGTTCTGCATAAAAGATCTAGCCCGGCGCAGGTCGTGACCTGCGCCCACTGAAAACTTGAAGGGTGGACACATCTCCGGCACA
>JAFGIA010000068.1 GCA_016929795.1 Anaerolineae bacterium
AAAACCCCATCCGTTTTCCCGTCGGCCTCGCGGCTCAACACCACGACGTTTAGGACCAGGGCCGCGGGATAGAGGACGACGCCGGGAAGGCCGGCTGGCAAAAAGTGCGTCTCGCCCCGGCCCTGCTTGCGCTTGCGTTTGGTCATGATATTGCTACCAACCCGTCAAACCAGATACGGATTCACATCCACCAGGACAGGGACCATCTGCCCTTTTGGCACCGGATCCCCTTTCCAGTCCCGGTTCGTCGCCATATACTGCATCGTTCGGCCCTCGGAAAGGCAGGCCAGCGACGCCCCCACACTCATCAGCTTCAGTCCTCCGGTGATGTCGCAGATAATGTGCCTGGCGCGGTAGGGACTCGTCCGAAAAATCGAATCGACGTGATTCCAGAGACTCACATAATCGTGTGGGGACACCTGGCACGGCTCGGCAAAATGCACGCTGTTGTCCGGGTGCAGGTGGTTGAACCAGCGCTCCAAAACGCACGACAGCCACGCCGATCCGCGCCGCGCCTCGCCGCCCGGCACGGCCTCATCCGGCGTACCGATCGCCCAGCATTCGCGCAGCGTTCCCTCCGTTAGGTGAAACTCGAGCGCGCGCAGCGCCGGTTCGAGATTGGTGTTTAGCATAGCTGCAAAGTCGGTTTCGAGTAAGCTGCTCGGATCTGCTGCAGCGATTCGCTCTGCCGCAGCCTTTGTCTCGTCTGCCTTCCGTTTGATCTCGTCGGGCGTGCCACTTGCGCGTGGGTTCAGCGTGCTGAGCAGAAGGATCAACCCTGCCTTTCCGGTAGGCTGCTCTTCCTTCATCTCGATGACAACTCCTGGTCGCCGGATCCGGTAGTACGCGTACAATCCAACCACGCAGGCGCCAAGCAGAAGGATGATGATCAAGTTGCCCGAAATACCCCACAGAGACCAGTCGCCGAGCGCACTCGCCAGCACATTCCCAAGCAGGCCCAACACAAAGGCACCGACGGCCAGGGTCAGATTCGGTTGTCCGATCAAGTGCCCGATATAGACTGCAAAGGGGACGGGCCTGTCAGGCGACCGGATTTCTGATAACGTCGCACTATCAGGGTGTGTCATACTCTCCTCTCTACCTCTTGCGGCGCGCGGCCAGCCGCACGTTCTGCAGCCGAAGGATATCAGCCACCTCGTATCGCAACGGCATGCTGTTTTCCACAGGTCTGAGCCATAGAGCATCGGGGAAATAGCCGGTGCGGCCGTGCAGCTCGGCCAGGAGCACGGCGGCGGCAGGTGCGTAACCGGGTAGGTTTACCAGGAGCGGTAGCGTTTGCCACTCGATGGCCGGCAGGCCCACTGCCTCTGCAATCTCGGCCACCTGCTCCACCAGATCGCGCGCGTGATCCACCTGCACCGGTACGTCGATCACGCGCGCCACCCGCTGGCCGGCCAGCGTCTCGATCTGGGCCAGGTGGGCGGGGGTGAGAGGGTGGGAGAAGTTCAGAATGACCATGAATAGATTCTTCCGTCCAGAGGGAAGTGTCTCGGAGTGCCGGAAGATCTGCAACTCAAGGCTCCCTCACCTTGGTGATATTCTTGACTCGATAGTACAACCTACCACGATACCTGCGCTTCATTTGTTGCTCAGCCGTAGGTTTCGTTGCCGAGAACACCAAGACCCAGCGACCGTTCGAAAGTTCGACCTTATGGTACTGGGGCTCAAGCGGGTCAAAAGGCGGATCAAAATGGGTGAGCCAATCAGAAGCGATCATGTTGAAAATCTCTTCCCAGTTCTTTGGCTTTAGCTGGCCCTTTGTCCTTTCGTACTGCAGCTCAAAGCCTTTCGGTTGACCCACACGTCGTTTGTTCTCACCAACACCCAGTAGCACTCTCCCGCCATACGTGTTGGACAAGGCACATACCGCTTGCATTGTCTCATCGAGTATCGAAGGATTGAGGTGATACGGACCACTTTTTTGCTCATTAAAAGGTTGCTTGAACTCGAGTTCTTCATTCTCCGTGTAATCATACCTCCGAAGCAGCTCCTCCAGCTCTGCTTCGCAACACGGATAGGCAGGCTGGTGGCGCAAGGCGTCACTCAAGGCTCTTCGTCCAAGCTGCCCGGCCCAGACTGAGATCCTTGTTTCGAAATGGCCTTCAAGTTGCTTTACCTTCCCCGGGTCGTGAATCCCGCGACGTTTCCACAGTTCATGATCAAAATCGCGCCCCGCGGCCAATATTTTGATGTCTCTTCCCCGCTTTGTGCAGAGAGCGAGAAGATGTGGCTCTACTGGAGTGTCACACCCAACATCCGATAGATAGCTTGACCTCAAGCAATCCTCGTTGACAGAAAGTCTCTCAGTCAGTGCCCCTTGATTTTCCAGCAACCACCCGAGCTGCTTGCGTGCGTTTTCTTCTTCTACGAGTGTAGCGAGCACTTCGTACTCTTTGATGATCGCGTTGTCCAGATCGTCTAGTGCAAGTCGCACACAATCCTTCGATTCGAACACATCCTCGAGCATGCCAAGACTGGACGAGTGCTTGAGGGCGGAGGCTACATACAAGTTCGGATCAATGACAAGCCACATCATCATTCATGCCTCACCGGCCGCGACCACACGACTTGCTTTGCTCAATAGCACAACATCTCGGACGTCGTCTGCAAAAAAGTCACGGAATCCCGCCGGGACCCGTGCAAAGTCCCCTTTGCTGTCAAGTTGGATTGGATATGTGACGCTTTCTCCAAACAAGCGGTCTATGAAGTACAGGGCAACCTGATCCGCAGAGATCTCCGGATCACCAGTAGTTTTGCCACCCGCCTTCGCAGCTGACGTTTCTGCCACGCGCCGGCGTACTCGAAGGAGCACATGTTCGCTGTGCGTCTCAATCAAGAATCGTACCCCAGAATGTGCTGTTGTGATAAAAAGGTCGCCGAGTTCAGCCTGAGCGCTTGGGTGAAGGTGCAGCTCTGGTTGTTCGATAATGATTATGGGTTGTTCGACAACAGTTACACTTTCTAGCTCGGTAAACACACTCTCGAATACGATTGGTATCACTTGGGATAGCCCAAAGCCTACGTCGCATACGTTGATCCTTGTATCCGATTGTCCAGTTTCTTCTAATTGCACTTCGAACATCGGCTCGTGCGCCCCTCTGCCCGATAGCAATCGTTGTGGATGAAGCGACAGTCCCAGTCTGAGATCCGCAAGATGCTTGTTCACCCGATCCCGTATCGAGTCTCCCTCTGCTTGATCTAATAGTGCGAGGAAGGTTTGAACACTGCTTGCACCACGACTCCCTGGAGACTGGACACTTGCAGCCGGCACGTAATAGAAACGCTGTGGTTCACTGCGCGTTGGTCCAAGGTAGACAATGGACGACAGAAAGTTGGTGATGGCTTCTTGAAAATCAAGGAGCAAGGTCCGAATCACGTAAAACTCTTTGTGTTGTCCTGGTGTCTCCTGGGCTACATCCGCTAGCCAGGGAAGAAACCCCTTCCTTGCATGAAAGTTCTGTACCACCTCCCAGATAGGATCAACGTCCTTCAGAAAGTCTGGATCAAACCACCATCCACGTTCCTCATCCTGCCATTCCGCGTAGAATACCCGCCTGTCCTCCTCGCCTGCCTCTGATTCCCAGGGCAGGGAAATCGCAATTGCTCGCAGTATTAGGCGGCGAGTCATTGGTTCTGCCAATCCGAACGTCAAATGAAGGTTGGCGCGCGATTCATTCTCGGAAATAACAGGCTCACCTAACAACCTCGCTGCGAATCTCTCCGTCGGGGGCTTGAATTCCTCGAGACGTTTTGGATCGATATAGCACCGGAAACTTAGCTCAATATCGAGATAAGGTCTGTGACCATGGACCAGGTCCCAATAAGAGCCCAGGTCAGTGCCATGCTCATACGAGAGAGCCAAGGGTTCCCGAGAAGGATCGCTCTCCAGGCTTTGCTGGAGCATCCTCAGAGCCTTAATGAGCGCGCTTTTACCTGTGGAGTTGCGACCAAAGAGCAGGCAGATCGACGGCAGGTCAATCCACCCGCTGTCCACGAACCCCATGAAATTCTGGACGCGGAACGCGAGTACTGTCATCACCGCTCCTTTGACTGGCTACTCTACCGGGCGCACATCGTGCGCCTCCTCACCCTTCATCCCTCGCACCCGGCGAAAGATCACCTCCTGATCTGTCTCCAGCGTAGTGACCCCCGGCGCCAGCTTGCTCTTATGGACAAAGATCTCCTTTCCGCCACCTGCAGGAAAGATGAACCCATAGGATCGTTTGTCTCCCAGCCCAAACGCCTTGACCTTGCCGCGCTCGTAGCCCGGTTCCAGATCCTGCGTTGCTTTGGGCCGTGGCCGCGATTCGTGCACCGGCCGGCCCGCCAGCATCGTCGCATCCGGCAGCACTGGCCGGTCCTTGTACTCGTTCACCTTGCCCCGCTTTGCCTGCGGATCGTCGTGCTCGATCTCGAGGTAGCGCGTCTCTTCCGGGGGCGGCCCGGGCCACGACAGCAGCGCCAGCAGCATCTGGATCCGCTCCAGGTCGTCAAGGCGTTTGGGCCCCCGCTCGCCCACCCCGTCGAGCACGTAACGCTCAAAGGCGGCGCGAGCTTTTGGCCATGCTTCCCGATCTGCTTTTTCGCCAGCTGCCCACCCCGCGCCCTCGAACAGGGCTTTATAGCGTGCCGGCCGGTCCTCCAGGTGCAGCACTGACTCGATCTTGACCGCACCCATGCCATAGGGTTTGCCCATGCCCAGGTTCAGGCGATAGGCCTCGTCCCCCGCCTTGTCCAACACCCACAACAGCGCGCCCAGCTCTACGTCCGACAGGTTCTCGAAGCGGATACTAAACTCGAACGCCACGCCGGGCTTGACCGGGCGCACCTGGGTGTGCTGCGTGTCGTGGTCGTGCACGGGTGCCTTCTCGCGGATGGCGTCGAGCCCTACCTCCCCCTTGTGCCAGTAGCCCTTATGGCCGCGGATCACCGTCTCACCCGGCGTGTCACTCGCATAGTCACTCAATGCCAGGTGTGTCTTCGGCCGGCCGTCGCGCGTGCGCTGACCGGTATCGAGTGGGTTCGGGTGCTGCTGCGTCAGATAGTGCTGGAACGTGGTTGGCTTGGGCCCGCCCAGGATGCGCGGCACTACCGGGCGCTCACCATCCAGCCGCACGTCGGCCGGCCGGCTTGCCGCCAGCGTTGCATCCGACACGAACACCCGCCCGGCATAGGCTCGCACCTTGGGCTCCACTTTGTCCCTCCACGCCTCACGCGTTTGGCGATCCTTCGTGCCTTTGGTGTAGCCAAACAACGCTTCGGCCAGGTCGGTGTCGATCTCACGCCGCAGCGCTTCCGGCACAAAGTCTAGCGGTGACTGCCGGTAAGGCAGGCGGAACATCATGCAGTGGCTGAAAAAGACGAGTTTACCGCCCTCCACCAGGTAAAAGACCGGCTGGTTCTCGACCAGCACCCCACGCGGCCCAAGGATCGAATCCTTCTCCTCACCGCTCAGGGCCTGCTGTCTGTAGATCTGGGTGATCTGGTCCCTGTACAGGCGCACCAGGTCCTCGTGGATGTGGATCGGTTTGGCTGCCTCGTCGGGTTCATAGATCACCGCTTCGCTGCGCTTGTTCGGCATCCACCCACTGCGCGCCAGTGCGGCCCTCTCCAGGCCTGGCTCAGGTGTGTTTGACGCCCGCAGCACGCGCGCGTACTTGATACGGATGAACCCGCCGCGTACCTGTTGGTAATCATAGCGGCCTGTCTGCACCCAGATCTGCGCGGCATTCTTGCAGTTCCTCTCCTTATCCCACGGTGTCAGCCGGTCTGGAATGCGGCGTGTCGAAATGCGTGCAAAGGTCGTGCCATCTATCTCCCTGGCCGGCTGGATCTCCCAGTCGCCGTTTTTCTCTCGAAGGTAGCCGGCGCGCATCAGGGGCGTGTACAGGTAGAAACGCTTGCCGCCCTCCTGCCCCTCGCCGTCCGAGCGCATTAGCCGGTCACGGTACGCCTCGCCGTGGCTCGTGGTATCACCCACCGCACGGTACACCAACTGCCGGTCGCTCACCCATTGCACCTTGCCATAGCCCGCGATCTCGACCATTGTACGTAGCATACCCCGCAGGCTGCTGCCGGGGATCACCGGCCGGTGGTCCCGGTCCGTGTAGAAAAAGTCGGGCTTGTTGCGCACCTGCTCGCGCCACGGCCGCTTCTCCTCCCCCTCCTCCTGCGAGCGCTCGAACTCCTCGGGCTCCAGCGCAGCGCGCACATAGAGCGGCGACGCCGTGGTCAGCGTGCACTCGATCCAGCCCGTGTGCCGCCCTGGATCGTACCGGTCCTGGTCAGGCAGGTCTGTCGCTTCTACGGTCACTACCTTGTCGGGAAGCGGCACAAAATTGTAGGGTGCTTTGGCCGCGCGCTCGGGGCGCGGGTTCTTGTGCTCAGGCCACTTGCTCATGTCAGCTCTCCTTCCGTCCCCTGGCGTCGAGGCCGGTCAACCGGCTGTGGGTAATCAGCAGCGCGCCGTCGGCTTGATCCTGCGTCAGGTAGTGGCGCACACCCAGGTGCAGTGGGTGGTAACCGCCCTCAGGCGCGAACGGGATGGCACTGGCGGACAGCGGCACCGCGTGGCGCAGTCCTTCGCGCCCCTCGGCCACCAGGGTAAACCCTTTTTCCTCTTCCTCCTCCTGGTGATCGCCCCACTGCAAGTGCGCTTCGTCCAGGCACCATCCCGGGCCGCTGCCTATCGCCCTGTCGCGGAGCAGGCGCGCGTGCCACGCCCCGTCGCCATCGCGCCACGCCAGCAGCTCGGCATCCTCTCCAAAGAAGCGGGCCTGCTGCAGCGTCCCGGCCCGTAGCTCGGGCGATACCTCGTCAAAGGCATCGTGTGAGGTGATCAGCTTCCCCCCTTCCATCCGGCCCCAAATGACCCCATCGTCGGCGTGGGCCAGCAGTGTCGTCAGGTGATAGGTGCCGGCCTGCGCTGCCAGCCACGCTCCGGGGGATGTGGCCAGGCCGGCCACATCCGATATCACGTCTATGGTGTAATCACAAGTGACAATGTTGCGCTCCATCATTTACCTCCCGGTCAGTTGCGCGTCGAGGGCCGCCACGAACTGTTCCAGGCTCTGCCACACATCCGCCTGTTCGGGCTCGGCCGTCAGACGCAGTTCCTCTCCCTGCTGTCCCATCTTCCACATAACAGTTCCGTCGTACGTCACCTGCCGCAGCGTGGCCGCCACGCCGCGCAGCCGGCCGCGGCCAACGCTGCTCTCGCCGCCAAGAGGCAGGTCGCCGGTCCACAAATCCTTGAGCAGGAGCAACAGCAGTCCGACCTCATAGCTGGGCTTGAGCTTTCCATTTTCATCTCGGTCCCGTTTCGGATCGCGCAGAACCAGCTCAAGGATGACACCGTCATCTTCTCGGGCGAACACAGGGGCTTGGCTAAAAAGGTAGTTGTCCATGGCGCCCCCGGTGAAGCGGTCGATGCGAATGCGGTTCTGCACCAGGGTGTGCACTCCGTCCACGGTCGACTCGTGCGCGACCAGCCGGCTGGCCCAGTGCTGCTTTTCTTGGGCTGAGCTGCTGTCATCATCTGCCGGGCCCACGCCAAACAGCTCGTCCACCAGGCGCGTGGTCCGGACCTGATCATCGCTGAGAGTCTTGACGATACGCATAGCGCGGGCACGCAGGGCGCCTGCCAGGCTCGTGCCTGGCAGGACTGGAGCTTGCTTGCCAGCTTCTGGATCTCCCTTGCGATGGTACCATGTCCGGTGCAGGTGCTCCATGTCGGCGCCGGGAACGACCTGGTCAGCGCCCGAGCGTACCAGGAGTGAGCTCTCGAGAGAGAATGTCGCCTTGATCTCAAAGCGCTGTCGCCGGTCAATTGCGAGCGGTGGCACACCCAGTTTCGTGGACAGGCTGTCGCCCGTCTCCTCGGCGACCAGAGTCGTATCAGTGCCCGTTTGGCCCTCTGACAGGCAGGCAAAAAGACTCTTGTCCTGCAAAAGATCGTAACACCGCACGTGCCACTGCTTCACCTGGCACCGTCCAAATCCGCGGCTTTTGCGGGCCCCAAGGCCGATCTCCTGGTCCTCAAAGCCCTGCAAGGCCAGGGCCAGGTCCTGGCATAGCTCCTGGCGCCTTGCGGCCAGGCGGAGATCGCGCTCCGCCTGAGGCCGGCGCTCATAGTCAGCCCAGGTGACGTGATCAGGTGGGCGTTCGTCGATAAGCAACTCGAAACGAAGGGGAAAACAAGTTCCCGCGCGCAACACTTCCATGTTGAACAGCTTGCCTCTGGCGGCAGTCCGGGTGACCGTGTCAATCGCCACACCGTCCCGCAGCTCGACTTGTAGGTCTTCGCGTGCGATCGAGTCTTCGACAATCAACAGGCTTTGGTCGCCTTCCATTTCGTCTCTGGCACCGCGCCGGGCGCCAAACAGCTCGGAATCCTGCGAAGCGGCGCCGTACCCTCCCTTGCGCTCGCGCCAGTAGTTGCGCAGCGCGCCGGCGATGGATGCCCCCGGCAGCAGTGCCGCTCCATCGGAAGGATCGCGCAGCAGCGTCAGATCGACAACGCCCTCGGCGTCGCCACTGCCAAAGTGTGCTGGTGTCAAAAGCACCAGCTTACCCTCGACGACGATCCGTTCCGCGATGTGTCGCGATCGAGTCCAGCTCTGGGTTGGCCTAGTCATCATCTTGCTCCTTTGCCCGTCGCTCCTCGGCCAGGCGCTCCTTGGCGGCCCGGTGCATAATGCCTGCCACCAGCCGCAGTGTGTATTCGGTTGCCATCCGATCGGTCTTGGCAGCTTCGACGCCGCCGATGACCGGCCGGGCGAGGTTGCTTTGATCGGGATCGAGTACCGTCCAGATGTTGTTGGGATCGTCTACCCAATCCTGCAACCAGTCTACCAGGCGGCGATCATCCACCCGCGCCCGCTCGTACTGCTCGCGCGCCCGGCTGCGCAGCGCCTTGAGAAAATCGGACACGATGGCAGCCTTGCCTGCCGGTAGCGCATTTAGTGTCAACGAGCGCAGCCGAGAGAGTTGAGCATTGCTCGGCCACGTGTACGGCTCGCTCAATTTGCGCTTCTGAATGTACTCGGCCAGTCGCCGGTCCAGGTCACGGCGCCACAGCCGCTCCACCATCTTTTTGGCCAGATCCTGGCTCGTTCGAGACAGCAGCTCTGGCTTTTCCTTTTCAGGCCGGGCATAAACCTTGCGCACCTCCAGTATGGGTTCCTGGGGCTGACAAGCAATCGCGACCCGGCCAAAACCCTCCGCACGGCGCTCCCCCAATCCGGCCGCCTCGATCTTGCGGAGCGCATCGGCCAGCACAAAGGCCTCTGCCCTGAAGCGAAAGGTGCTGCCCGCGCCCATGGCCGGCACTTGATCCAGGGGCAGGCCCCACTTGCGGTTAAAGCCGCCCACCGGCTCCACTGCCTTAAAGGCACCATCGGCCTTCAAGGCCGCATTCAAGGGTGCCGGCAGCAGTTCCGGTGGCAGAGTGTCGGCATAAGCACCCCCGGCGTGACGAAGAATGATGTCACTCAACAAGGTAATGACGACTTGCGCGCCGGGCTTCAAGTCAGTGATCTCGGTCTCAACCTCGCGCCAATTATCCGGTTCTTGTACGTTCAGGATGCACACGCGCCCATATCCAGCGCTCCGCGAGCGACCCACCCACAGGTCACCATCCGCCAGTAGGTCCCTGAGCACCTTCAGATCATCCGCATTTGACACCAGGATTACGCCACCGAAGCGCTGACCGGCTGCAATAGACTGATAACGAAAGACGGCACCCTGGTCGTCAGAAGTACCGGTGGAGCTGCCGATGGCGCGGCCCTTGACACGATTGCGAGCCGTGTGGACGTTGATCTGCCAGCGCGGCACAGCAAACTCGACTATAGGGAGCGCTGTACCCACATCGCTATCCAGGTCTTGGCTATTCGAGGGCGGAAAGACGCGGCAGAACGGCACGCCCACCGCCTTGGGTTCATCCAGGACGATATCCTCGACGGCCAGATCATAGATCTCGGCTCCGCCCTCGAGTTCGGTGCCCTTTTCACGCACCCAGGACAGAGGCGTGGGTAGCGTGCGCTTCTCAAAGCGGTCCAGGGGATAGGCATTGAGAAAGCGGGTCGAACCGTCGAAGAACAGGCTCCGTTTGCCCTTGACGGGTGCGGCCAGGTCCAGAGACGCATCGCTCGAGGCCAGGTAACGGGCAATCAGCGCTCCGCGGATGGCGCTGCCCGGTATGTAGGGATAAGAGACGCTGCTATTAGGATCGCCTTCGATGCGCGTGAGGAGCAATGGTTGTTGGGCCTCGATCTCGTACGTCAACACGCACGGGACGGGGAAATCGACCGGTTCCTTTGAGTTCTCTGCTTCAGTTATCTTTCGGTCGTTGCCCTCCGGCTCCACTTCGGCCGTCCGTCGAAAATCGCGCGCGAAAACCTGAAACTGTTGCGATGTAATCTCTACACCGGGACAACCTCGCACGTCGGTCCACAGGCTTGCTTGCAGCTTGCCCCGGCCGCGATTGCGCCCTGTGCCCGCCCGGCGCAAGGCAAGGATGCAGGCCGCAAGCAGGGGGAGATCGTCAGGCTTGGTGCCGAGCGGGAAGGTCAGGAGGGCCTCAAAGCATGTGCGGCGCAACACGACGCGCATCGCGCGGAGAGTATGCTCGTCAGGGGCACCAGTCCTTTCGTCCACCGCCGTCTGGCGCCGGATGGCCGTCAGCGATTCAAGGATATCGGCCGGTTGAATCGCGCTGTTGGGAGCATTCAGCGCCTTGCGCACTTCGCGGCGCAGGTCGGCCGGCATCCGGGCCGGCCCCACCCGCAGATGCGCAGCCTCAGCGAGGCTGCTCCCCGGACCGCCAAGTAGGCGCTGTGCTGCCTGGTGCCATCGCGAGGTTGGCATCCCGTTCCTCTCGATGACGTAGAGGATGTTGGCGCATTCTTCGTTGAGCAATCCTTTGAGCGTTCGTCCCTTCAGGTAGGGCAAGCCCAGTCGGTCGTGGTCAACCTCCTGGTCTACCAGGCCGGCCAGGCCTTCGCCACGGCCAAATGTGGCGTCGGTCAGCAGGTCGAAACAGAGCCAGTACGATTCCATTTCAGACTTCCTCCTCTCCCCAGTCTAGCGCCAGGTAAAAGTTCAACGCTTCGATGACGTCGAAATATCCACAGCGACTGATGCCATCCCAGCCCGTCGTCTGCATATGGGGAATGGCAGGTGCGAGGGAGGGCAGCTTCGCCAGGTTGTAGGCCAGCTGGAAGCGATCCACGGCATCGGGCCCCTGGCGCAAGGCCTCGCGCAGAGCAATCACTTTGTTACGTTTCCCCTTCCACTCCTTGCCCAGCAGGAACTCTTGTGCTGCACCCGCAAAGCCTGGCCAGGCACGCCATGCCTGAGGGTGCTCCGTGTCGGCATACAGTAGGACGGGACGCATCTCCAGAAATGTTTCACGTCGCCCTTCGGCTACCCGGCTGTCCCCCTCCCATCCCAACCGCCTGGGTGGGATTGTATACTGCTGGCGGCGAATATCGTCGATAGAGCCAAACAGGCCGGCCGCGGCAAAGTGCCAGTCAAAGGCCGAGTGTTCCCGGCCAAACTCGCTCTTGGCCTGGCCGCACAAATCCGCAGCCAACTCGTACGCCCTCGCAAAGGGATAGTGCGTCTTGACGACTGCCACACCAGCACTGGCGCAAATGCCCTTGGTCCTCTCCCTCCTGGCTGCGGCCTTTTCAAAAGCTTCCAGGTAAGCGGCGGTCAGCGACAGGCCCAATCGCCCGTCGGTGACAAAGGTGAGATCGTCACCGCCAAAGACGATAGGCCGGAAAGGAATAAAGAGGTCCTTCCCCTTCTCCCCCAACTGCACCTGGCCCACAGGCCGCCATTTTCCCCGAGCATCTTGCGCCCGGCCGACAATGCTATCGCGGTCTCTGGATGGATCCCAATGGCGGAGAAGGCGGCCGCTCACCTCTTCCAGCGCCTCCGTCGACACCTCCTCCACGTCCTGTGAAAACTGCCGGATATCGTCAATATACGCGCGATTTTGTTTCTTGTCCGGCTGGCAGAACTTCTGGCGACGTGCCTCTACACGGCGGCCCATGTTGTTGCCGTCGGCGTGCACGACCGCTATGTAGCTGATCTCCCCTGCCTCACGTCCAAAGTCGTCAAAGTCACGCGGGATCCGAAGCCCGGCCGCCAGAAACAGGTGGAAAGGGGCGCTCAGGCGCTCGGTTGCCTCGTCGACAACGGCCAGCTTGGCCAGGATCTCGGCTGCCAGGGGGCGCGAGGGTTCATCAGGATCGGTACCGACGGCCGGCAGGCCCGTCGACTGGCAGGCCACTGTCGTGCCCACGCCCAGCATCGGCATGGAAACACGACGACCACGCTTTTTGCGGGCCAATGCTTCCAGTGCCTCGCCCACCTTGCAGGCGAGCAGATCTCCCCGGCTGTTGTCATCCTGGTCCCAGTGCACCGTCAGGTGCGCCGCGACCAGGTTCAAACCCGGCGCCTGTTCGATGGCTTGCCTGGTCAGGTTGGCGACGAACTGTGGCGCAGAATCGGGACTGGAAAAAAGGATGAAGCAGTTGCCGCCGCCCGCATAGATTACTTCGGCGGCCAGACCATCACGCTCAATGTGCAGATCTGGGTCGAGATCCTGGGGCGCTCCGCTGATTTGGCCAGGCCTCACGTTGGTTGGCCCTATTTGGCGAACCTGTTGAAAGGGCCACAGTCGAGTGGCGCGCCACACTAGCTCGGAGGCACCGATGTTCTCGCGCAGCACGTTACTGCCAAAGACATAATTCTGGATGCCGGTGGTATCCAGTGCGGTCAGAGTATAGTCGGGCATGCTCCCTCCTTCCGGGCGGGGTCCATCCCACCCTAAATACTGTCGATCCACGCTTTCAGGTGGGCGTCAAGGTCTGGCAGTTGTTGGCGCCCAAAGACCTTCACCCGGTCGCCGGTGAACCACTCTCGGACAATGTGCTGCTGCAGGCTGGCTGGGTCCTCGACAGGGCACACCAGCCCGATACGCGCCTCATCGCCGCCGATTTGGCGGGCACGGTTATAGATCTCGAACAGCTTTTGCTTGGCGACGTCAGTCTTGACAGCGACGGTACAGCTAAGGGCGACGAGTAGGTAGCCCCACATAAATGCCACGTCGATCTCGGGATTACGGCTATCTCTTCTCGCCAGGCCACGGGCGCGCTGTTTCAGTCCCAGCCGTTTTGCGCATTCCAGCGTCCAGTCCTCCAGCCAGAGTCCATCGAGCCACAAGCTCAGCTGCCGGCTGGACTTGAATCCCACGTGCCGGGCAGCAGCGGCCAGGTCGATCGACTGTGCTGCACCCAATCGCAATGCCGTGTCCAGCGTGGCTACAATGCCGGCCGGCAACCCGGCAGCCAGGAGTGCCTTCTCGACGTCGACCCATGCCTTGCCCTGGCATTCCCACAACACCTTCCGGCTGGCCTGCCATGTTTCGATGCCGTTCTGTGTGTTGTGCAACTGTGCGAGGCTCGCGGCCAGGCCGGGCAGGTTGGGCTCCCTGGTGAGTCTGGATACCGCCTCGGTGCCGTGCAGCGCTAGAAGAGTCTCGATGGATACAGGCACGTCGTCCAGCACCCGCCGGGCCAGCACCGGTTTGCCGGCCGGGTGCTCGATGGTCAGCACCAGATCGTCAGCATCCAGGTAGCTGAAAAACGCAGGTCGTCCTCGGCTCTCGCAGAATTCCTCCACGGCCTGATAGGCATGCACGGCCATCACCTTGGTCCCGCCTGTGTAGTGCAGCCCGATGGGGGCAGGTGCTGTTCTTTCCAGGCACCGCTCGATGCGGTAGATTAGCCCCTCATCATAGCTACGGGGATCGACTGCTACCAGCTCTGTTCTGAAATCCCGAAACTGCGCGGCCAGCCACTGAGCGACATTTCCTGTGCCCTGTGGCCCCTCCGAATGTACCAGATAGAGGGTGCCCTCGGGTTGGAGAAGCAGTTTTGCGCATACATAGTTGGGCAGGGGATTCCTGCCTACCAGTACAAAGAGTGATTCTGTCTGATAGGGTTGAAACGCCTTGGTTGGTTCGACACCCATTCCAGAACTCCTTTAAATGTACTCGAACCGCGGCTGCGACGCCAACGGCAAAAACCCCACCCCACACAGCCGGCACACCTCATCCCAGGGCAAAGACTCAACGTCTGCCTGGCTCGTGGCGGGCACCGGGCCGGCAAGCGGTGCCCACGTGCGCTCGAACTCGGCCAAGTTGGCGCGGGCGATGGCTACCGCCGACCCCGCAA
>JAFGIA010000434.1 GCA_016929795.1 Anaerolineae bacterium
CTATGGACCGACGTGGAAGGACGTGATGACCTACTGCAGCAACCAGTGGGTCTCGGACTTTACGTACGAAGGGATCCGCAGCTACCTTGTCTCCGTGGGCGACGCCAACCCAAGCGCGCTGGCGCAGGCAAACGAGTGGCTGGCCGTAATGGGCATGGCCTATCTGGCGGACAATACGGGCCAGATCGAGAGCGCCTACCTCCTGGCCGAGCCAATCCAGCTCACACTGCCGGAGCCAGGTGAGTGGACGATCGCACTGGTGGACGCCGGAGGCATGGACGTGGCGACGTACCCGTTCGAGCCGAACGAGCTGACAGATGCCGAAGAGTCGCCTCGCCGCCCGGCAGTCATCTCGGAGATCGTGCCGTGGGTAAGCGGGGCGGTTCGCGTGGAGATCCGCTACGGCGACCAGGTGGTTGACGCGAGAGAGGCGAGCGCGAACGCTCCGACCGTGCGCGTCACCTCCCCGGAATCCCCTATCCCCGACCAGATCCAACAGCAAACTCCGCTCCTGGTACAGTGGGTAGCAAGCGACCCTGATGGCGATCCGCTCACCTTCAGCATTCTGTACAGCGACACGGGCGGTGAGACGTGGGAGACCCTGGCAACGGGGCTGACGGGTGACTCGTTCGAGATCGACCCGGGCTTGCTGCCAGGTGGCCAGTCGAGCCAGGTGCGCGTCGTCGCATCTGACGGGATGAACGGCAGCTTTGGTGACTCGCCACTCTTCTCCGTGCCGCTGCACGCACCAGAGGTAGAGATCGTGTCGCCGCTGGATGGCCAGATCTTTTATCCGAGCCAGCTCATCGTTCTCGAAGGCTCGACCTTTGACCTGGAGGATGGAGAGCTGACAGGAGACAGGCTCGAATGGGAGTCGAGCATCGACGGACCACTGGGCACCGGCACGATGACGAGCACCGTCGATCTATCGACAGGGCAGCACGTGATCACGCTGGTTGCGACCGACTTTGATGGCATGTCGAGCGAGGTGCAGGTCACGATCGAAGTCCTGCCAGGCGACACCGCCGAGCCCGACGTGCTCGAGGTGGCACCTGTGGCCGTGGGCGTCGTGGTGATGGAGGGAGATCCGGCCAGCGACCATATGCTCAGTGTGCGCAACGGCGGCGAGGGAGTGCTCGCATGGACGGCGAGTGAGGACGCGGCGTGGCTGCAACTGAGTAGCAGCGCAGGCGATTCCCCCTCCGACCTGACACTTACCGTCGACCCGACAGGGTTGGCGCCTGGCGACTATGAAGCCGAGATCCTCTTTACGTCGGCCGGGGCGATGAATAGCCCGGTGGTCATGCCGGTTATTTTGACCGTGCAGCAGACACCGACGTTCAACGTCTACCTGCCGATGGTAACCAAGAACGTGCAGTAGGAGATACTGAGGTGTGTTGGGCCGGGGGCCTGGCGTCCCCGGCCCAACACACGTGGGATCGGGGGATCAAGTTGTATCCGAGAAGAGGTCGATACCCGTCGTGCGAGGCGCAGTGACGCAGCAAAAGTTCGTACCGGCCGCGTTGCTGTTGGGCTGCTGCCTGCTGGCGCTGGCGGCGTGTGGCACACCGCCGCCCGCACAGCCGCCACCAGTAGAGACAGCAACGCCCATCACGACACCTACCGGTGCCCCGCCGACAACGCCGTCGCCGACATACAGCAACGGGGACAATGGGCAGGCGCGCGTGTCGGGGACGGTGGTCGCCGAAAGCGATGTGTCCGGGCAACCCGACGTGCCACTGGCCGGCGCGGCCGTGATCGCGATGCCGATCGATGCGGTGGCGACGCTGGCGGGCGCCGAGCCCGGGAGCCTGTCCGATCGAGACCTGCGCTTCCTGTCGTTCACGATCGAGCGCGAGCTGGCGGGGATGGCCATGGACGTCACCGGTGCAGAGGGTCGATACGAGTTGGCGCTGCCCGCGGGCGAGTACGGCCTGTGCCTGGCTTTTGGAGAGGGAGGCGAAGCCGCACCGGCGGGTGGACCGGCGCTGCCGTTGATTGTACGCGGGTGCGGCCGCCTGTCGCTTGCAGGGGGCCAGGTGCGCAGCGTGGACGTATCGAGCGGATTTGGCGAGATTCTCCTTGAGGAACAAGAGGGCGAATGAGCCCGGGGTATGACGGAAACAGGATCCCTCGCGCGCTGCCCGAGTTGACGACAATCCGGAGGAATGGTATACCGGACTAGCGCATAGATTCTGTGTATGCAGAAATACAGATTGCAGTGCGCCTGCCAGAATGAACACGCCGGCAAGTTACGACAAGCGATGGACTGTTGTGCCGCGCACCTGATCCCGCTGCGATCACCGCGCCCAGAGGAGTGCTAGCAGGGCGCAGACGGCGGTAATTACCACCACAACACCCACGGTTTTCCTGAGCACGGTTGCTTCTTCGCCGATGCGGTCGATGGCAGCCGATGCGTTCTGGAGCTTGGCGGGGGAGATGGCGCTCGCCAGCCCGCCGCCGATGCCACTGGCTGCAGAAATCAGCAGGCCATTGGCTCCGATCTGTCCCGCGGTCTCGAGGTGGAGGGCCGTGAGCATGGCGATCGATGACGTCTCGGAGCCGCTGATAAAGCCGCCGAGCAGGCCCAGGAAGGGTGCCACCGCAGGGTAGAGGCGCCCAAAGGCGGCAGCCGAC
>JAFGIA010000435.1 GCA_016929795.1 Anaerolineae bacterium
AAACGCGGCGTATGCCCCACCTGCTGGGGGAAAACGCCTTCTGTGGGCGCCATTCCCACCACAAAAGGTAGTTCGCCAACAGTCTCCCTGGAGGTGCGTTGCACGTGGGCACCCCACTGCCAGCCCGGCGGTGACAAATGGGCAGGAGGATGGTATAATGAAAGGACCTGAAGAAGAGAGGTGTCACGGTGACAGACGCGGTGATCGCGATTGACCTGGGGGGGACGCGCATACGGACGGCGCTGGTGGACGCCGGGTACAGGATCGTGGCGCGGCACGAAGAGGCGACGCTGCCGGAGCGGGGGCCCGAGGACCTGGTGGGGCGCGTGGCGGCCGCGGCCGCGCGCCTGACGGCAGAGCACGCGGTCACCCCGGCACAGGTCGTCGGCGTTTCGGCATTGGGTCCCCTCGATGCCAGGCGAGGGGTGATCGTGTCGGCGCCCAACCTGCCGGGATGGCGCGATGTGCCGTTCGGCGCCATGCTGAGCAGCGCGCTCGACCGCCAGGTGGTGACGGGCAACGATGCCAATGTGGCAGCCCTGGCCGAGCAACGGCTGGGCGCCGGCCGCGGGCACGACAACGTGCTCTATCTCACGGTCAGCACGGGGGTGGGGGGCGGTGTGATTGCCAACGGCAGGCTGGTAGAAGGGCAAGGGTTTGGGGGCGAGGTGGGGCACATGACGGTGGACCCGGATGGGCCTGTGTGCAACTGTGGCAACAGGGGGTGCCTCGAAGCGCTGGCCTCGGGAACGGCCATCGCACGCCGCGCGTGCGCGATGGTGGAAGCAGGGGCGCGTACGGCTATCGCGGAGCTGGCCCGGGGAGATGTGGCGGCTATCGACGCCCGGCTGGTACACCAGGCGGCACGGCAGGGCGACGTAGTGGCCATCGACATCTTTCGGCAAGCGGGTGTGGCGCTCGGCACGGCGATCGCCAGCCTGATGTACCTGTTGAACCCCTCGATCGTTATCATGGGGGGCAGCGTGATGCTGGCAGGCGACCTGCTGCAGGTGCCGATGAACGCGACGCTGCGCAAGCGCGTGCCGGCGCTCTACTGGGAAACGTGCCCGATCGTGCCGGCGGCGCTCGGCGCCGACGTTGGCCTGATCGGTGCTGCGATCGTGGCCCGCGACAGGCTGGCGCAGGAGTAAGAGAGCCGCGGCGGTTTGCTCATCCCCCGCCGATGATGTGAATAACTTGCACCTCGTCGCCGTCGGCGACGGGGTGGGTGGCATGTTGTTCGAGGGGCACCAACTTGCCGTTGATCGAGACGACGACATAGTGGTGGGTGAAATTGCAGGCGGCGAGGACGTCGTCGACGGTCATCCCCTCACGCCAGTCCACGTCCCACTTGTTGTTCACGCGGATCATCTGTCCCGCGAAACCCTTTCTATCATATCATCTCAATAAAGGGGGAAAGGTTGGGGTGTGTGCGGTGCCCGCACACACCCCAACCCCCGATTGTTGAGCAGATGTCGTGTAATCGTCAGTTTTCGCCGTTTGTGTGCGCTTTGATCAGGTCGACGACGTCGGGATAGTCGATGCCCAGGGCGCGGACGGTGTCGAGGGTGGGAATGCCTTCCTCGTTCCAGCCACGCCGCGCATAGACGGCGTCGATCAGCTTTTCGTACTGCTCCTCGCGATGGCGGCGCAGTGCCAGCCGCTTTTCTGTGGTGGGCATGCCCTCCGGGTCGATGCCGACGAGATCGCGGAGCTGCTTGTCGTAGCGCTCGGCACGGCTCTCGTACTCGACGTCGGTGACCGGCCCGACGGAGCGGTAGGGGATCGCATCGTGCGCGCGCCGGCCGTAGCCCATCTTGAGGTTAAAGACGCGCTGGAAGTTGTAGACGACCTCTGATTGGCGGACCAGGTCGTCGCCGGTGTGCACGTCGTCGCGCCCGGTGACGCTGCGAAAGAGGGCGACGTAATTTTCCACGTGCTCGGGCACCTTGGCCGCCTCGATACCGCTGTAGCGGGTGCGGTTGTCGCCAGGCTCGACGTCGTTCCAGGGGAGCTTGCACAGCCCGTTCAGGCCGAACCAGGTGCGCCACATGGGAAAGTAGTGGAGCGCCTCAGCCTTGTCCTCAAAGGTGGGGATCTGGTTGTTGACGGCGTCCATAAAGATCAGCCACGCTTCGTCGTGCTGCGGTCCCTTGTTGGCCAGGCCATAGCCTCCCTGCTGGGCGAGCGACTCTTTGGTCACGTACTCGCTGTACTCCAACCCCTTGGCTTCCATGCCGATATCCTGGAGGAAGTGGGGGTCGGCACCATAGTCGCGGGCAAAGATCTCTTTCATGCGCCGGATGCCCTGACCCAGAATGGCGCCAAACCCTTCGCCGCGGCCCATCTGGTGGAGAACCTCGAGCATGGCCTCGCCGTGGCCAAAGTTGAGCTTCAGGCCGCCTGTCGCCCGGTCATCAATCTGGCCTTCTTCGTAGCACTCCATGGCAAAGGCCATGGCCGTGCCGAAAGAGATGGTGTCGATGCCATAGGTGTCACAGTAAAAGTTGGCTTCGAGGACGGCGTGCGGATCCCAGATGCCGCAATTGGCGCCGATGCCTGCCACCGTCTCGTATTCAGGGCCATCGACGTTGACCTTCTGGCCCTGGTAGGGGCCGGTATAGAGCTCGAATCCGCCGGCGAACTTGGCGCAGGCCAGCGTGCAGCCATACCAACAGCCGTCGGGCGCGTCCCAGCTAAAGTATTTCTGAAAGTGGGGCGAATAGATCTTGGCGGCGTCCGGGTGCGCCCCATAACGGAAATTATGCACCGGCAGGATGTCATAGTCATTCATGATCTTGGTCAAGTGGTTGGTGCCGTCGAGGCGCATCTGGAACATGATGTCGTCGCGCTCGGCGATCTCGCGCTGCATCCGGGCGCTCGTCTGCTGGATGCGCCCCAGGTCTGCCGGGTGGTTGCTGTCGCCCGCCAGGCTGGAGTATTTGACGACCAGGGCCTTGACCTTCTTGTGGCGGAGGACGGTGCCGATGCCGCCACGACCTGCCTGCTTCAGGCGCACCACCTCACGCTTGCGATCGTAGAAGCTAAAGTTGAGGCAACCCATGAGGGTATGCTCGGCACCGGTGCCTGCCGACACGGCGCTGATCCCTGCTTTCTCCTTGGGCTTGTCGGCAAAGACGGCGGCCATCTCTTCGGCCAGGATGTGGCTGTTCACAGATTCTTCCGGCGCGGCGAGGATCTGCACCACGCCCTCGTCACCGTTTATGTAAACAATCACTTCGCGATCGGCAATGCCCTGGACCTCGACAGCATCAAAGCCTGCGAACTTGAGCAGTGGGCCAAAGTGCCCCCCCACGTTGCTGTCGACAACGGCGCCGGTGAGGGGCGAGATGGTGGCAGCGATCGACTTGCCCGTGCCGGGGTATTGGGTGATGCCGCCGATGGCACCAGCAGAGATCGTGACTTCATTCTCGGGGCTGTCCCAGCGGGTGTCACCGGTGACGGCGTTCCAGAGTAGCCAGAGGTCGAACCCGCGCCCGCCGATGAAGGTGCGCTTCATGCGCTCGTCTACAGGCTTGGCGGCAATCGTCCTGGCACCGACATCGACATGCAGTGTCTGGCTGGCGTAGCCTTTTACTACCTGAGGGACGTCATAATGGAACTCGGCCAGGACTTGGTGCGCGGCACGGATCTCTTCTACGCGTTCTTGGCTGATTTCACAGCAGGTCATCTTTTGCTCCTATTCGATCACTTGGACGCTGAGCGCGCCAGCAGGACACTCTTTGACGCATAGGCCGCACGAGATGCACTTGATCGGCTCGACGTAGGCCTCGTGGTAGAACATGGCAGCCTGCGGGCAAAAGCCGACGCAGGACATGCATCCCACACACTCTTTTTTGTTCAGGCGCACCACGCCGGCCTTGTCGCGCGAGAGGGCGCCGGTAGGGCACACTTCAATACACTCTCCACACTGGTTACAGACGGCCATGCCCCATTCGGCATTGCCGAGGCTGGTAATGCGAATAGCAGACAGGCCGCCGTTGATCTCTTTGTACCACGCCATCGAGCAAACGTCTTCGCACAGGTGACATCCAATGCACAGATCGTCGTCGGTAACCAGAACTTTCATCGTCTCTTCCTTTCGATCATGGTCAGACTTGTTTCCACACCTTTTACCCGGCACACGCCTCGAAAGAGGCAAACAGAAGCTCCCGCCAGGGCGGCGAGAGTCAAGCAAACCAGCACACAGGGGGATGTTAACCCTCGTTCGCGTCGGTGATGGTGATCAGGACTGAAGTCAGGCCGGTCTCGTCATCGGTGTTGATCATCAAGCTGGCAGTGCGGCTGTCCTTGGTGTACTCGAGCATGTAGAGGCCGGACATTTCTTCAAAGCTCGTCTCGGTCCAGCCATTGGTGGGCATCTCGGCCTGGTAGAATGCAGCGACCACGTCGGGCGTGCTGGGCGAGTTGAAGGTGATCATCCCGAACATGTTGGAGGTATCCTGGGCGTCGGCAGGCACAGGCACATCCTCTGGCAGGCTTCCGGCGGCGGTGGCTTCTTCAGGCACCTGGATGTCGATCGGGGCGTTCACATCGGACATCTCGAAGGCGATCTCCATGCGTCCCTGCTCGAGGGGCTCGGACTCGGCGCCAAGATCAGCCATGAGGTTCTCGCCGGAAAAGACGACGTTCATAAAGAGGATATAGTTGCCATCGGTCGCGACATAGAGGTCACCGATTGCCTCGTCGATGTCGCCGATCTCGGCCAGTTGCTCGGCCGTCATGCACGCCTCCATATCTGCCTGGTTGAGGGTCCAATGGTAGGCGTCGATGCCCTTGTACTCGGTCGTGCCCTGGCTCTCCCAACCACAGGTATCCCCCAGGACATCGTCAGGGTTGATGACCATGGCGTCATTGCTGATCTCTTCGGTGGCGGGCATGCTGAGCCACTCGTCGCCAAACAAGACGTACGACATGTCGCCGACCTGGTACATCTCGATAGAGTCCATGCCCTCCTCTTCTTCCATGCCGGTGCCGGACATGACGATATGCTGTGCCGGCGGATCGGCGGTATACTCGATGAGGAGATCGATGACCTCATCGACCTGTTCACCCGCCGAGAAGCCTGATATGGCCACGCGCATCGTGGAGCGATAGCTGGAGAACTGGCTCGGATCCGCCAGATTTTCCAGGTCAATGTCCTCGAGGGGCAGCGCTGTCGGCGCCGGGGGCTCGGTTGGTGCCGGGGGCTCTGTCGGGAGTGGCGTGTTGGTGGGCTTGGCTGCCGGTGCCGCCGGGGCCTGGGTAGCTGCCTCGGGGGCTGCCGGCTCGGGTTCATCGCCGCCGCAGGCGACAAGTGTCAGAGCCAGGGCCAACACGAGGATCAAGGTAAATATCCACTTTCTGTTGCGCATCTAGTAGGTCTCCTTTTTGTTTACTGACTACCGTATCCTCTCAAAAGTTGGGGTGGAATGTAGGGCGGATGGGCAATCGGCCCTACATGCCCCAAGTTATTGAGATGATACTGACTACCGATCGAAACGGTCACAAGATGGTAGCACAGTAGGCAGGGTTTGTCAAAAATGGTAGCGGGTACTGCCCTGGCGCGCGAGGATGAATGGTGGATTGTAAAAGAGGGCCCCACTTCCGTAGGGCCCTCGATCGGGTACGACGATTTGTTGCAGCGATGAGATCAGGTGGTCAGGTAGCCGTGGGCGTAGATGATCTTGTTCTCCAGGATGCGTACCGTGCGATAGATCGCGTCCTGATCGGGATCGCTCAGATCGACCAGGTCAAGCGTGAACTCTTCCATCGCCGCGACCGTATCATAGAGAGCCAGGTAGGCTTGGCCGGCCCCTGTAGAGTCGTCGCGCTCTTCGATGATGCGGATCACCTCGTTCTGCGCCGCGTCGAGTGGATCGGCGATGGCTGTGTCGAGGCCAGCGGCCATGAGCATCACCAGGTAGGTGCGGTTGAGCAGGCTGCGGTTCTCGTGGGGCACGCTGTTAGAGATGTTGGATAGGCCGACAGTGGTCATGGGCGCCGGGTCCCAGAGCATCTTGAACGAGCGGATGGCGTTGAGGGTTTCGGGGCCATGCTCCTGGCAGCCATTCACGGTCAGGACCAGGGGGTCGAGGTAGATGTTGTGCATGGGGATGCCCAGCTCCTCGGCCTTGGGGACGAGGATCTCCATGGCCAGCCCCACGCGCCCGTCGGCCGTGGCAGGGATGTTTTTGTCCATGGACAGGGCAATGATCCGCGCTCCATACTGGGCCGCCATGGGCATGGTCGTGTTCAGGCGATCGGGATCGGCCGAGGTGGAGTTGATCATGGCCTGGATGCCCAGTTCCTGGCAGCGCTTCAAGCCGGCCTCAATGGCCGAGGCGTTGGTGGTGTCGAGTGACAGGGGAACTGGACCGACCTCGTCATACACCTCGTCGATGATCCACTGCATGACTTCGATACCGTCCTTCTTGCGCGGACCGATGTTCAGGTCGAGTGTCTGTGCGCCATGGGCGACCTGCACGCGGGCCAGCTCGCGAATGTAGGCCGGATCGCGGTCGGCAATCGCCGCCTTGATGCGCGGCGCCAGAATCTGGATGTTTTCACCAATAATATACATCTTGTCCTCCTTGCATTTGTTAAACGGACTTGGCAATATCTATTCTCCCCTGCCCTCAAGAACGCGCATCACGGATGGGAAGGAATCGGTGTCGGTGTGTGGCAGGAAGAGGGCCGACATGAACTGGTCATAGAAACGGTTATCGGCCGAGAGCTCGAGGTAGGTCATCTTTTTCGCGATCTCGATCACCTCGCGGCGCAGAGGGCGCGACACCAGCGAGTAGAACGCGCCGAGCGCCGAGGTGTTGCCGAGGTAGCGGAAGCGATCCCAGGGCAGGTCGGGCAGCAGGCCGATCTGGATCGCCTTTTCGATGTTGATGTATTGGCCGAACGCGCCGCCGATGAGCACCTGTTCAACGTCGGTGAGCTCCAGGCCGACGCTGTTCAGGAGCACCGAAAACCCGGCATAGATGGCGCCCTTGGTGCGCAGCAGGTTTTCGATGTCTACTTCGTTGATGACGATGTCGGTGCCGATGCCCGACTGCTGCGCCCAGGCGACGACATACTCGCCGCCATGGTCGCCCACGCGCACGCGGGGGGTGGGCAGATCGCGCTGGATCTTGCCCGCCTTGTCGACGACGCCGGTGATAAACATCTCGGCCAGCAGGCCAATCATGCCCGAGCCACAGATGCCACGCGCCGGCAGCGCGCCGATCGTTTCGTACGTCGGGTTGTAGGTGCGGGGATCGATCCAGATCTCTTCGATTGCGCCGGCGGTGGCGCGCATGCCGTGGCGGACACCACTCCCCTCGAAGGCAGGTCCCGCAGAGCAGGCACAGGTAATCAGCCAATCGCGATTACCGAGGACAATCTCGCCGTTGGTACCCACGTCGATGAAGAGGGTCAGCGCATCGGTTTCGTGGATGCCGGCGGCAAGAATGCCGGCGGTGATATCAGCCCCGACGTAGGCGCCGACCACGGGCAGGCAGTCGACCGTCGCCTGCGGGTTGATGTTGAGGCCCATGGCTTCGGCGGTCACGGGCAGCGACTGGCCGATGGTGGGAATGAAGGGCATCTCGCGGATGTACTTGGGATCGAGGGCAAGAAAGAGCTGGATCATGGTCGTGTTACCGGCCACGACTGCCTTGCTGATCTGGCGCGGCGCGATCTGATTGCGGGCGGTAAGGTCCTCGATCAGCCCGTTCAGCGTCTTGAGCACCATTTTCTGGAGCCGTGCGAGCCCGTCGCCCTTTTGCGCAAAGATGATGCGCGAGATGACGTCCTCTCCTGCCTGGATCTGGCCATTATATGCTGAGGCACGGTCGACGACGCGGCCCCTGGCGAGGTCCACCAGGTAGACCACGTTGGAGGTGGTGCCGATGTCGATGGCGACGCCGTAGCAGCGCCCTGTCTGATTGCCCGGGAGGAGATCGATGAGGCGTGGCTTGAAGCAGGCGTTCACTTCTGGATCGCCCATGTCGACCATAGCAGTCACGTTCCACTCGGCCTCGCGCAGGTCACGCGCCAGCGTGCGCAGCATCGGCAGCTCGGCAGTGACCGCCTGGACGCCGTGCTGCATCGACAGGGCGCGCATGAGGCGGTCCCAGTCAGTGGTCTGATCGTCGAGGCTGGGCGGCTCCATCTCGAGGTGAAAGCGGGTAACGCTCGGGTCGAGCACACCGCCGAATTCGGCAGCGAGGGCAATGCGCTCGGCGCCCACGGTCTGGGTGACAAACTCGACCTCGACCGTCTCTTGCTCGGGCACGACAATGACCGCGTCGCCCTTGATCACTGCCTGGCAGCCGAGCGCCCACCCCTGCTCTCGCTCGGCGAGGGTAAGGCGGGCGCCGCCGCGATGGCTGACGGTGCCATGCTCCACCTGCACCCGGCAACGACCGCAGCGCCCCTGGCCGCCGCAGGGCAGGTTGAAGGCGATGCCGGCCTCGATGGCCGCGTCTGACAGGAGCGTGCCGACCTCGACCTCCACTACCTTGCCGGATGGCTTGAAGACGACGATCGCTTTATGGTTGTGCTTCTTTCCCGCTTCGGACATTTCAACTCGGATCTAGATCGGCTCGGGGGGGATAGCCCAGCACGCTGGGTGCGTCTCCCCCCTGATAGAGATGGCTATCCCCACTGCTTCAGATACGCAGGCAGGTCTACAGCCTCGCGCGGGCCGACCAGGATCTCCCAGCCGGGCAGCTCTTCTTCCAGCTCGCCCGACAGGACCGAGACGTGGCCCGGGAGCACGATCTTTTTGTGACTGAGTTTGCTCGCCACGTCGAACGTCTTGACTGCCTTGGCGATCGTCTCGGCATCGAACTTGCCAGCCGCCCAGGCAGTGAGGACGCTCATGCCCTCGGCGTCACAGATGACGAGCCAGGCAGGCATGCCACTGCCATCGAGCTCGCCGGCAACACTGAAGTAGGTGAGCGAGAAGTTGGTGGTGGTCATCAGCGGCGCGTCGGCCGTCGGGTTGTTGAACTCGTAGATGCCCGGATCGACAGAGATCGGCTTTTGTGGATCGGTGTAAATGTTGAGCCGCAGGGTGAGCAAGGGGTAGGCCACCGCCGGGTCAAAGTGGTCCATGACGATGATGCCCGCGTACTTGGCGATATACTGGGTGGCGGCGACGATTTCACCCTCTTCGGTGTCGGCCACTTCGCCCGGGAAGGCGATAATGGGGTAGCCGAAGGGCCGGAAGTTCTTTTTGAGCGCCAGGCGGCGAAGCTGGGTGACGTAGGCCAGCGACTTGCCCAGGGCCCGGCTGCCGGGGTCGAGCACGAGCTCTTCGAACCCTGCATCGGCCAGCTTGGTGGTCAGGTCGGCCAGCTCATCCAGACCGTCGTGGCTGCGCACAGCGAGGGCGGCGTTTGCCCCCTTGACCGCGTCGGCCATCGCCTGCCAGTTGTCGCTGGTGGCAGCATAGACTACTGGTTTGTGACCAGCATCTGCCTGGATGCCGGCCTTGATCGCGTCGGGGCTGTCGGACATGAGCACCAGAGGCAGATCGGTTTTGGAGCGGATCGTCTCGACCGCCTGCTTGAAGGTGCCCGCGTTGCCCGAGGCATTCTCGACGGCGATGGCGTTGAGGCCCATGTCAATGCCCACACGCTCAACGCTGTACTGGTGGACCTGAGCCGCTTTCTCGGCGATGGTGCCGGCATCCTCCGTGTCCTTGATGCGCAGGGCGAGGCCGGGCTGATGGAAAAAGGTCTTTTCGTGACGGTACATGACCGTCTCGTTGCCAACCTGGAACTCGCGCGCACCGGTGCCAACCTTGACCAGGCGGATGGGCGGTGCCGAGGCAGCGGCCAGGGATTCCTTCGCCTCGTCGGACACGTGCGGGCAGTCGTCGAGTGATGCCTGTTTGGCCGCTAACTTCATGGCAAACGCGAGGCAGGTTGGGTGCCCACACTCTTTGCAGTTGGTTTTGGGCAGCAGTTTGTAGATCTGCAGACCGGAAAGTGCCATTTCGCTTCCTCCTCTATTCCGCCATCAACTTGTCGATCGTCTCACGCACGATGCCGACGGTCTTGGGATGGCGCAGCACAACAATGTCAGCACCCGACTCGAGCAGAGCCGTGGCCGTGGTGGTTTCCCACGTGATGCCGCGCTTTTCGATGTCTCCCCACTCGCCCGGCACGCCTGCTGCCTGGCGGGACTCTTTTTGCCGCCAGCTTTCCTCGCCGACAAAGCA
Source organism: Anaerolineae bacterium (assembly GCA_016929795.1). The sequence goes on from JAFGIA010000435.1 coordinate 10,223, forward strand.
CACCATCGGCTGTTGGGTCATCCCATCCCCGGTCAGGGCGGCGAGGCGCAGGCGTTCCATGACCGAGTAGGTGTACTCGAGGCCGTAGCCAAGGGCGCCGGTGGTCGGGTCCATCAGCACCCGCTCCAGCGGCATGCGCATGTCGCTGATCAGGATGTTGAGCTGCTTGGCCAGGTTGACGTCGATGGGCGAGCTGGCCATCACTACGTGACCATGGGCCAGGGCACCGGCGACGATGGTGCGATAGTTCTTGTCCTCGCACAATCCGAGTGCCAGGCGCTCGCCAGGGGCCGATTCGGCGACGGCCACGAGCAGCTCGTTGTCGCGCTCGGCCTGACCTGGACCTCTGACAAGGATGGGCAGGCCGGTGGCCTGCAGTACCTTCTTGATCGTCTCGGCCGCCTGCTTGGGCGTCGTCGGGCTGCCGTCGGAATTGTTGCCGCGCAGCTTGAGCATGATCACCTCGGCGCCCAGTTCTTCCGCCTTTTTCGCCCACGCTGCGGGCTCATTCAGCAGGTCCCCCCACACCTCTTTCAGCACGGGTGACCAGTCATCGGGGTAGTTATCCTGGATCTCGATCCCAATGACGGGTGGGTTGGGCATCTCGCCCTCAAAGTGCAGGAAGGGTAGTGTGGTTTCGCCCCCCACGGTGACGGTGCGCGTCCGGGTGCCCCCCTCGCCGGCGGTCGCGCCGAGGGTCACTTCCCGGATCTTGCCGGTCCACCGTTCCTTCGGAATTTCAACTGTGTCTGGCATTGATCCTCCTCTCGATTTACGATTTACGATTTACGATTTACGATTGGCAGAACCGCAATGGATAAATAGTTAAACGTCCCGGTTCACCCCAAACTTGTACTACGACTATGTCAATATGCCCCTTAACGTAGTGAGCAGCAAGGGGAACCCCTTGCTGCTGCCTACCCACCGTGTCACAGTTGCGAGCTCTCGCCAAGTCGCGGCTGCACACAAGACTGGGGACCAGGGAATCGGCGACTCCCTAATCCCCAATCCCGAGTTTCCTCTCCCTTACATCAACGGGTCCATCGAGAGTGCGGGGTGCCCCGACTCTTCCAGGAAAGCCAGCACTTCTTCTTCCGTGGTGGCGACGCGCTCGTCGGCGATCTTGTCGATCAGGTCGGGATCGCCCTCGCGGATGGCGGCTTGCTTCAGCTCTTCGGCCATACTCTCTTTGAGGAAGCTGGACATCCAGACGATGCGCTTGAGGCCGCCGTCGGCGCGGATGAACTTTTTGCTGATGATAAAGTATTTGCCAATCCCCAACACACCAGGGGTCTGCAGGCCACCGCCGGCCATGCCGGCCAGGGTGGAGAAGGTCATGCCCGCCGGGGTCATGCTCGGGTCCTCGCGGCTGACGATCATGAAGCCGTTGCACAGCGGCAGGATCATCATGATGCACTCGAAGCAGCCGCAGCTCGTCATCGGGTACTCCATGATCGAGTACATGGTCACCGTGTCGACTGCGC
>JAFGIA010000436.1 GCA_016929795.1 Anaerolineae bacterium
CCGGCCGGCTACCTGGTCTATCCCCACCACCGCGACAAGGTGGTGACCTACCTGAGCGCCCGGGCTGCCTTCACCGACGACAAGGAAAAGAAAGCGCGCAACCTCAAGGCGCCCAAGCAACTCTACTGGGCTTTGCGCAACCAGAACACGCCCCTGACCGTGGTCGAGGGACAGGCGTGCGCCAACACCGTGTGGCAGTGGGGCCACAACGCCGCCGCCCTCTGCGGCACGCACCTCTCAGAAGGAGACGCCGAGGCCATGCGCGCCTTCCCCGCCGTCTACCTGGCCCTCGACCCCGACGCCGAGGAGAGGATTCCGGCCGTCGCCGACGCGCTCGGCCCGCTGACCATGATCGTGGGCGGCATCCCGGCCCGGGACATCAACGACTGGCACGTCCAGAAGGAGGGCAAGGCGGACCAGCTCGACGAGCTGAGGGCCAAGGCCCAACCATGGATCGAGGTCGCCATCGACCAGGCCCGCCGGGCGCCGGTGTACGAGCTGGAAGACCACATCGAGCACCTGGCCGAGCTGGTGAACCGGCTCAGCACAGCCACGCGCAGCCGCTACATCCGCGAGATCTGCGACCGCCACCGCCTGGCCGCGACCGCCGATTTTCGCGAGTTGATGGAGATGGCGGCTCGCGACGACGGCGACGATGTCCCCAACGGCTTTGACGTCGCCGGCGGGCGTTTCACCTACTATGGCGAGCCGCTGTGCAACTTTACCGCCCGCATCACCCACGAGCTGGCCCAGGACGATGGCCTGAACCCGCCCGAGATCCTCTTCACCCTGCAGGGCGCCCTCGACACCGACGAGACGCTCGAGCCGATCGACATCAAGGCCGAGGAATTCGACGCCCTGCGCTGGGTCGCCCGGCACTGGGGCGCGCGGCCTACCCTCTTCCTCTCCCCGGGCAAGACCTACCAGCTCCGGCGCGCCATCCAGGAAGCCTCGCGCGACGACCTGATCCGCGAGCGGGTCCACACCTTCACCGGGTGGGCGACCATCGACGGCAAGCGGACCTACCTGACCACCAGCGGCGGCCTGGACGCCGACAGCCTCGACCCCAACGTGCGTGTGGATCTCGGTACGAACAACCTGGGCCGCTACGCCTTGCCCGCGCCGCCGGCTGACCCCCGGCCCGCCATCCGGGCCAGCCTCGATTTCCTGTCTTTGGCGCCATACAGTGTCACGCTGCCGCTGTGGGCCGCCATGTATGCCGCGCCCCTGGCTCCCCTCAAGACACTCAACGCCGTTCTCTGGGTGTACGGCACCACCCAGAGCGGCAAGTCGACGGTCAGCCACCTGGCGCTGGCCCACTTTGGCCCCACCTTCGTCGACGGCCACGAATACCGCGCGCCCAAGGACTGGACCTCGACCCCGACCGACCTGGAGCGGGCGATGTTCGTGATCAAGGATGCACCGATCATCATCGACGACTATGCCCCGGCGCACTCAGGGGCGGCCGAAGCGCGGCAGATGGCCAAGAAAGCCCACTACGCGGTACGCTCGGTGGGCAACCGGTCGAGCCGAGGACGAGCCAACGCCGACCTGTCGGAGCGCCAGCAGCGGCCACCTCGCGGACTGGTCATCTCGACGGCCGAGAACCCACTGGTCGGCCAAAGCATCGTAGGCAGGATGATCTACATACCGGTCGAGGCGGGCCAGGTCATCCAAGTCGACGACAAGGACAACGGGGCAGAGACAGAGTTGGATAAAGCCCAGCGTCAGGCGATGGACGGCCTGTACGCACAAGCGATGGCCGGCTACGTGGCCTGGCTGGCACGAAACTGGGAACGGCTGGAGGAAGAGGTGCCGGATCGGATCGAGCGCGCCAGCCGCGCCGGCCGGGCGCTCTTTCCCTCAGGCCAGAGCCGCTTGAGCGACTACTACGGGCTGCTGGCGACGGCCGCCGGCCTGGCACTGGAGTACGCCGGCCACTATGGCGTGTTGACGCAGGACGACGTGGAGCTGATGACCGAGATCTGCCGGCACCACCTGGTGGAGCTGCTGCGCTCGCAGGCGGAGCGGGTCGACACCCAGTCGCCGGTGCTCAAGTTCTTCCAGGCCGTGGCGGACATGCTGGCCCAGGGCAAGATCTATTTCGCCCCGAGGAAGGACATGACCTTCATCCCGCCCGAGCGGGCGGAGCTGGTCGGCTGGTACGACGGGGAACAAGGGCAGGTGTACCTGCTGACCAACGCCGCGCTGACTCTGGCCAAGAGCTATTGGCAAGCGCTCGATGAGCGATTCGACACCCTGGCCGATGCCCTGCGCAGGGAGCTGTGGCAGCAGGGGTTTGTAACCAGCAGGGATGGGAGCCACTTTGAACAGAAGCCATACATCAACCGCCAGGCAGGCCGGGTTCGAGTGCTCGTTCTCAACGGCCGGGCGCTCAGGGAAAAGATGGGGATCAGCCTGGCAGAAGAGGAGATCTCAGATGACGAGGGGGCTGACTGAAACCGTGACAGAGCCAGGTCGACAGTTGCCCGGGGCCAATAATATAGGGAGCCTCGTTTGTAGTGGGGACGTGGGGACCTCAAAAAAGTACTCTAGTTTCAGTCTAATATATCATCATATATCATCATATCTACTTATTTTTCGAGAGGCTAAAAGGTCCCCACTATGTCCCCACCATGTCCCCACTGTCCCCACTGTCCCCACGTCCCCACGTGAAATATACACATCACACATCATTTCGGACGGACCCCCACACCATGCCCCGGAACAGCCAACGGACAGAGATGGCGCAGAAATGACGCTGTTCTTGACCTACTTGATCGAGTTCAATACCACGGTTGCAAGAGGTAAACTCAAAAGCCCGACAAATATCACGAGGAAGAGTTGATGAAGAAGACCATCCTGATCGTAGACAGCCGGTCCCAGATGTTGGCCGCCCTGGCCGAGCTTTTCTCCGAATACCAGACGGAGACGATGCAG
>JAFGIA010000437.1 GCA_016929795.1 Anaerolineae bacterium
CATTCCCACGTCGAGGTCGAGGGCGATGCGATAGGCCACCAGGGGGAGCAGCGCGGAGATCAGGACAAAGGGGGCCTGCATGGCGCGGAATGAGTTGCCCAGGACGATGGTGCCGAGCCAGCCCAGGATCGACGCTAGCGGCATCCAGTATAGGTATCCGGGGTGGACCACCTGGTTGGGCGGATCGAGATAGTTCCAAACAAATCGCTCGACGAGGCCGCGGCCGAGCGCCAGCTCGCGGGCGCCGGTGGCATAATAATAGGTGTCGGTGTAGCCGGGCTGTTCCAGCAGCCAGGCGGTGAGCAGGCGCACGGCGAGTGCCAGGGCCAGGAGCCACAGCCATGTGCGCTGGTGCCTGGCGCTGTCCTGTCCACTGTGGTGGCTTTTCGCCTCGAGGACGGTAGCCGTGGGTGGAACCTTGCCGGACACCGGCTTGGATTGTCTAGTGCTCATCGCTGCCAATCTCATAGATCTCGGTAGCGGAGAGCCTCTCCACCAGGTGGAACCGCGGATCGAGCTGTTGGTGGAGAATTTCCGGGTATAGACCAAAGGGTTGGGTGATGACCAGGTAACGGGCTCGGTAGCGCTGCGCCGCGGCCCACGCGGCGTCGGGCGACTCGGCAGCAGGGAGCACGATGGTGGGATGATCGCTCACATAGTTCAACGTGTAGGGCTGCGTGGTCATGACCGCATGGCCCGGGGCGGCGTGCCCATCAAGCCAGTGCGCGATCTCTTCGAACTGGAGCCTTTCTGCGTCGTGGCGCGTCGCAACCGTGGGCAGGGCGAAGAACACCTGGGCGGTGGCGAGAGTTAGCAGCCCAATGACGACCGCGCCCGCGGTCACCTGGCGCAGCCGGCCTCCAGCCCTGTTCAGGATGCCTGCGGCCTGCCAGAGTGCATAGACGCCGGCAAGGGCCAGCGAGGGCAGCAGCGCCCCAAACGAGTGGTAGAAGGTGCCCCACGTCGCCGAGGCCGGAAAGGCGAGGGCCGTCACGAAAAAGAGGAGTAGGCCGTAGATGGCAGGCAGGGCAAAAGCGGCCCGGCGGCGTAGCATCCACAGGCCGGGCAGCGCCAGCAAGCCCCAAGGAAAGGTGCTGAGCATAAAGACACGGCTGTTGTTGAGGAGCGCCTGCAAGCGGTGGAGCAGGATGGTATCCGGCCCCTGCGCCATGAGCGTGTACAGCGTGGGCTGCGCCTGGTAGTTAAAGGTCTCGGCATAATCGCCGAGCCATGCCTGACTCACGAGCGAGCCGGGCAGCGGCGTGCCAAGGGCGAGGGTGTTGCGCACCAGCCAGGGGGCCACGATGATGCCCAGGCCGGCGAGCAGGAGAAGAAGGTGGGTCGGGCGCGGCGGCAGGCAGGCCTGGGCGCCGGGCGCCCGCGGCAGCGAGGCGCGGCGGGAAAAAAGTAGCAGCCACACGGCTCCAACTGCCGCCAGGAGCAAAAGCCCGTCGGCACGGGCCAAGTAAGCCAGGGCGATGAGCATACCTGTGGCGAGGGCGCGTACATGAGGGAGGGGGGGGGCTGCCAGCACGAGCGCAGCGGCAGCCAGGAAGGCGAACGGAGCGCCACTGTCGGCACTCGCACTTTGATAGGCGAGCGTCGCATTCAGGCTCACCCATAGGCCGGCGCTCGCAGCGAGCCAGCGCGAAGCACGGCGATCGGGCAGGTGGCGACGGCCATACAGGTAGGTAAGCGGGGCAAGCAGCGCGCCCAGGAGCGCACCAGGCACCTGGGCGGCGCCCAGGCTGGCGCGTAGCTCGCCGGTGAAGATGCGCTCGACGGCAAACGCGGCAGCGTTGATAAAGGTTGCGATGGGCATCCAGTGCTCGTGGCTCGGATGCGTCACCGAGGGAAAAAGGGTGTGATAGCTCCACAACGCATCGACGACCAGGCCCCGCCCAGCCGCTAGGTTTTTCGCCGTGACGAGGTAGAACGCCGGATCGTCCAGGGGCGGAAAGGTGATGGCCCGGCAAAAGAGCCAGCGCACGGCGAGCGCGACGACGAGCAGCCCCACGGTCACCCACAGGTCGAGCGCAAGGCTGCTTTCGCGTCGCGCTTTGGCTCTCTCCCCGTGCACGCTGGCACTCATCACCTGTTGGCTCCTCTCGTTGCGCCCGCTCACGTCGCTCAAAGCGTGCTTACCCCCGCTCCTTCGAATCCTCTCCTTGCTCGTGCCGGACCACAGCCAGGCACCATTGCCTCCTGCTCCCGCCTCCCGGCTCGTGCCGGGCCATAGTCCGGCACAGGTGAGGCCGGCTCACTCTCCCTCAGCAGGTGGCAGCCGATAAATCCCGAGATACTCCTCCTCTGCGTGGACCAGCATCTCATCCGTCAGGTATTGTGCGCGAAACTCTTCCCAGGCAGCACGTTCGGCAGCGGTAATCGGAAAGTCGGCAACGATCCAGGGGTAGACATGATGGTTGACCAGGACGTAGGTGAATCCCTCGCGGCGGATGCTCGTGAACAGTGCCTCGGCCGTGCCGTAAAGGGCGAGCCGCTGGGAAAAGTTATCGAGCAGTACATCAGGCTCCGCGGGCACGCCGACGCGGTAGCTGCGTGGCTCCCATAAAAAGAGAACCCTATCTCTGTCGTCCAGATTGTCGTTCAGATAGCGAACAGCCTGGTTAAAGTGCTGGGAAACATGCTGGTCGAGGTAGCTGTCGCGGCTCTGCAGACCGACGAGGTAGCGCAGGGGGTCAATCGCGGTCGTGAGCAACACCGAGCTGGCCAGCGTTATGGACAGCGTAAGGGTGACGACCACTTTGAGCAGGCGCTGCAGCGACAATGCGCGGCGATCCCAGATGTCCATCCCATGCAGCGCGTAGGCACCCAGGAGACCCAGGGGGGCAAAGATAGGCAGGGCGAGGCGTCCGTATAGGACCGATTGCCCGTGAGACACAGAGCCACTCACGATCCAGAAAAGATAGGCGACGAGAGCGCCCACAGAGAGCTCGACGACCTCGTGCCCGCGGCGTGGCACGAGCAGCAGGAGCGGCACCAGCACGAGAAAGAGTGGGGAGAACGTGGCATCGTACATCACGGTACCTTGTGTGCCAAGGACAATGAGCGTCCATGGCACAAGCAATATGTCGAGGAATGACCTGTCCTCTCCCATTATCGACAACCAGCGCGTGGATATGTCGTTCCACTCACGCCCGCCCCAGATGAGAGGATACACAGGGTTACCGGAGACAAGCGCGTTTTTCACATACCACGCGCCGCCAACAGCCAAAGCCACGGCCACCACGACCACACTGCCGGCGAGGAAACGGTACACGGTTAACTTGCGGCGCAACAACCAGAAGAGGAGAAGTGCGCCCAATCCCACAAGTGTGGATACCCCACTATACTTGATGGACAGTGAGGCACCGGCGAACGCACCGGCGAGCAGAAGCCATCCAACCGCCGGTTCAGAGCGAAGGGATGTCGCAGAGGCCGACGAATGATGCCAAGTCAGGAGCGCATAGAGGGCGCCAAAGCTGTAGAAGGTGAGTGCCAGGTCAACATAGGCCCATGAGGCTATCTGCAGCGCGGTTGGAATAGAGACAAACAGGGCAGCCGCGACGAGACCTCGGGTGCGATCCCAATAACGGCTGCCAAAGGCCACGAGCAGGCCCAGCGTGAGCAGCATGTAGCCAAAATGGATCAGGCGTGGAACGATGTCCCCTTTGAGCCCCATGCCGACGGTGAAAAGCATCTCGGTAAAAGATGGGTAAAAGAGGCAGTAGTTTTGCAAGTCGACGACGAAACGGTGCGAGCGGAGGTATAGCTCCGGTCCCACCAGGTGATAAAGCAGCGCGTCCCACTCTACGGGGGGCGTGAGGGCGACGAGCAGCGTCAGGCTCAAGCTGGCGACGATGTACACGCAGAGAAATCGGAGCCATTTGTCGTCTGGCCAGGCCCTTGGCTTCCATCGCACGAGTGAGGCGATCTCGGCTATCTCGCGCAGGAACAGGATTACACCCACCCCCATCAGGATCCAAAACAACCAGCCATAGAGCAGGCCCACCAGTGCCAGGAAAAAGGTTAGCAAGGAGAGGACGACCAGCCCCGCTCCGGTGGAAAAAACGACACGCTCGAGCGGCGAGTGGTACGGCACGCGCCGGGTCAGGCGGCTGCCCAGCCCCATGGCCACGGCCATCAGAACCAGCCAGGTCAAGAGGTTGGCGGCCACGTCGCCCAGGGCATAGAGCGTGTTCGGTCCGAAGGGTTTGTGCACGACATAGTATGCGGCATAGACGGCGACCAGCCACAGGAACAGAGCGGCGACGACGAGCAACCAGCGGAGCCGAGCGCGCGTCACGGCTCGTGCCCCGCACGAACATAGATGACGGCGACGGCGTCGCTGTGGACCACCTGCCAGCCGCCTGCCAGGCCGAGCGCCTGGTCCAGCAGCCCGGTCCGCTCGGTGATGACGTACCCGATCTGGTACCGATCGAGCACCTCGACCCAGCCGGGGCGGATCCAGTGCACGGTGGCATAGTCGTCCAGTACGTCGCTGTTCAGCGCATACAGGTCGGTGCGGCCATCGACGAATACCGGATGGTGGGGGTAGAGTGCCCAGATCAGGTAGCCCCCCCAGTTGTAGGTATTGAACATCGGGCCGGGCAGGTCGTGTGTGTCGATATATGCGGCGGCGTCCACCGGCAGGTCTCGCCCCCAGGCGTCGGAGTCCTGAATGCGGACCAGGTCGAGGCCGATCTTGAACCCTGCCGCGCCGAGCACGAGTGCGAGGAGCAAGAGGTTGAGGAGCGCGACGCCACGACGTGGCCGGGGGACAGGGCGGGTGCTGATGAGAGCGGCGAGCCATGACATGCGCGGCAGCGCGGTGAGGTCCTGGAGGGCATAGACGGTGTGGCGCGCCAACACCGGCGGGGCGACGAGGGCAAAGAGGGCGACGTTGCGCACTGCCACCAGCCCCATGTAGCCAAACACGCCGACGAGGGCCAGGTCGGTCCAATCGGCGCGGCGGCGCGACAGGCCCATGGCGGCCAGGGTGAGCAGGAGCAGCCAGATGAAGGGATGGAGCTGGAGGTTGTGAAAGTCAGGCGCCGCCCACTCCTGGATAAAGGCCTGGAGCTGGCCGATGCTGATCGTCTGGTAGGCATAGGGGATCATGTCGGCGCCGTTCGGGTTGAGCAGGATGGCGGGGATGCTGATCGCCGTCACCCAGAGCAGCGGCTTGATCGGCGCCGCAGAGGGGGGATGCGTGGTCACCCTGTTGAAAACCTCGCCGGCGAGGTAGCAGCCGATCAGGATAAACGCGACGACAAAGGCACCGTGGGTGTTTACCCAGAGTACGACCAGGAGCGGGACCGGCCACAGCCAGCGTGGGTTGTGTGTTTCTTTGTAGCGAAAGAGGAGGTAGGCCAGGATGGCGGTGAGGAGAAAGGAAAAGCTCTGCGGGCGGATGGCCCAGATCACCGACGAGGCGACCGTGCCGAGGAGTGTGGCCAAAGCGGCGATGAAGGGCTGGCCGGGACATTGGCGGTAGACGAGGAAAAAGGCGGCGGTGACGAGTGCGGCGAGCAGGAGGGCCAGGCCCGGCAGCCCGAGTGGGGTATAGACTGCCCATAGGGCGATCTGTGCCAGCCAGCCGTGATCGATCCACGGCTTGCCGGCGACGGTGTGCGAAAAGGGGTCGGTGCGCAGGATCTCTCCTTGCTGCCACATCAACTGGCCGCTCTTCAGGTGCCACCACGTGTCAGTGTCGGTTGGCTGGCGCACGGCCATAGCGGCGATGGCCACAAACAGGATGGCGACCAGCAGCTTGTGGGTCGTCAGGCCGGTGGCGGCGCGCCGGAGTGTGGGGCGCATCAGCTTCTCTCGTGCTGTGACTCTGGCGGCGGCCCGTTCCATCGGGCTGCGAGCCTTTCTCGCCCAAGCCGGAACACGGTCTGCATCGCGCGCAGGATCTCGGCGCGCGAGATTTTCGAGGTACCTCGCTGGCGGTTTTCAAAGGTGATCGGCACCTCTCCGATCTGCCAGCCCTGCCGCTGGCAGCGATAGAGCATCTCGATCAGGAACGAGTAGCCATTCGACACAATGTCGTCGAGGGGGATCGACTGCAACACGGCACGCCGGTAGGCGCGAAACCCGGCGGTGGCATCGCCCGCGTCGAGGCCCAACGCCACGTGTGCAATCAGGTTGGCTCCGCGGCTCAGCGCCTTGCGCGGCAGCGTGCAGTAGCGCGTGCCGCCGCCAGGCACATAGCGCGAGCCGATGACGACGTCGTACTGCTCCAGCCCGGCCAGCAGATCGGGGAGGTAGCACGGGTCATGCGAAAAGTCGGCGTCCATCGTGACGATGGCCTGGTTACCGGCGGCGAGGGCAGCTTTCATGCCGGCGATGTGGGCGGTGCCGAGGCCGAGCTTGGCAGGGCGGTGGAGCAGGTGCACCTGCGGCTGCCTGGCAGCGATGGCGGTGACCAGCGCGCCTGTGCCATCGGGCGAGTTGTCGTCCACGACCCAGACCTCAGAGTCGAGACCCAGGGCGGTGATGCGTTCGATCAGGAGCACAATGTTCTCTCGCTCGTTATACGTTGGGATGACGACTGCGTGCCGATCCAATGTCTGTCCTCGCCGACGCGTTTCCCGGTGCGTCCTCTCAGATGTTGAAGCATTTTACCCCTAATCGGCCAAATGCGCAATCTTGACCGCCGATGCTGCCATGGCCGTTGCCCAGTCGTTGTCATTGCGAGGGAGGAATCCCCAGTTCGGCATCTGTGCCTGTATCTCAACTACAGCTTGGTTGTGACCCGCCGCAATCCGGAGGATTGCGGCACGGGCACGCCGGGCCCCTGTGCATCGGTTGACCTGTTTGACAGAAGTGGCTGGCTATCCTATAATATGCACACCAGTCAGGATCGAGGATCGTGGACGTGGCAGTCCATTGGGGGAGAGCGTCATGATCAAGGGCAAAAAGGTTGTCGTCGTGATGCCGGCCTACAACGCCGAAAAGACGCTGTGTCAGACGTACGCCGAGATCCCGCACGACATTGTAGACGAGATCGTGCTCGTCGACGATGCGAGCCAGGATCACACCGCGGTGCTTTCGTCTCGACTCGGCATTCGGACGGTCATTCACCGTCAGAACCGCGGGTACGGCGGAAACCAGAAGACGTGCTATAAAACGGCACTGGGGCTTGGCGCCGACCTGGTGATCATGCTCCACCCCGACTACCAGTACACGCCGCTGTTGATCACAGCCATGGCCTCGCTCCTGGCCGAAGGGTTGTTCGACTGCGTGCTTGGCTCGCGCATTCTCGGGGTGGGTGCCAGGAAGGGCGGTATGCCGCTGTACAAATATGTCTCGAACCGCTTCCTGACGGCCTTTCAGAACCTCGTCATCGGCTACAAGCTGTCCGAGTATCACACCGGCTATCGCGGCTTTACGCGCGAGCTGCTCGAAGCGCTGCCCCTCGACCACAACTCGGACGATTTCGTGTTCGACAACCAGGTGCTCAGCCAGATCATCTATGG
>JAFGIA010000069.1 GCA_016929795.1 Anaerolineae bacterium
AAGCTACTTCCGAAGGAGGACGACTGCAAGGATTGCGGCGCCTCTTCCTGCTTTGTCTTTGCCGGCAAGGTTGCCACCGGCCAGGCCAAGATCCAAGACTGCAAACGCCTGTTCCAGGATCAGCGGTACGCCGCCCAGCGCGAGCAGCTCCTGGCGATGCTCGCGGAATCTGTGTGATCCGGTAGATCGGTAGATTGGTAGATTGATCCGACCCGGATCAATCTACCAATCTAACAATCCCCAATCTACCACCTGGCGTGGTGCTCCTCCGCGAACCCCACCAGCCCGGTCACCGCGATCTCTTTGCCGTCGTCGGCCTTCACCCTGCCCTGGTACCGTCCGAACATCTGGTGCACCTCGCTCGTGATCACGACGAGGTTTGTCTGCGCCGTCCTGTCGTAGAACGGCACAAACTCGAGGTCGAGCCGCCCGTCGGGGCTCTCCATCCGCCACGGGCGCATGAAATCAGCCGGGTCATAGTTTAAGCGCACCTCGCCCAGCTTGTGCACCCGGCCGTCGATGATCACCGCATTCTCTGTCGCCGCGCTCGTATCCCCGAACCCGAACCCCAGGTTCAGCCCCAGTGTGCGCCCATCCGGCAGAAATCCCGACGCGCTCGCCCACACCCAGAACGAGCGGTACTCCCACACACCGCGCCCCCAGTCCAGGTTGCCCAGGCACTCGTCGGGCCGGATCTCGAACCGCTCGCCCGCGTACTCCACCCACCCTTCCGCCGGCAGGCAGTTCACCTTCCTGTTCAAGTAAAAGCGCTTGCCGGCGATCGGGATCACCACGTTCATCGACTCGTGCCCCGCCGGCATCGCCATCGTCACTTCCGCTGCCAGGCGCTGCCCCTCAAAGCCGGACCACGACACAGACAGCTGCCGTGCCTCCGGCTCGGGCGTGAACTCGATCCGCACCGTACCGTTGTCGAATCGGCTCGCGTCCTCGGTGCTGTTGCGCGGCAGCTCGATGCCCCGCCCGAATGGGATCGTTAGCGTCTCCTCGTGGTGCCGCCGCCCCTCGAAATCGACCACGTACGCGAACACCTGCCCCGCGTACCCCAGGTCGGCCAGGGTGAATGAAAAATAGTGCGTCGGCGTCGTCAGCCCGTAATAATCCCACCGCTTCACCCGCAGCCGCTGCAACGCCCGCACCCGGTAGAACGCCGCGTTCTCCAGGTTGCAGTCCAGCACCGGCTGCCGGCTCCATCCCGCCTGTGCCACCTCGCCCCGCTCGTCGAGCAGTACACCCGGGTTCACTTCACGTTGCATGTTATCCTACCTCTTCCTTCCAGTTTGCCCCACACCGCCGGCACGTCCACCGTTCCTTCTTCACGCGGAGCGGGAGCTTGAGCATGATCGCCAGGTGCACCCGCCGCATGTCGTACTTTTCGTGCCTCACGTCGCCTGATCCACACGCCGGGCAGTGCACGTCCGGCTCGATCACGTCCTGATCCCAATTCAATACCGCCAGCGCATCGCGGGCATCCTCCCGCCTCACGCACAGCTTGACGCCTCCCGTGCCGTTCGACAGCATCCAGTGTGCCGTGGCAATATCGGTGCCGGTCACCACCGCCGGGATCCCGTCGGCTTCCAGGCGGCCGCGTGCGATCTCGGCCTCGCTTGGAAAGGCAAAGATCCGGATCGCGACGAGCCCGGAGAACGTGTCGCCTTCCGATCTACGCTCGTCCGGGATATCCTCAGCTTCGAGCTCGAGTAGGCTTGCTTCCAGGTACTCTGCTTGCGCGCCCTCCCGGTCGCCCAGCTCCTCCAGAATTTGCCCGCGTAGATAGTGCGCCTCTGCCCAATCGCGGTCAGCGGCGAGCGCCGACGCGCACGCGCGCAGCGCGCTGCCCGGCTTGCCCGCTTCCCATGCGGCCTGTGCCGCATCCAGAAGGTGTACCGGCCTGTCGCGCGGCTCCCCGAGCGCGGTGCCTGCACCCGGTTCCGCCTCCGGGTCTGGCGCCTGTGCGATGCCAAACGACACAGTGCCGGGCGCCGTGGCACGGTCGTAAGCAGCTTGTGCCTTCGCCTCGAACCCCATCTCCTCCAGCACCCACCCATACAGCGTGTGCGCCTCGGCCCAGCTCGGCACCAGCTCCAGCGCACGCCGGCATTTGTCGGCCGCGGCACCGAGCCGTCCCTCCTCTGCCAGCTGGTGTGCCTCGATCAAGCGCGCCCGGGCCTCCGCTGGCAATCCACCGTCTCCCGGCGCCCCGGTCACCTCTGTCGTCATTCATCCACTCCTTGCCCTCTCGCAGGCCCGATCGCCATCTCGATCGTCGTCAGCAGCCCGGCGTGATCTGACGCCCACAGCCATCTGTCCGCCACCTGCACCGCCCGGTCCATCACCCGTACGCTCGAAGCAACGCAGACACCTTCACTCGCGCCGGGGACCAGGAACAGGTAATCGATCCGTTTCTCCAGCGCCTCCGTCTCGTCACCCAGGTCGTCGACACAGCAAGTCGGCCCCGCGTCGCCGGGGTTGGCGAAGCGGTAGCTGTCCACCCACGCCTGCGCCAGCGCCTCGATCTGTGGCGTTTCCTCCTTCGCGTTCAGATCGCCTGCCACGATCGCCGGCCCTGTCGCCGTCGCTTCGACGAACGCCTGCAGTGCCGCCGCCTGTCGCCTGTTGATCTCGGCGTCCCCCGCCGTCAGGTGCGTCACAAACACGCCCACGTCGCCCCACCCGGTCTCTGCCGTAGCGTGCAGCACCACGCGGTGCTCAAAGAAACCGGCCCGCGGCTCCAGCTCGACGAGCGCGGCGTCGCGCAGTGGGTAGCGACTCAGGATCGCCTCTCCCTCCTCGAACAGGATCGCCCGCCTGTTGCCGTTCGCGCGCCCGTACAGATAGTTCAGGTTGGTGCGCGCTGCCAGGTACTCGGCGCCGTTGCCCACAGCCGGAGTCCAGGGCACCTCCTGGAGGCAGACAATGTCCGCGTCGCTGTCACGGATCTCGGCTGCGATCAGGTCGAGCCTCTGCGCCAGACCCTCGAGCTTGGGAAAGCCGTGCAGC
>JAFGIA010000438.1 GCA_016929795.1 Anaerolineae bacterium
GGAATGGGGGGGGGGGGGGGGGAGAGAACCAAAAAAAATGGAAACAATCATTGGCATCGGGGCTTGCACGTTGAAGGTTCTGTGATACAATAGGCGCATCGACTATTTCGCTGGAGGCCAAGATGGAAGAGATACGTGTGAAGGTGGATGATCTTGAATTGCAGATCCGGGAAGGTGGGCAGGGAGAAGCGATCGTTTTTCTCCACTTTAGCGGTGCCAACCTGATGATGTGGGAGCGGGTGATCCCCTATTTTCAGGATCGCTACCGCCTGATACTCGTCGATCTGCGGGGGCACGGCAGGTCAGACAGGCCAGAAACGGGCTATCACGTGGATGACATGGCGCGGGATGTCGCCGAGATGATGGAGCAGCTCGAGCTCGAGCGTGCACATATCGTCGGCAGCTCGTTGGGTGCAGAGGTGGGGCTGGCCCTGGCGGCCCATTACCCCGAAAAGGTGCTCTCGCTGGTGTGTGATGGCGCGCTGTCGAGTGAGTATGGCCCGTATAGCGCCTGGGAGGGCTCGGAGGCGGATTTTCAGGAGTACGTAGCCGGCCAACTGGAAAGGATGCAAAGCCGGCCGGAGACCCTCTTCCCGTCGGTAGATGCCGCGGTGGAGAATAGCCACCAGGCGCTGGAAAAGTATGGCTACTGGAATGAGTACGTCGAAGCGATGGAACGGTATGGTGCATACCGGGTAGACGAAGGAGAGTATGCCAAAGGCGTTCGGAAGCAGGCCATGATAGAGTATATGGGACACTATTTCCAGGCGCGCTTTGAGGATTATTACGGAAGGGTGAAATGTCCTGTGCTGATGGTGCCAGGGGAAGATGTGCTTGCAAACGAGCAGGAGAAGGCGGCGATGGAAGGGTTGGCAGCCCTGGCAGAGCACGCAGAGATCGCACAGGTCAATGGCTGGGATCATCCTTTTGGCTGGTTGCTGGATCCAGAAGAGGTGTGCAAAGCGGTGGAAAAGTTCCTGGGGGATTGTGCACACACCCAACAAGGGGGATGCGCCGAACGTTGAGCAGGCGTTTGCCAAAAGCCTTCAAGCCCGCTATAATGGAGGCGAACCTGGAGGACAATGAGAGGCTTATGAACAAGCGCTTGATCATCCTTGTGGCCATGGCCGTGGGCCTGGTGCTCCTGGCGTGCTCGGCGAATGACCTGGCGCTGCGCCCGATCGTGCGCGCCACTGCCGCACCGACGCGCACGCTGCGACCAACCTTTACCGTCACCAACACGGCGACGAGCACCAACACGCCGACGCCCACGGCCACCCCCACCAGCACCTCGACGCCCACGCCGCGGCCCACGGACACGCCGCTGCCGACAGACACGCCACTGCCCACAGAACCCCCGAGCCCGTCGCCGACCACGCCGCCGACAGACACGCCGACGCCGACGACGCCGCCCACTGCCACCCGCCGCCCGACGGCCCGCCCGACCAGCCCCCCGACCGCGACGTCCAAGCCGCAGCCGACCAAGACCCCGGCGCCATCGTTTTCGGCGACCGTGGTGAGAGGGTCCGCGCGCTGCGATGGTTACAGAGGGATCGAGGGATATGTGAAACATGAAAGTGGAGCGGGCTTTGGCGGTGTGTCGATCGGGGTCTGGTCGGACACGTGGGTGGGCATTGTGACGCAGTCGGAGGCGGATGGTAAGTACGCCTTTAACCTCAGCAACCTGCCGCCTGGCACATTCAAGGTGGCCGTCGTCCGGCCGGAAACGTGTGCCATGCAGGATGTGCTCACGGCGTTCAAGTGCACATATCTTTCCACGCCGATCTCGATCTCTATCACGGAAAACTGCACCGGTGCCGGGGCGAACCAGGTCACCTGGCTCGATTTCATAGGGCCATAGAGCGGCAGGGCCAGCCAGCGATCAAGCGCCAGGCCGGAGATCAGGCCACAGCGGAGCGGATTGGAAGGGGCAGGCGTCCTAGATGAGAGCCGGGCGTGCCCGAGCTTTTGTCGTGTGCTCCAGCATGATTGCGGAGGCTGGTTATGCGCTGGATGAGATTGGTCCAACGGCTGTTGGTTGTCTTTTTCCTGGCCGCTTGCGCACAGACGGCGGCGCCGAGGCCATCCCCTTCTGCCACGGTGGCCGTGGCCCCAACGGGCGTGCAGGCCTTGCCCGCCGCGACAACGCCCGTGGCCCCTGGGGAGGGCACGCCGGCCCCGACGCCCGCCGCCACCCGCCGCGCCGAGGCTACGCCGCCGCCGGCCTCGCCCACGCCTCCTCCAGTGGGGCGTGCTGATTCGCCCTGGCCCGAGCCCCTGGCTGCCCTCAACTTGGGGCTGGCTGCCGGCAACAGTTATGGCCCACGCGCGATGGCGGTTCATCCCGACCTGGGCCGGCTCTATGTGCGCACGCACCCCCAGGGCGCCTACGGCAGCGATCCAGGGACCGTGACTGTGGTGGAGCTTGAGACGGAAGAGGTGATCGACGTCGTCGAGACGGGGCCTGATGGATACGCTGACGGCGATCTGCTGGTGGATAGGGTTCGCGACAGGGTATACGCCCTCAACCCGGGAGACACCAGCGCGACTGTGCTCGAGGCCGCGACGTTGGAGACGGTGCACACGCTCGACGGTGTCGATCGCCTGGCACTGGACGAGGACGCGGGGATCGTGTACGCCGCCGGGCCGGGCAGCCTGCGCGCGCTGGATGCCGAGACCTACGCGCCCCTGGCTGAGACGGCGCTCGAAGCATCTCGCTGCCTGGCCCTGGATATAGATCCGGCTGCCGCGCGCCTCTACCTGGCCCACGAAAAAGTGGGGGGCGGCTATGAAGTGACGGGGTTTGACGCGACAACCCTCACCTGGCTCTTTTCCGTGCCTCTGCCTGGCGGGCCTGACGATCTGCTCGCCGCCACAGGCCGGCAACAGGTGTTTGTCACCCTGAACGATGGGGAACAGAATCTTCTGTGGGTGCTCGATGCCGACGGCAACCGGCTCGAGGAGTCGGCTCTCGGCGAATGGACCCAGCACACCTACCTGGCCCTCGATGCGGTGGGTGGGCGGCTGTTTTTCACGCGGGATGCCTACGACGAGGAAGGGGTGCTGGTCCGCGACCTGGAGAGGGGCACCGTGGAGCGCGTGGTGGATCTGGAGCACGCGCCGGGGCGGGTGGCCTGGGACCCTGCCGGCAGGCGCCTGTTTGCCAGCCTGACCTACGCGGATCGTCTCGCGGTCATTGAACCAGAGGGGCGGTCGGTGACGGGCGTGCTGCCAACGGCCGTGACGCTGGTCGATGTTGCTGCCGACGCTGCCCGCGGCAAGTTGCTCATTACCGACAGTGCCGGGCGCCTGCACGTGCTCGAAAGCGATGGCAGCCGCGAGGTGGCACTGCTGGAGGGTGGGGGTGAGATCGCCGTCGATAGCTACCACGGCCGCTACTACACGGGAGGGAGCGGCGCCAGCCAGGTGCGCATCGTGGATGCAGATAGCCTGGATCTGATCGGCACGATCGACACGATGGCTGTGCCTGTCGCCGACCCGTATCACGACGATACTTTTTATCTTGTGCGCAGCGGCGTCTATGTCGCCAGTCTCGCTACCCTGACGACCACGATGGCGATCGCGGATACTTTGCCGCAGAGCCCGGGCTTTTCGCCCAACCCGGCCGCCGTCGGTGCGGTGGTCGATCCCGACAGCGGGCAGTTGCTGGTACTGATTAACAATGGCGTCCCCGGCTCGAACAATGGCAACTATTTGCACGTCTATGCGCCCGACACGTACGAGCGCATTTTCGAGGATTTGGAGCGGAGCCCGATCTATCTCGAGGTCGACCCGACGAGCGACCGCGCGTATGTGTCGCGCATCCGCATGGATCAACGCTCCACCAGCCTGCTCGTCGACGGGCGCGAATATGCGGACCGGATCGACGCCCTGTTTGGCCCCCTGTACGTCGATCCCAGCCTCGATATGGTCTATCTTGCTACTTCTGACGACAAGAACGATGGACACCTGGTGCTCATCGATGCGACAGATCTGGATGTGGTGGGGAGTGTGCCGATCCCTGGCGGGTTTAGCTTGCGCGCGCTGGACAGGGAGCGCCACCTTCTCTACCTGGCGACAGGGGACGGGCGCGTGCAGATCTGGTCGGCGACGGGGGGGGACCTGCCCGGGGACGCGCCGCCGGTGCGGGCACCTCTGTCGGTGGAGGCGAGCTCGCGTCTCTATGTCGCACCCGGCACCGATTCGATCTTGGCGGGCGATCTCTACCGGTCTGATGACGGGGGGCGCAGTTGGTACTTTCTCGGCAGTGGTTTGCCGGCGGGTGGCGTGGGCCACCTGGCCATCTCGCCCGCTTTTGACGACGACGATATTCTCTTTGTGGCACAGGCCGTGGGCGGCAGTGGGAACCTGGGCGTCTGGAAGTCGGACACGGGCGGCCGCGCGTGGCGCATGGCCAACGACGGCCTCGATGACCTGGCGATCGTCGATCTGGCTATCTCGCCGGCCTTTGCCACCGACGGCACCCTGTTGGCGCTGACACGCAACCAGGGCCTCTACCGGTCGACGGACCGGGGCGAGACGTGGGAACCGCTGGCGGACCGCTACCTGCCGGCCGAGGCTGGCTACGAAGCGCCCGGGTTGATCGCCGTGTCGCCGACGTACGGCGACGACCAGACGCTCTATGTCGCCCACCAGGGCCTCCACCGCTCGACGGATGGCGGCGAGACATGGAGCCAGGTGTTGGACAGGGGCGCAGCATCGCTGGCGCTCGCGCCCGACTATGCGGTGAGCCAGACGCTGTATGGCTGGTTTGGGCACGCCGGCCTGCTCCGCTCGGGGGATGGCGGCGATCAGTGGGAACCGGTCAGCGCTGGCCTGTTGATCGATGGCTATGGCTCGCCTCGCCTTTGTCTCCCACCTGGCGATCGCGGCGGCAACAGTGTCTATTTCTTCTGGGAGCCCAGTCCCCCGGGCGAAGCGAGAGAGATCTGGCGCACGACAGATGGGGGCGCGACGTGGCAGCGGCTGGCCGACGCGGCGTTACAGTCTGCGGTGAGCCTCGAGCTGGCGCCCGATGGCCTGGCTTTTGTGGGGCTTGACAGGGCGGGGCAGGTCAGCCGCCAGGGTGTCGAGGGGCTACGCTGGGAAGCGCCAGGGCTGCCCCCGCTGGACGAGATCCAATTTGATGGCCTGGCCTTGCCGCCGAACTTTCAGGGGGGTGAAGAGACGGCGACGACAGTGCGTATCCTCTATGCGGTGAACCAGATGGCAGGTGTGCTCTTTTCGCCCGATGCAGGCCTCACCTGGGCAGCCACCGGTTATCCACAGCGGCACCCATTGGGCATGCTTGAGGCGCTAGTGGTACTGCCGTCGGGCGAGGTGCTGGCGGCGACTCCGCTGGGGCTGTATCGCTACACACCGGGAGGTGAGTGGGCTGCCGTCGAGGGCGGGTTGCCGGCTGGCGCGGCGGTGACAGGCCTGGAGAGGGGAGAGGATGGCTCGCTGCGCCTGCTGGCCGGGCAGGCGGTGGGCTCGTCGATATTTGTGTCGACCGACGAAGGGCATACCTGGACAGAACCTCTACCGCCGCTGCCGGCGCCCGCGATTGCCGACGATGTCACCTTTTCCCCTGCTTTTGCGCGAGACCGGACAGCGTTCGTCGCGGTGTCGCAGGGCAAGCCGCTACGTAGCGCCAGCGGTGGACCGTGGGCGGAGATCGGCCCGCCGGGCGAATGGCAGTTGGCTGCTTTTGACATGTCGCCGGCGTTCGATCGGGATGGCACGCTCTTTGTGCGCACCGAGAGCTATGCGGTGTGGCGTTCTACCGACCTGGGCGATACGTGGCAGGGGGTGGGTGGGCCCTGGCCCGCGGGCACGCCGCCGATGGGCGTCGCGCCGGGCGCTGGCTACCGGCTGCCAGCTCTTACCTTCTCGCCCGATTTCGGCAGCGACGGGGTGGCCTTGACGCGGGTGGGAGATACCGTCTACCGTTCCTCTGATGCCGGAGAGACGTGGCGTGCCGTCCTGGAGCTTGACCCTGGGAATGTGCAGGGTGTCTTTTCACCGGCCTATGAGAGGGACGGGATCGTGTACTTGGTCCAGGGGAATCGTGCATACCGCTCGGCGGATCGGGGCGCGTCGTGGGAGGCGCTGCCGGCGGCACCATGGACGCCCTTTGACGAGGTGCATCTCGAGATCTCGCCCACTTTTGAGCAGGATCGAACCTTGCTGGCCTGGAACCTGGGTGGAAATGTCTACCTGTCGCACGACGGCGGAGAGGGGTGGCTGGGGGCCTCGAGCGGGCTCCCACCGGAGGGGTTGCGGCAGGTGACGTATTCGCCGGCCTATGCCGACGACGGGCTCATATATGCTGTGCCCTACCAGGGCGGCCTTTATCGCTACGCGGGCGAGGGCACCTGGCAATCGATCAAGTAATAGCCAGCAGCAAGGAGGTTTGCTGCTGGCTATTGGCTAATTGGTTTTCCCCGTCTCGTCGTGGGGCACCAACAAGAAGCTGCACGTGGCATCGCCCTGGCGCATGCTGGTCAACCGCCGGGGCTCGACATCCAGCAGGGTGCGGATCAGCTCTGTGTCGAGGATGCACACCTCGTCGTGTTGGCGCGATACCTGCCGGTAGGGGCAGTTGACGTTGGTGAGCATGTATCCCTCGTCCGTCTCTTCCCACCGGCTCAAAAAGCCCTGCTCCTCCAGGAACGCGGACACCTGCTCCAGCCGGTCTTGAAAGCTCTGTCCCTCTTCTCGGGGCGGTGCCTCGCTCGCGATCCTCTCGGCCATTCTACGAAAGATGGCGTCTGTCTCGTCGCCGCTTACCAGCTCTTTCACCTCGGCCAGGAGGTGCCTGGCGAGCTCGCCGTACCCGTGGGGGAAGAGATCGTCGGCTGCGTCGGTGAGGGTGTATACCAGGCGCGGCCGCCCGACGCGCCTGGAACGCCGCACTTTGTTGGCGACTACCAGGTTCTGTGCCTGGAGCACGTTGAGGTGGTGCCGAATGGTCATCGGCGTCAGTTCGAGGCGCTCGGCGAGGTCTTCGACCGTCGCCTGCTTTTCCTCGTGCAGTATGTTCAGCATTTCTTGGCGAGTGCTTTGCATGTTCTTCCTTCCTTTGCCAGGCAGCCGAGCTTACTCATCGGAGGCTCTGCGTCGACGAACGCATTCTTGCGCCGGCCAGATACGTACAACAAGATTATACCATGGGAGGCCGTATTTGTCAATTTGTTATTATATTTATGACTGAGGTGATACTGAGTGGTGCCCTACTCTACCCGTTCGGTCCAGCCCGGCGAGGCATAGCGCGTGCGGCGCAGCAGCGCGGCTGCCTCCTGCTCACGCACCGCCAGGCTCCCCTCCTGGAGCTCCAGGTTCAGTACCTGACCAAATCCCCGGGCCAGGCAAGTGACTGCCTCGGCAAAGAGGATAGGGCGGTTCAATGCCTCCTGCAGCGTCAGGGCGCGCGAGTGAAGGGAGGCGTACTCGGATACGCGCGCCTCTTGGTCAAGGGCCAGGTAGGCCACGATGCGGCCCAGGTCGCCACGGAGGGGCAGTGTGCCATGCTGCAGCACGCCACCACGCGCCCGCCACTGGGCGCTGCCTACCAGCTTGCGTCCGCCCAGCGTGATCTCGTATTGCGAGGGGGTCTCGAAACAGATGGCCGATGGGCTTGCCTGCCCGGGCCGGTGCCCGGTCGCCTGGACTGACACTGCGCCGAGGCGCTCCAAGCCAGCGAGCAGCCCCTCGCTCAGGCGGCGGTAGCCGTCCACCACCCCATCCCCTGCACGCGGATCGGAAGTGGGCAGGGCAACCGAGTAGGTGAGCTCGTCGGTGTGCAGGATGGCCCGCCCGCCTGACGGGCGGCGCACTACGTCTACCCCGTGGGCGCGGCAGGCTGCCAGGTCGACGCCGGTCAAGGGCTGGCTGCGGCCAAGGCTGAGGCAGGGGGGTGACCACTGGTAAAACCGGATCGTCGGTGGACTCTGGCCCGCCACTACTGCTTCGAGGATGGCTTCGTCGATGGCCATGTTGGTTGCACCATCTGCCTCTGTGTGCACCAGCAGGCGCCACGTGGCGCGTGGGTAATGACCTGTGTCCGGGCCAGTTCTGTCAGGAGCCATCTCTTAGCACCTGGACTCTAACTCCATCTCTTGTACGGCCCGCTCGGCTTCTTGCCCGGTCAGGGGGCGCGGATAGTTGTACATGGTGCCGCCGGGCTGCTCGTTGTAGAAGGGCCGGTTGCAATCGGGGCAGCCGGAGGTGCGAAATGCCTCGCCGCCTGCCGGCAGCTCTGCTCCCAAGGAAATCAATCTACCCCCTGGGTCGAATGTCATCTCTTCCACACGCGCCAGGTCGTGGGTCACCAACCAGCGCGCCATCTGCATGCGCCGGTAGGTCGACAAGGGCGGCGGCTGGCGGCTTTCCAGGTGTGTACCGCGCACAGGGGTGAAGGCAAAGAGCCCCACCGTCACACCCCGGTCGTGGGCCCACTGCACGCGCTCTACCATCTCGGCCTCGGTCTCACCCAGGCCGACGATCAGGTGCAGCGCGGCGTGCCCTGGCATGTCGCGGGCCACGGCCTCGATCAGCGCCAGGCTCCGATGCCAGTTTCCGCTCTTGGTGTCGCGAAAGACGCGCTCGCACGCGGCATCGAGGCCAAAGCCAACGTGGTCGGCACCCCCTTTGACGAGGGTGCGCACCTCGTGCAGGTCACGCGGCAGGATCGCTACGTCGAACGGCACGTCGCACACCGCGCGCACCGCGCGCAGCACAACCAGCGCCTGCCGGAATGCGTCGTCGCCAAAGGTCACTTGCAGGCAGGCGCGCCGAAGCGCCCCGCATTCCACCGCTTCTGCCAGGGACACGGTCACCTGGTCGAGCCTGAATGAGGGCCAGGTGACGCGCGACAGCCGCTCCGCAGATGCCTGGCTGCTGCGCGCCTGGGTGCAAAAGGCGCAGTTCATGAGGCACCGCCCGCCAAGCAGCAGGTAGGCTGTGGTTGGCGCTGCGTCCATGGTCACGCTTGCCAGGCCAAGTACCCCGGCCGTGCCGATCGAGACCTGTACTGATTCGACTCTGTCACTCATGGTTCATCTCTACTGGCGTATCAGCTCGATAAAGGGGGGGAGTTGGGGTGTGTGCGGGCAGCGCACACACCCCA
>JAFGIA010000439.1 GCA_016929795.1 Anaerolineae bacterium
CGCCGGAATTTTGCACAGCGACGCCTACTGCCTGGCGGCGAGTGCTCGCGACAAGGACGCGGCCTGGGCCCTGATCGAGTTTGCCAATTCCATGGAAGGCCAGACGCTGATGGCCGGCACCGGGCGCACCGTGCCCTCACTGCGCCAGGTCGCCGAGTCACCTGCTTTCCTCGACCCGCAGCAGTTGCCGGCCAGCAGCCACGTCTTTCTGGATGCCATCCCGCTCTTGCGGCGCGTGCCACTGCTGCCCGAGTGGCCGCGCATCGAAGAGACCGCCAGCCGCGAGATCGAGCGCGCCTTCTATGGGCAGGTATCGGTGCTCGAGGCCGCACAGACCGCGATCTCTATGACACTGCCTTACTTCCAGAGTGACCGATAGGCGGGCGACCAGGAGTCTATCGGAGGGTTGTGGGCTTGCGCAATCCAGAGGATTGCGTTACGGTAGCCCGCCGCAACTTGCAGCTCTGCGCGGATGTGGTAGAATGTATGCTCTTGCAAAACAAAATATGCTCGACGAGGAGACCTTATGAAGTCAAGATGGAGAGTATTCAGTGGCAGCCTGGCCCTCGTGCTCGTGGGGGTCGCTCTGGTGTGGACCCTTTCGTACCAGCCGCCAGCAGTCGGCTCTGCCGCGCGCGCCGCCGGAGGAGCGATCGCCCACCTGGGGAGCGCCGAGACCCTGCCTTATACCGTCACCGTCAGTGGACCCTACACCCCCACTCTCAGCATAGCGGTGCGGGATCTGCCGAATGAGCCCGACCTGCCAACCCTGGATCGGGAGCCCGCGCAGCGCGACGACCGCGGCTTTATCGGCCCGGACATCCAGATGCCGCCCCACGGCAACCCGTTGGCAGACTTGCAGGCGAGTGTCGAGGCGCCCACGCCGGACGACTTTACGATTCCAATCCTCAACTTTGCAGGCATCCAGAGCAATTCCTCACCACCCGACGACACAGGCGACGTAGGGCCGAACCACTTTCTCCAGGGCGACAACGGCCCTGGCGGGTCGCGCGTCACGGTGTATGGCAAGAGCGGCATCCAGATGGCCCAGTTCCTCATGGAAAGCCTGGCGACAAGCGCGCCGTGCAACAATGGCTATTGCGATCCTATTATCCAATACGACGAGCTGGCCGACCGCTGGATGATCGCCGAGTTCGACAGCAGTGCGAACACGCTGTGCGTCTATGTGTCTGCCACGCCGGACCCCACCGGCCAGTGGTGGGCCTATGCCTTTAACCCGCCGGGTGGTATGCAGGACTATCCCAAGTACGCCGTGTGGCCTGATGGTTACTATATGGGGGCAAACAACGGTGGGACGGTCATCGTCCTGGAGCGAACCAAGATGCTAAATGGGCAGGCGGCCACCATGCAGACGTTCAATATCGGCGAGCTGCCTGGATTCGGCTTCCAACTGACCGTGCCGGCCACAATGGAAGGCGATCCGCCGCCGGCCGGCTCGCCCGCCTACTATCTGCGCCCGCGCGACACCGAGATCCACGGCGGCTCCTGCCCGAACTGCGACCTGATGGAGATGTGGGCGCTCGACGTGGACTGGACGACCCCGGGCAACTCGTCCCTGACCTCGCTCCCGGGCATCCAGCTCACCGATTGGGATCAGACGCTGTGCGGGACAGGCAGCGACTGGAGCTGCATGCCGCAGCCGGGCACGTCGCAACAGTTGGACCCGATTCGCGAGCCGATTCACTACCCGCTGCAGTACCGGAACTTTGGCACGCACGAGACGTTGGTCGGCTGCTTTGCCGAGGACGTGGACGGCACCGACCACGCCGCGGTCCACTGGTTCGAGATCCGCCGCACTCCGCCGGGCTCTGGGAGCTGGGTGAACTACCAGGAAGGTGTAGTGGGCGACGGCCTGGCCGACGTCCACCGCAGCGTGTGCAGCGCGGCCATGGACAGCTCCGGCAACATCGCCGTCGGCTACACACGTACCGGCAGCCAGGTGCCCTACTATCCCTCCATCTACTACTCGGGCCGCCGCGCCTCTGACCCGTTGGGCACCATGCCCTACTATGACATCCCGATCTGGGACGCCACGAACTCGAACACGGACAACGAGCGGTGGGGCGACTATTCTGGCATTGGCGTGGACCCGGCCGACGGCTGCACCTTCTGGTACACCACCGAATACGGTGGCAGCGGGCAGACCCGCATCGCCGCGTTCAAGTTCGACGAGTGCGGCCTGGCCGACTTTAGCATGGAAGTCTCGCCCGATGCCCTGGATGTCTGCGCCCCGGACGATGCAGTCTATACCGTGACGCTGGACAGTCTGAACGGGTTCACGGACACCGTGACGCTGGCCGCGACCGGCCATCCGGCCGGCACGACCGCATCGTTCGACCCGAACTCGCTCACGCCACCCGGCGACAGCACCTTTACCGTCGGCGACACGGGCAGCGCGGCCGCCGGCACCTACAACATCACCATCGACGGCGCGGTGGACGGTTCCTCGACCCACCAGGATAGCGTCGTGCTCAACCTGTTCACGGCCGTGCCTGATGTGGCGACACTCCTCCTGCCGGCCGACGGCGCCACGGGCGTGTCCACCCAGCCCGCCTATGACTGGAGCGACGTGGCCGGTGCGGTAGCCTATGACGTCGAGATCTCGACCGATCCCGACTTTGACACGATTGTAGACTCGGCTACCGGCCTGACCGCCTCGACCTATGCTCCGGCCGGCACGCTGGCCATGGACACAGTCTACTACTGGCGGGTGCAGGCGCTCAACGTCTGCGGGAGCACGACCTCGAGCGTCGGAGCCTTTCGTACCATCGCCAACACGTGCGTGACGTACGTCAGCACCGACGTGCCCAGGGCGATCGACGACACATCCTGGACGAACAGCGTGATCGACGTTCCCGACACCTCTGAGGTTGCCGATGTCGACGTGATCCTCGACTCGATCCTCCACACCTACGACGCGCACCTCGATATCTATCTCCGCCACCCCGACCTCACCCACGTCGAGCTCTCTACCGACAATGGTAGCGGGGGCAACAACTATATCGACACCCATCTCGACGACGAAGCGGCCACCCCGATCACGAGTGGCAGCGCGCCCTTTACCGGCAGCTTCCGGCCCGAGGTCAGCCTGGCGACACTCGACGGGAAACCGGCCAATGGCACCTGGACGCTCCGGATCTATGACGATTCCAGCGGTGATACCGGCACGCTGCAGGGCTGGAGCCTGATCGTTTGCCGTGCCGATGGCGGTGCGCCCAGGGATTTCAGTGACCTGGCACACAGCTACGGCGTCGCCTGGCACACCGGCGACGGCTCGCTGCGCCTGGGCGCCGAATGGACCGCCGACAGTGAATTTGCCCCGCCCGGGCATGACGACGCCAACGATGACGGGGTCACCTTCCCCAATGGCCTGGTGCTCGCGAGCCCCAGCACCGTCCGCGTGGACGTGCAGGGTGCACCCGTCGACGGACGCTGGCTGCAGCTCTGGTTCGACTGGAACGGCGACGGCACCTTTGGCGACCAGGCTGACGGCGAGCTGGTGTATGACGGCGCGGTAAACAATGGCGAGAACGACCTCACCGTGAATGTGCCGGGCGATGCCGTCTCTCCCACACACTACCGGGCGCGGCTGTACGACGCTGCGGCCAACCCGCGGCGTGACGCTTCTTCCTGGGGCGGGGCAGATGGTGGTGAGGTAGAAGACAATACCGCCGTGATCGTTCAGTGCGAGGTCGGGCTGGAGCTCGTCCCGGCTGTGGCAGCCGAATCAGGCGCGCCGGGCACCACGATCACCTATACCCTATGGGCCACCAATACCGGCACCTGCACCGATACTTTCACTGTCGCGGCAAGCGGAAACGCCTGGCCGGCCCAGGTGCCGGCTCAAGTCGGGCCGCTCGGCCCGAATGCGGGCGCCGCGCTGGACGTCGCGGTCGATATCCCCTCCGGGGCGGATGACGGCGACCGGGACGCGGTCACCGTCACCATCGCCTCTCAGCTTGCCCCGACCACCACGGCCACCAGCTTACTGACCACCACCGCAGTCCTGGGCTGCATCGACCTGACCGGAATCACCATCGTCGGGCCTGCGAGCGGCGAGCCGGGCGTGTACACCTTTACCACCACCTACGAACCGTCCGGCGCCACGCTGCCGATGGCCTACCTGTGGGACAATGGCGACATGACGGCAAGCTCGGTGCGGACGCTCGGTGTGGGCACCTACAACCTGGTAGTGACGGCGACCAACTGCGCCGACACCCTGGTAACCGGCACGCACACCATCGCGATCACGGCGCCCAGATACACGATCTATCTGCCCTTGGTCTCTCGGACAGAGTAAACGAGATCGATGCAGACCTGGC
>JAFGIA010000440.1 GCA_016929795.1 Anaerolineae bacterium
CCGATCTCCTGGACCAACACCCTGATGGCCTTCTGCGTCACCTCAGCCAATGGCTTCACTTCCACCGTCATTTTTCGATCTCCTCTACCACCTCGAGGGGTGAGAGCACCCTCGTTTGCAACCCTTCGATCCTTTGGGCCTTCTTTAACAGCCTGTCATCACAGGTACAAAAGTTTGCACCAGCAGCTTCGGCTGATGCCAAATGCAGCGCGTCCAATGGTTTGATACTCTCTGCATTCAACTCTCTCGCACGCCGTTCTACTTGTGCATCCAACTCAACAAAGATTGCCGCCCTCGACAATACCTCGTACGCATACTCCTGTCGCGTGACGTTTGGCGTTCGTGACACTTCAAAGAGCAGTGCGTCCGATGACACCAACTCCACCGTACCGACTTCGCTCAAAGTCAGGATGCCCAGAACCGCATCTGCTTCAAGAATGATCCGAATCTGCGTCTTGCTGTCCAAAGGACGCTGTATACTGCACGTGTCGAGATAGATCCTCATGGCACACATCCAATTTGAACCGGTCCCTGTCCTGACCTGGGTCGAGTAACGTCGCTCCCTGTCGCCAAAACTTGAATCCGCACAACGAGTTGCAAAATCTCACCAAGATTTCGGCCAATTATACATCAAGGCGTACTTTTCGACAACAACGTCTTGCCGATTGCAGCCGGGCACAGATCGTCGGTCTCGACGTCCAGGAAGCGATAGAACGTCCGAAGCGCGGCCAGCCGGCGGTGGATGGTGGCGGGCGTTATGCCTGGGGACGGGGATACCCCGAGCAAGCTCGGACCTCCGGCAGGGAGATGCCCCGAGCAAGCTCGGGCCTCCGGCAGGGGGATACTCCGAGCAGGCGATACTGCTGGTTTATGATAAAAGTCGTGCCCAGTGGCCAAGCAGGTCGGTGTGCGGGAGAGTACCACGGATAGAAGAAACAGACGATTTTTGTGTTCTTTGTATCAAATCTATGCAACCGGCGAGAGGATGGCGGCTGATGACGGAGCTCGGTCGGGGACCGGCCCCAGCGATTGACAGAATAGGATGATAAATCAGTGGTATCGCAAGCTGGTAGTCTGTCAATCGTGAATTGATAGGTTGCCATGGGCCGAAAAGCGGCTTCAGCCGCTACTACGAACCCATCAAAGCACGCTTGACGCGGTGCTGGGGACTCTGGGAGGTGTGCGGAGAGGCGCACCTATGCGGGGGGCAGGGTGAGGCCAAAGCCCTGCAGGCGATAGACGCGGACCCCGTCCTCCTCCACGTCGCACGGGATCTGGCCGGCGGCGATGCGGGCAAAGCCGGCGGCGACCTGGCCCAGCCGGTCCGGGGGGAGCAGGGCTTCATTGTGGGCCGGGCAGAGGCCGTCGACCTGGTCGAGCAAGGCGAGCAGGTAATCGAGGGAGCGCAGGTAGGTGTCGAGGTCCGAGTCGTCAAAGTGGGCGTACATCATGCCGGGATAGTAGGTGTCGCCGGTGAAGAGCAGGCCGTCGCGCCCATCGAGCAGGCAGAGGCTGCCGGCGCTGTGGCCGGGGGTGTGGTGCACGGTCAGGGTGCGGCCGCCGAGGTCGATCGTGTCCAGGTGGCGCAGCCGGCGCGTGACACGGCAGGGCCGGATCTCGTAGGCTGCGGGGTCAAAGCCGGGCGGTAGATCGAGGTACCATCCCGGCTGCATGAATTCCGCGCACTCGGCACGGGGCTTGCCGCGCTCGATGCGCGCCACTTCAACATCATCGTCATATGCCCACACCTCGTCGAACCGGTGGTTGCCACCGACGTGATCATAGTGGCCGTGGCTGTTGACGACGACGAGGGGCAGGTTGGTGAGGTGCCGGACCTCGGCCTCGATATCGCCGATGCCCATGCCGGTATCGAGGAGCACGGCCCGCTCGCGACCAACGATGAGATAGGAGATCACCTCTTCGTAGTGGCGCGGCTCGAGCAGGGCAAAGGTGCCGGGGCGGACGCGGTGGATCTCGAACCAGGGATCGATCGCCGGCAGGCGCTCCAGGCCGCGGTTGGCCGGCCGGGGCAGGACGTCGGGCCATTGGCTGTAGGTCATGATTAGACTCCTTCGTAAGTAGATTTCGCCTGGGCTCAAAGGGCGGGGGGACCCCGCCCCTACGTTTTTATTCGTCGTGACGGTCGCGCTGCCAGACGACCCGGCCGTGGATCACGGTCAGGTCCACCTGGATGTCTTTGATCTCGTCTTCGGGCACGGTGAAATAGTCGCGGTCGAGAACTACGAGGTCGGCGAGCTTGCCAGGCTCCAGGGTGCCCTTCAGGCGCTCCTCGCGGGTGAGCCAGGTGCCGGCGGTTGTGTAGGCGCGCAGTGCTTCCTCGCGGCTGATGGCCTCGTGGGGGGCGATGACCTGGCCGAGGCGGTTCTTGCGCGTGACGAGGGCATAGAGGGCGATGAAGGGGTTGGCGGAGACGGTGCTGGTGACGTCGGAGCTGGCGGTGACGACGAC
The DNA here is from genome assembly GCA_016929795.1 of Anaerolineae bacterium. The sequence goes on from JAFGIA010000440.1 coordinate 2,470, forward strand.
CCCATGGTCGAGGTAGGTGCGGGCCGGCTTGTAGTGGTGGGCGCGGCGCTCGCCCACGTCGCGGAAGAGGAGCTCGCCTTCCCAGTAGATAAAGGTGGGCTGAAGCACAGCGGCGATGCGGTGCGCGGCCATCTGATCGAGGGCGTGGGGCGTGGGAAAGTAGCCGTGGATGATGCTGTGGCGGGCATCGGGGCGGGGGATCTCGCGGGCCACCCAGGCAAAGGTGTCGACGGCCATGTCCTGGGCGTGGTCGCCGCAACAGTGAATGCCGACGTCCCAGCCGAGCTGATGGGCGGTGCGGAAGTAGCGGCGCAGGGCGTCGAGTGGCAGGCGGTTAAAGGCGGTCAGCTCGGTCTCGCCCTCGTAGGGCTCGTACATGTAGGCGGTGTGGGGCGTGGTGCCGCCGTCGATGGCCATCTTGAGCGCGCCGATGCGCAGCCATTCGTCGCCGAGGCCGCTGTAGATGCCCGGCTCACGGGCGCGGCAGTCGAGGGCGCTTTCTTCCTCGTCGTCGTGAAAGCCGTGCCAACTGGGCATCAGGTTCATGCGTACCGACAGCTCGCCGGCGCGGTGGAAGGATTGGAAGGCGCGGATCTCGGCGGGGCGCAGGCCGGGCTCGACGACACTGGTGATGCCAAAGCGGTGCATCTCGGCGCAGGCGAGGCGCAGGGAGGCGATCATCTCTTCTTCGGTGGGCCGGGGCACCAGGCGGCGGACGAGGTTCTTGGCGCTGGCGCGCAGGAGACCGTTCGGTTCGCCGCCGGCGTCGCGCTCGATGCGGCCGCCCTCGGGATCGGGCGTGTGGCGGTCGACGCCGGCGAGGCGCAGGGCGGTGGAGTTGACCACGTCGGTGTTGAAGAAGCGCATGAGGAGGACGGGGTGATCGGCGGTGGCGGGATCGAGGTCGTGGCGGGTGGGCAGGCGGCCGTCGTCAAAAAAGCCCTCG